>CAMLIY010000007.1 GCA_946480125.1 uncultured Asticcacaulis sp.
CCGATGAACTCCATGAACCCCACCTGCGCCGGGTGGCCATAGGTTTTCACATGGTGGTCGTAATAGGGATTGCCCTGCTGGTACATCTGGCGGCCGTACCAGTCGCCCCATTCGGGCACGCACTGCGGGCCCCAGTGCGCCCAGATGCCGAGCTTGGCGTCACGGAACCATTCCGGCGTCTGATAGCTTTCGGCCAGCGACTCCCACGAGCCCTTGAAAGGCGCTTTCGGCGCAGCCTCGGCGGCGACGGGGGCGACAAAGGCGGCGCCTGTCACGGTGGCCAGAAGGTGTCGGCGGTTTATCTTCATTGGCTTATTCCGAGTTCGAAGGGCAGGGCGGGCTGGTCATCGCCGCTATAAAGATTGGTGAAGGGGGCGTCGGACCAGGCGTAGCGCACCTTGACCGTTTCCGGCGTATTGGCGCCTTTCAGCACAATCCGCTGGCCATCAGCGACGGTGGTGACATAGCGGCAGACATCCTTCGCATCGCAGGCTTCGAAACCGATGGCGGTATCCGAGCTATAGGTTTTCAGGCCGCTTTCGGCATAACGGAAACCGATCACCAGATCGGCGTTCGCGCGCGTCACCGAGATCGCTTCGGGCCCGGTCGGTGCGACGGCCTGTCCGAAGGCCAGATGATCGACGGCGCGGGCCAGACGTCCACCGATGATGTTCTTTTGAGTCGGGTGAATATCGCTGCGGTCACCGAAATCATGGCTCACGATCAGGGCGGCATGCGGATCGGCGTCCACACTCAAGCGCTGGGCCTCGCGCAGTTCAGCCCATTGCGACACACCGGGCGCCGTTAAGGGGGCGCCGAAGCTGGAGAGTTGCACGATCAGCATCGGCAGGTCGGGCGCGGAGAAGCGCTGGCGCCAGTCCGCCATGAGTGTCGGCAGCAGCGTGCGATATTCCGCCGCGCGTCCGGTATTCGATTCGCCCTGATACCACGCGACCGCCTTGACCGTATAGGGCGCCAGTGGCGCGATCATGCCGTTATAAAGGGTGGTGACACTGGTCGGCACTTCCCAGGGGGCACTGGGAATGCTCAAGCCTGTGGCCGCCATGCCGGTCTTGTAGCGCCAGTCTGCGGCGAGTGGAATGGCCTGGCCGTCACTTGTTTTGACAAAGCGCATGTCCGGCTTGCCGGTCAGGCCGCCGCTGCCCAGGACGCGCATAACGATGACATTTTCACCGGCTTTGAAGACACCGGACCGCACCTGATAATCGCGCCATACCCAGTCGATGCTGCCGCTGCCGACCCATTGGCCGTTGATCCAGGTGGTATCGTAGGTACTGACCGGGCCGAGCGTCAGTTCATTGGCCTTGGCGGCCTGGTCGGCGGTCAGGGTCACGCGGCTGCGCAGCCAGACCACCCCGTCAAAAGCCTTGAGATCGGCATTGCCGCTATCCTTCCAGCCGCCGGTGGCTTTCACGTGCGGCCAGGCGGAATCGTTGAAGGTCGGCGAAATCCACGCCCGCTGTACCTTTGCGGATTTATCATGGGCATCCCACCACGCTTCCTGCCGCTTCGCATGATCGGCCTGCGCCTTGATGGGGTCGGCGGCGTATTGGGCTACGTCGTTCACGCCTGCGGTAAAGGCGGGCACGGCGCGCAAGGCCGGCGGGCTGATCCAGCTTTCGATCGTCGTGCCCCCCCAGTCTGAGGCGATAAAGCCGACCGGCACCTTGTGTTCGTTTTGCAGCGCCTTGCTCATGTAATAGCAGACGGCGGAGGCCTCGCCGGTGGTTTTCGGTCCGGCTATCTTCCATGACGGCGCGGTTTTCAGATCGTCACGCGGGGCGGCCGCGCTGTCCTTGTCGATAGTGACGAAGCGCAGATTCGGATTGGCTGAGGCGTCGATCTCGCCCCAGGCGCCGGTCGATAGGCGGGCCGGAAATTCCATATTGGACTGGCCCGAGCACAGGTAGACATCGCCAATCAGGATGTCGTTCAGCGTCGTCGTCGTCTGACCGTCGGAAACGGTGAGGGTATAGGGGCCTCCGGCGGTCAGGGCCGGCAGGGTGGTTCTCCATTTGCCGTCGGCGCCGGCGGTGGCAGACGCGGTCTGGCCGTTCACACGGATGGTCAGGGCGGCGTTGGGCGTGGCCGTGCCCCAGATATTGACCGGCTGGTCACGCTGGAGAACGCCATGATCGCCGAAAATGCGGGCGAAGTGCGGGGATGTGTTTTGAGCCCAGGTCACCAGAGGCGCGAGGGTCAAAAGGCCCGTTGTCGCCGCCAATGTAATGATTCGATTGAGATTGGTTTTCACCACGCGCGTTCCCCTCACCTTGTTTATTTAAGCGGCGAGCTCTTTTTGGCCGCCATCTCCATAGCGTCAAATAATGTACCGTTTTTCAAGCTTTTTTTGTGCACAAATTTTTGTTTGCTAAATTATTTTTACTTGTAAAATTCCGTGATTAAGGCTGTGTTGGTGATGGCATTTGCCAAGTAAACGATTGCATCCTATAGATTCGCAAATAACAGCAGTGGGGTACAGGGTTGGCGCGCAAGATCGGCAGGCGAGGGGGCAATATCGTCACCATCCATGATGTGGCGCGCCACGTAGGTGTTTCTCCCATGACGGTATCCCGGGTCATCAATGGTGAAAAGAACGTGCGCGAGGAAACGCGCGCCAAGGTGATGGCCAGCGTCGAGGCGCTGAACTATTCGCCCAATCTGGCTGCCCGCTCCCTGGCCACGCAGGATTCGGCGCGCATCGGCCTGCTCTATTCCAACCCCTCCGTTGCGTTTCTCAGCGAGTTCTTGCTCGGCATCCTGTCGGAAAGCTCGCAAAGTGGCGCGCAGCTGCTTATTGAAAGCTGCGAAGGCCCTGAGGGCGCCACGGTGGCGCTGGAGAAGATGAAGGTCGCTGGCTGTGATGGCGTTATCCTGTCACCGCCGCTCAGCGACTCAACGCGTGTCGCCAAGATATTGCAGGAGATGAAGATGCCTTTCGTCGGCGTGGCCATGGCGCGTCCGGATGCGGATGTCTCCTGTGTCACCATCGATGATTTCAAGGCCGCCGCCGCCATGACGCGCCGCCTGATAGAATTGGGTCATCAGCATATTGGCTTCATCAAGGGGCACCCCAATGCCTATGCCAGCCAGATTCGGTTCGAAGGTTTTTCCGCAGCCATGAGCCATGCGGGACTGGCGGTCGAGACAAACCTCATTGGGCAGGGGTATTTTACCTACCGCTCCGGCTTTGATGCCGCGGAACGTCTGTTGAGCCACACGACGCGGCCGACAGCCATCTTCGCTTCCAATGATGACATGGCCGCCGGCGCCGTGGCTGCGGCCCATCGCCTGGGACTTGAGGTGCCGGATCAGCTCACCGTTGTGGGTTTCGATGATACCGCCATGGCCTCCAGTGTCTGGCCGGAATTGACAACGGTACGCCAGCCGATATCGGACATGGCTGGCCTGTCTGTACGGTTATTGCTCGATCAGATTAAAAGCCTTCGCTCCGGTCACCCGTTCAGGGCTGTGCGTGAGGTCAGGGACTTTTCCTTAATCGAACGTCAGTCATCGGCCCATGCGTCCCGGTCCGGCACATGATATCTACAAAAATATATGCCTTGGCGGGAAAATTTGTATTTTCCCTTGACATAAGATGTCGTGTGAAAGATTGGTAGCGCTAACAAACAGGCTGTGACCTGAAAGGGTCTGTAACAGCTGTAAACGGGTAGAGAAAACGCGGATAAGGTTATTCGCCCAAGCATTGAAGGATAAGAGATAATGCCGGATTTTCTGCCTGTGGACTGGCGTGAAGCGACGCTGATTGGTCGTATCGAAACGGCCGACGGCCCGACCCCGATCATGATCAAAAACGGCGAAGTCTTCGATATGAGCGCCATCGCCCCCACCGTTTCGCAATTGCTGAAGGTCTGGCCGGAAAACGGCGTGCCGGCAGGCGGACTGCCTTTCGGCGGCTTCGAGGATTTCGAATTTTCCAAAACCTGGACGAAGGACGGCTCTGCCGCGCATCGCACCGGCAACCAGCTTCTCTCCCCGATCGATCTGCAATGCGTCAAGGCCGCCGGCGTGACCTTCGCCGTTTCGGCCGTTGAGCGTGTCATCGAAGAACGCGCGCGCGGCGATGCCGACAAGGCGCAGGCGATCCGCAACGACCTGGCGGAACGTGTCGGCGGGGATATCCGCTCGGTGAAGCCGGGTTCGGAAGCCTCGGCCAGGTTGAAAGCCGCCCTGATTGCTGACGGCTTGTGGTCGCAATATCTCGAAGTCGCCATTGGCCCTGACGCTGAGGTCTTCACCAAGTCGCCTGTGCTGTCGTCAGTCGGCTGGGGCGATGAGGTTGGTGTCCGTTCGGATTCGACCTGGAACAACCCTGAACCCGAAGTCGTCATGGTCGTCACGCCGGAAGGTCGCGCGGTCGGCGCCACGCTCGGCAATGATGTCAACCTGCGTTGCTTCGAGGGCCGGTCGGCCTTGCTGCTCGGTAAGGCCAAGGACAACAACGCGTCGTGCGCGCTCGGTCCCTTCATCCGTATGTTCGACGACAACTTCACCATCGATGATGTGCGCTCCGCCGTGCTTGATCTCAAGATCGACGGGCCGGAAGGTTATGAGCTGGTTGGCCGTTCCACCATGGCGGATATCAGCCGCGATCCGCTCGATCTGATCGATCAGGCGATGAGCGAGCATCATTATCCGGATGGTTTCGTGCTGATGCTGGGCACCCTGTTCGCGCCGACCCAGGACCGCGATACGCCGGGCCGTGGTTTCACTCACAAGGTAGGTGACGTCGTGAAAGTGTCGTCGCCGAAACTCGGCTGCCTGGAAAACCGCGTAACAACCTCCAAAGACGCGCGTCACTGGAATTTCGGCATCGCCGACCTGATGCAAAACCTGGCAGACCGTGGTCTGCTCAAGGCGCGCAATAGCGACCAAAGCCACAAAAAAACGGCCTAAAAAATACCTGAGAAGATACCTCCTGCATAAGTGAGTACAGTCCCCCATGACTACCCCCGCGACGTCTGCCATCTACCCCAGTCTTAAGGGCCGCAAAGTGTTGATCACCGGCGGCGGCTCTGGCATCGGCGCGGGGCTCGTCACGGGCTTTGTCCGTCAGGGTGCCATCGTGCATTTCATCGATCTGGTCGATGATGTCAGCGCCTCGCTCGATACCGGCCTGACCGGCAGCAAGCCCATTTTTCATAAATGCGACCTGACCGATACGCCGCTTCTTGAAAAGACGCTGGCCACGATCCTGGCCGATGGTCCTGTGCATATCCTGCTTAATAATGCCGCACGCGATGACCGTCATTCGCTGTCCGAAGTGACATCGGAATTCTTCGACACCAACATTGCCGTCAACCTCAAGCACATGGCCATGTGTACCCGCGCCATTGCGCCAGGTATGAAGGCGGCCGGTGGTGGTGCTATTCTCAATTTCGGTTCGATCTCCTGGCATCTTGGGCTGCCGGATCTGGTGCTGTACGAAACTGCCAAGGCGGCCATTGAAGGCTTCACCCGCGCCCTGGCGCGCGAGCTGGGGCCGGATAATATCCGCGTCACCACCATTATTCCCGGCAATGTGAAAACCAAGCGCCAGGAAAAGTGGTACACGCCGGAAGGCGAACGCCAGATCGTCGAGGCGCAGTGTCTGCCGGGTCGGATCGTGCCGGAAAATGTCGCCGCCCTGGCCATGTTCCTGGCCTCGGACGACGCCGCGCTCTGCACCGGCCACGGCTACTGGATCGACGCCGGCTGGCGGTAAGCCTGCGCAATAGTTCTTACTTGTACCTCCCCGATGTGTCGGGGAGGGGGACCTTCCGGCGTAGCCTTTAGGCGGAGACGGATGGTGGTGGGGTTTCTTACTTTCAAAGAGACAAGCATGACCGACCTTTTCCAACCCACCTGTATCTGGGACCTCAAGGCCACCCTCGGCGAGGGGCCCGTTTGGTCGGCAAGGGATCATGCCGTCTGGTTCGTCGATATCAAAAAGCAGCACGTCCATCACTATGATATCCGCACTGGCGGTCACCAGACCTTTCATGCGCCGTCGCCGTGCGGCTTTATCGCGCCAAAACAGCGCGGCGGCTTTATCGTCGGCTGCAAGACCGGCCTGTATGATTTCGATCCCGTTTCAGGCAAGTTCACCTTCCTGACCCATGTCGAGCCGGGCCTGCCGACCAATCGCCTGAATGACGGTTATGTCGATCATCAGGGTCGCTTGTGGTTCGGCTCGATGGACGACGACGAGGCGCGATCCACCGGCAAGCTTTATCGCTATGATGCGCGCGGCCTCAAAATGATGGACGATGATTACGTCATCACCAATGGCCCGGCGATCTCGCCTGACGGCAAGACTCTCTATCACAACGACACGCTGAAAAAGATCATCTACGCCTTTGATCTCAGCGCCGATGGCCACCTTTCCGGCAAGCGCATCTTCGCGCAACTCGATCAGGATAAGCTCACCGATGTGGCGAGCGCGGTCTGCTATGCAGGCGAGTTCGAGACCAGCGAACATGGCGACGGCTATATGGATGGCCCGGTGGTCGATAGCGCCGGCAATGTGTGGAATGCGCTGTTTTTTGGGTGGGGCGTCAACTGTTACGCCCCCGATGGCCGCCTCATCCGCCGCGTTAAATTCCCTGTCTCCAACGTCACCAAGATCGCCTTTGGTGGCGCCGCCCTCAAGACCGTCTATGCCACCACGGCCGCCAAGGGTTTAAGCAACGACGACCTGCAAAAGCAACCGCTCGCCGGCGGGTTATTCACTTTCCAGACCGATATCGCGGGTCAGCCCCAAAACGAAATAATGAACGAGATTTCTCATGTCTAAATACGACGAAAACAAGCCGAAGCGCATCCCCGCCACGCCGAACGGTCGTTTCCGTTCGCAGGAATGGTTCGAGGCGCCCGGTCATATCGACATGGCGGCGCTCTACCTGGAGCGCTTCATGAACTACGGCATCACGCCGCAGGAACTGCGCTCCGGCCGGCCGATCATTGGCATCGCGCAATCGGGCAGCGACCTCAGCCCGTGCAACCGCATCCATATGGAACTGGCCAAGCGCACGCGTGACGGCATCCGCGATGCCGGCGGCATCTGCATGGAATTCCCGGTTCATCCGATTTTCGAGAACTGCCGCCGCCCGACCGCCGCCATCGACCGTAACCTGTCGATGATGACCCTGATCGAGATCCTGCACGGTTATCCGATCGACGCCGTTGTGCTGACCACCGGCTGCGACAAGACGACTCCGGCCGGCATCATGGCGGCTACGGCGGTCGATATCCCGGCCATCGTGCTGTCCGGCGGGCCGATGCTCGACGGCTGGAATGACGGCGAACTGGTCGGTTCCGGCACGGTCATCTGGCGGTCGCGCCGCGCCCTTGCGGCGGGTAAAATCACTGAGGAAGAGTTCTTCGATGCCGCCCTGGCCTCCGCCCCTTCGGCCGGACACTGCAACACCATGGGCACGGCCTCGACCATGAATGCCGTCGCTGAAACCATGGGGCTTTCCCTGCCGGGCTGTTCGGCGATTCCCGCGCCTTACCGTGAGCGTGGGCAGATGGCTTACGAGACCGGCGTCCGCATCGTCGAAATGGCCTATGAAGACCTTAAGCCGTCGAAGATCCTCACCAAGGCGTCCTTCCTCAATGCCATCGCCATGGTGGCGGCCACGGGCGGTTCGACCAACGCCCAGCCGCATATTGTCGCCATGGCGCGCCACGCCGATGTCGAGATTACCGACGCCGACTGGATGCAGGCGCATGATATCCCGCTGATCCTCAACATGCAGCCCTCCGGCAAGTATCTCGGCGAGCGCTTCCATCGCGCCGGCGGTGTGCCGGCCATTCTGGCGGAACTCCTTGACGCCAGGCTGATCGATGGCTCTGCGGCTACCGTCACCGGCAAGACGATTGCCGAGAACAATGCCGGCAAGCACAGTAAAGACCGCGAAATGATCAGGACGGTCGCCGAGCCGATCATGGAACGCGCCGGCTTCATGGTGCTGAAGGGCAATCTGTTCGATTACGCCATCATGAAGACCTCGGTGATCTCGAAGGAATTCCGCGATCGCTACCTCAGTGAACCGGGCAATGAGAACGTCTTCGAATGCAAGGCGGTCGTTTTCGACGGCTCGACCGACTATCACAATCGGCTCAATGATCCGGCGCTTAACATCGATGAGCGCACCATCCTCGTCATCCGCGGCTCCGGCGTGGTCGGCTGGCCGGGGTCTGCCGAGGTGGTCAACATGCAGCCGCCCGACGCCCTGTTGAAGCGTGGCATCACCTCACTGCCAACCCTGGGCGATGGCCGTCAGTCGGGCACGTCCGACAGTCCTTCCATTCTGAATGCCTCGCCGGAATCGGCGGTCGGCGGTGGCCTGGCCTGGCTGCGGACCGGCGACATGATCCGCATCGATCTCAATACCGGCACCTGCGACATGCTGGTGGAGCCCGATGTGATCGAAACACGCAAAAAAGATGGCTTGCCACCGGTGCCTGAGAGCATGACGCCCTGGCAGGAAATCTATCGCGCCACGGTCTCGCAACTGCACACCGGCGGGGTCATGGAGCCGGCGTTGAAATATAAAAGAATTGCCGAGAAGATGCCGCGGCACAATCACTAAAACAGAGCGGGGATGGTGCGGTGCATTATCCCCGTTTCTTTGATAGCGTTAACAATTTGAGCGCGAAAACAAGCGAATTTTCGCCTAAGTCACTAAATTATATCGCTCTTTTCGATGGATACGCTTGCACGAAAGGCAAGGGCGAATTAGAGTTTTGTTAAACGCGCCGGCAACGCCGGACACGGGGAAAGATCCGGTGAGCGGTGCGTAGGTTAGGGAAGGCGGACATATCGTCCGTTCAAATGGGAGTTTGAGGATGTCCTCAAGTAAAGTGAATATGGGACTGGTCGCGGGGCTCGCCATTGGCGCGGCGCTCGGCGGTCTTCTGTTCGGTTACGATACCGCCGTCATTTCCGGCGCCGAGCAATCGATCAATCTGAATTTCGTCGTCCCTCATACCGATTGGGACGAAACCAAGCAAAACTTCTTCCACGGCCTCGCCGTTGGCATCGCGCTTCTGGGCTGCGCCATCGGCGCCGCCATCGCCGGTCCGCTGGCGACGAAGTTCGGCCGTCGCGCCGGCATGCTGATCGCCGCGGCGCTGTTTTTCGCTTCGTCGATCATGTCGGGTTTTCCGGAACTGTTCATCAAGCCGATCGGTCAACTGGGCGTCGACGCCCTGTGGCCCTTCATGGTTTATCGCACCTTCGGCGGCATCGCCATCGGCATGGCGTCGCTGATTTCACCGATGTATATCGCTGAAATCGCCCCGGCCAAGCAGCGGGGCTTCCTGGTGGCGCTCCAGCAGATCGCCATCGTGCTCGGCATCACCCTGGTCTATTTCGTCAACGCCAAGATCGCCTCTCAAGGCAATGGCGACGACAGCTGGCTGCACACGCACGGCTGGCGCTACATGCTGGCCTCGTGCGCCATTCCGGCTTCGCTGTTTTTCCTCGCCGCCCTGTTCATGCCCGATACGCCGCGCTGGTACGTGCTGAAAGGCCATGATGAAAAGGCGATGAAGCTGCTGACGGCGCTTGATGGCGAACAGGTCGCCCGTGAAACCATGGTCGAGATCAAACAAAGCCTGACCGCCCACACGGGTAAACTTTTGTCCTTTGGCGTCGGCGTTCTGGTCATCGGCGTGCTGCTGTCGGTCTTCCAGCAGGTCGTCGGCATCAATGCCGTGCTCTATTATGCGCCGGCCATGTTCAAGTCACTCGGTTTCAGCACCGATGCGTCCATGTTCCAGACGGTCGCCCTGGGCGTCGTCATGGTGGTCTTCACCCTCATCGCCCAGTTCACGGTCGATGGCTGGGGCCGCAAGCCGCTGCTGTTCTGGGGCGCCGCCATCATGGCCGTCACCCTGATCGCGCTTGGCCTGCTGTATCAGAACCAGGACCCGAACCAGCAGCCCGGCCTGATCTATCTCTTCATCGCCATGGGTTATATCGCTGGCTTCTCGCTGTCGTGGGGGCCGATCGTCTGGGTCATGCTGGCGGAAATGTTCCCGAACTCGATCAAGGGCAAGGCCATGGGGATCGCCGTTACGGCGCAGTGGATCGCCAACTACATCGTGTCGCAAACCTTCCCGATGCTGAATGACAATTCGAAACTGACCGAGATGTTCCACCACGGCTTTCCCTTCTATGTTTACGGCGCCTGTTCGATCCTGGCGGCACTGTTCGTCTGGAAATTCGTACCGGAAACCAAGGGCAAGACACTGGAGGCCCTTGAAGGCCTCTGGAAGAAAGCTTAAGTTCTCTACAGGGCGGGGTCTCACAGGGGCCCCGCCCTTCTTTTTAAGCGAAGATGCGCTCAAGCAGACATAGCGGCGGCGCAACCAAAATGAGATATAAAAATGCTGCGCTTAAGCTCTGCGGATACCATTCTTGACATCAATCCGGAGGTGGGCGGAAGCATTTCCCGCCTGATCCGCAATGGCAAGGATGTCATGCGGCCGACGCCGGAGGGGGCGACGGACGCCCTGCAAACCGCATGCTTCCCGTTAGTGCCTTTTTGCAACCGCATCCGCAATGGCACCTTTGTTTTCGAGGGTCATAAGGTCCGGTTGTCGCCCAATCTCGGTGACGGCCACCCGCATCCGCTACATGGCCAGGGCTGGCGCAAGCCGTGGCAGGTGATCGAGGCGACCTCATCGCGCGCGGTGCTTGGCTATCATCATGCGGCCGGTGAATGGCCGTGGGAATATGAAGCGACCCTGATCTATGAACTGCGCGCCGACGGCCTGCGTGCGTTTCTCAATGCGAAGAACCTGTCGAAAGCGACTATGCCGGTTGGCCTCGGCTTTCATCCCTATTTTATTCGCCAGTCAGATTCCCGCCTCAAGGCGACGGTGGACGGGGTTTGGATTTCCGATGAGGAAACCCTGCCGCGCAACTGGCATGCCGGCGTGCTGAAAAAGGACTGGACCAAAGGTGATACCGTGGCGCACGATATTACCATCGATAATGCCTATACCGGTTTCAAGGGCCGCGCCGAGATCTATGACGGTGATCGTCTGACCCATACCTTGCGCGCCTCACCGGATTGCCACTGGCTGCATGTCTTCGTGCCCATGGACGGTGAATATTTCTGCGTCGAACCCGTCAACCATATGCCCGATCCGTTTAATCAGCCGAATTCAGGGCTGAAATGCCTGAAACATGACGAGGCGGCGATGATATGGATGGATATCACTTTCCACGGCTAAACGCGGTTCTTTTTCCTCGTTGCGGCGTCGGCGTCACTTGCAGGTATGAAGAATACCTGCTGCGCTAGCCTTCTGGCCACGAGAAAAAATACCTCGCGTTTCGCTCGCGGAAATGGAGTTAGTTGATCCAGCCGCCGTCAATGATGTGAATCTGGCCGGTGGTGAAGCTGGATTCGTCCGAGGCCAGGTATAGCGCCAGATTGGCCAGTTCGCTGGTGCGGCCGAGGCGCCCCATGGCCTGACGGGCGTTGAATTCGGCATAGGCCTTGTCGAAATCGCCGGTGTCACGCAGGCGCTGCAACAGGGATGGCGTTTCGACCGTGCCGGGACAGATGGCGTTACAGCGGATACCCTGAGACACAAAATCAGCCGCCACGGCCTTGGTCAGGCCGATGACCGCCGCCTTGGTGGCGCCATAGGCGAAGCGGTTAGGCACGCCCTTGATCGATGAGGCCACCGACGACATATTGATGATCGAGCCGCCGCCCGTTTTCAGCATATTCGGCAGGAAGGCGCGCACCATGCGGTACTGTGCCGTGACGTTGAGATTGAGGGCGAACTGCCATTGATCCTCGTCGCATTCGAGAATGGTGCCGGCATGAACGACACCGGCGCAGTTATAAAGCACGTTCACATCCGGAAATTCAGCGGCAATCGCCTTGACGGAATCGGCCTGGGTGACATCGAGCACGCGGGTTGTGGCGCCCTCAAGCCCGGCCAGCGCTTCCGCATTGATATCGGTGGCGATGACGGTGGCGCCTTCCTTGAGGAATAACTCTGCCGTCGCCCGGCCGATGCCCTGGCCGGCGGCGGTGATCAAAGCGGTTTTGCCAGTCAAACGTCCCATGTCACTATCTCCAAAAAATCAGTCCAACTGCGACCACGCCCAAAGCGTTTCAGTGTGCGTAACCTGCGCGGTTTGCCCGCGTAAAAAAAGCGATGCTGCGTCTCGTTACGAGAGGCGGCGCAGCGGTAGGCAAGCCGGTCCCACAGGGTCAAACGCCTTATAGGTCAGGATAAATTCCTGGTGGCCCATCTGCTCGCTCAAGCTTTGCTCGCCGGCCGCCACTCGCATTACCCGGTCGGTGATTTCGGCGCCGACCTCATCGAGCGTGGCGCGGCCTTCCATGATGCGGCCGGCATCGATATCCATGTCACCGGCCAGTTTGCGGTAGGTTTCCGGATTGGCGCAGACCTTGATGACCGGCGAAATGGCCGAGCCGACCACCGAACCGCGGCCGGTGGTGAACAGCGTCAGGTGCGCCCCACAGGCGATCATTTCGACGATTTCGGCATTGTCGGAAATATTAGGGAAGCCGAAGCGCGGCTCGCCATCGGGCACCACATCGAGCAGGTAAAGCCCACCTGACGGCGGCAGGTCGCCGGGCTTGAGTATGCCACAGATCGGCGCAGAGCCCGATTTTGAGTAGGCGCCCATCGACTTTTCTTCCTGGGTCGTCAGCCCGCCTTCGGCATTGCCGGGCGCGAAGGAACCATAGCCCATGATGGTGTAGTATGTTTCGGCCTTGATCACGGCGGCTTCCAGTTCGGCACCCAGTTCCGGCGTGATGGCGCGCGACGCCATAATTTTTTCGCAGCCGACCAGTTCGCCGGTTTCCTCGAAAATACAGGCCGCGCCGGCCGCGCCCAGGGTATCGAACGCGCGGCCGACCGCCGGATTGGCGGTGATGCCGGATGTGCCGTCAGAGCCGCCGCATATGGTGCCCACGATCAGTTCAGAAACGTTCATCTCGCCACGCGGCATCTGGCGGGCGATGCCCTGGATGCGGCGGACGGCCTCGACGCCTTTACGGATGGTCTCGATCGTGCCGCCTTCGTTCTGGATGACATAGGTCTCAACCGGCCGGCCGGAGGCTTCGATATGGCGCTTAAGGGCCTCGCGGTTGAAGCTTTCGCAACCGAGCGACACCAGTACTGCGCCGCCGACATTAGGATGGGTGCACAGGGCTTCCATCATGTCATAGGCATAGTCATTCGGATAGCAACCGGGGAAGCCGATCAGGTGGACTTCGCTGTCATCGCACGTATTGACGATCCTGCGTGCCACATGGTGGGCGCATTCGACCAGATAGACGACGCAGATGACATTGCGGATGCCCTTGCGGCCATCGGGGCGCAGCCACGCCTGAAAGGGCTTAATATCCCCAACCTTAGTGTCCATGGCCGGTGACCTCGCGCGTATGGCTTTTGATGTAGTCGCTTTGCATATTATGCATGTGAATATGGGCGCCGCGCTTCTCATCGACTTTCATGGAACCGATGGGGGCGCCGTATTTGATGATTTTTTCACCGGCCTTGAGGTCACGGCGGGCGATCTTGTGACCGACCTGAATTTCGTCGGCCAAAATGGCTGTGTCACCATCCAGGGTGATCGACTGTCCGCGAAAAGCATGCTGGCGGCAGACCAGAACATTATCGTCCGGATGGAGCAGGATAAAAGGGCCTATATTCACGACAGCACCTGCACTTTCGGCGTGGGAGCGCGATCATGCAGCAGGCCTTCGGTTTTCAGGTCATCCCATAAGGCGTATGGAATATCCTGTGAAAACAGGGCGATGTTGGCGGCTACCTCAGCCGTATTGGCCATGCCGGGAATGACGCAGGCCACAGCCGGATGAGCCAGTGGAAACTGTAGCGCGGCTGCCGGTAATTTTACACCATGAGCCGCACAAACGGTTTTGAGTTTCCGGACGCGTTCGCAGATTTCGGGCGGCACCTGGCCATAATCGTAGTGATCGCCACCCGTGAGTATGCCGGAATTGAAAGGCCCGCCGACAATCATCGAAATGCCCCTGGCTTCGCACAATGGCAGGAAGGTTTCCAGAGCGCCCTGCTCGAGCAGGGTATAGCGGCCGGCCAGCAGAACAACGTCCAGATCGGCATTGGACAGGATGTCTTCGCAGATCTGCGACTCATTGACCCCAAGACCGATGGCGCTGACCAGGCCCTGGGCCTTGAGATCGTGCATGGCGCGCAAACCGCCCTCAAGAAATACCTTTAAATGCGCGGGCCCCTCGGCGCCATGAGTCTGTTGGCCGAGATCGTGGGCCAGCAGAATATCAAGCCGCTCACGTTTCAGGCGTGTGAGGCTATCATGGAACGCGCGCATAACGCCGTCATAGCTGTAATCAAATACCGGATCGAAGGCATCGCCATCAATAAAGCCGTGGCGCTCCGTGCCTGGCGGCGGCGGCGTTATCGCTTTCAGCACACGGCCAGCCTTGCTCGAAATCGTGACGTCCTGATGAGTGGCCAGCACCTGGCCCACACGACGTTCAGACAGGCCCTGTCCATAGTGCGGGGCGGTATCCACATAACCGATACCGGCAGCGATCGCCGCATCCAGACAAGCCTGAGCTTCGCTATCCGGAATCGCGCGATAGAGGTTGCCAAGGGCGGCGGCACCGAAGCCGAGCACCGTCACCTCGGCGGCTGTCGAGCCAAGTTTGCGGCGAGGAAAGGGGTACACAGGAGTCACTTCGGGGCGTCTTCTCAAATCTGTTTAAGTTTGAAAGCGTTCTTATATGTGAAATTAATAGCGACGGCGCCGCCATGAATCAAGTGCTATCCGCCCAGAGCCTTGCTTAAAGTTTTGGCCGTGGACTTGAGACGGATCAAGGCGTCGTCCAGTGTGATTCCGTCCTCAATATGAATCCATGGCATGGTGAGGGCGGCGATCACCCCCACATCGTTGATGACCGGACAGGAAATATCTGTAATGCCGTCGATATAGCTTGAGGGGGCGGAAAAATGGCCTTGTGAAACGGCTTTTTCCGCCTGTGCCTCGAAGACCGCCCAGTCGTCCGGTGACAGGCCGGGCTTGAGCAGGCTGCGCCACTGGTCACGGATCTTGGGTTTCTGGAAGGCATAGATGAGCAGGCCGGAGGTTGAATGGGCCAGCGGACGCTGATAGCCGACACGCACCGAGAAGCCGACATCGCCGGGCGCCTCGATGCGGGCGATGACCACCATGCGGTCGTCCGAGGCGATGGCCAGGTGGCAGGCCTGCCGGGTCTGTTCGCTCAAGGTCTGCATAAGCGGCAAAGCGCTGGCCAGCAGGTTCTGGCTGGGACCGCGTGAAATGCCCAGGCTGAACAGCTTGTTGGTCAGCTCGAAGCCTTCGCCACTGGCCGCCATGCCGACATAGCCGCGTGATTCGAGCACCTGCACCATACGGAAGAGTTCGCTGACCGAACGGTCCAGACGCGTCGAAATCTGCGACAGGGTCATGGGGGATTTTGCAGAGGCCAGGAGTTCAAGAACGTCCAGGCCTTTTTCCAGCGCCGGTGCGCGGTATTTACTGGTGGCTTTATCAGGCATGTGTGCGACCTTAGAGCTGATAGACATGACGGGCGGTTTCACCCATTATTCTTACGCATGTGTTGTCTGGTTTGTCAGCCAGCCAGCCTGATGTCCAGTTGAACCAGTGGTCATAACTGTCTTTTAGCAGCACGACCGGCCAGTCCGAGCCCCACATCAGGCGATCCGCACCGAATATGTCCAGCAAATGATCGGCGCAGGGGACAAGTACGTTTTCGCTTTCTCCATCGGCCATTTCAGTCAGGAGGCCGGACAGCTTGCAGGTCATATTGCCATTTTCCGCCACGGCGGCGATCGCCTCCTGCCAGCGGGACATATCATCCGTTCGGCCAAGCGGCGGCTTGGCGCCATGGTCAATGACGATGGACAGGTTGGGATAACGCTTCGCCAACTGATCAATAAACGGCAGATGGCGCGTGAAGACCAGCGCATCAAAGACAAGATTATGCGTCGTCATGGCCTCCAGGGCCGGACGTACCTCGTCGCTTAAAATCCAGTCATCCCGCGCCAGCCCCTGCAACATGGGCCGCAAGCCCTTTAGCTTCGGGTGACGGGCCAGTTCCGCAATGCGCCGTGGGGCCTCCGGCGCGGCGAAATCGGCCCAGCCGACCACGCCCTTGACCAGCGGCGCATCCGCGGCGATTTTCAACATCCAGTCCGTATCGTCATCTGACGGCTGCGACTGCACAAGTATGGTGCCGCCAATATTCAATGCGCAGCAGGCGTCGGCCAGATCATCGAGGCCGAAATCACGATAAATGCCGGTCAAATCCGGCGTCGGCCATTCATGTCCATTCTGGCCGATCTGCCAAAAATGGTGGTGAGAATCTATAATCAATGGCCGATCCCGGCGGTGTCGATCGCCGGGCCCGCTTTCGGTGTCATCAGGCCATAGGCGGCGACGATGACAAAACAGGCCAGTGGCACGATGATGGCATGGCGCACGCTGCCTTCATCGAGAATATAGCCCATCAGATTGGTCAGGGCGAAACCGCCGACAATGCTCATGACCAGGAAAGAGGCTCCCGTCTTGGTCAGGGGACCCAATCCGCGCACCGACGTGGCGAAGATGGTGGGGTACATGATCGACATGAAGAAGGAGGCGGCGACCAGGGCATAAAGGCCGGTCTGACCACCGACGAAGACGGCGACGGCGACCAGGGCGATATTGATGACGGCGAAGGCGGTCAGCAGACGGGCCGGATTAATGACGCTCATCAGGGCGGTGCCGATGAAACGACCGATCAGGAAGGCCGTAAGGGCATAGGAGAGATAGCTGGCGGCGGCCTTGTCGACAAGGTGAAGTTCGGCCTGGCCGTACTTGATGATATAGCTCCAGATGCCGACCTGCGCGCCGACATAGAAGAACTGCGCCACCACGCCCATCAGGAAATGCTTGTGCTTGAACAGGCCGCCGATCGCCTGTCCGGCGCTGAGCTTGGCCTCATCGTGATCATGGACGCTTTTGGTGGCGGCCTGTGGGAATTTAGACAGCGCCACCAGTACGGCCCAGCCGACGATCAGTATGCCAATGATCAGGTAGGGCAGTTGAACGGCCTTGGCTTCACGCACATAGTCAGCGGTCGAGTTCATCTTTTCGATGCCCGACAGGATGTAGTGCTGGCCCACCCAGATGCCGGCAAGCGACCCCAAAGGGTTAAACGCCTGCGCCAGGTTGAGCCGGAAGGCGGCGCCTTTTTCAGATCCCAGCACCGTCATCAGCGGATTGGCGGAGGTCTCCAGAAAGGCCAGGCCGGAGGCGATGACGAACAGGGCGCCAAGGAACCAGCCATACTGATGCATATTCGCGGCCGGCCAGAACAGGAATGCCCCGGCGGCGTAAAGACAGAGGCCGGCTATGACCGCCGCCTTGTAACCGAAACGACGCATCAGGAAGCCAGCCGGCAGGGCGAAGACGAAATAACCCATATAAAAGGCGGACTGAACCAGAGACGACTGGAAATTGGTCAGCGAGAATGCTTTTTTGAATTGTGGAATGAGAATGTCATTGAGATTGTTGGCCATGCCCCAGAAAAAAAACAGAGCGGTGATCAATATGATCGGCCAAAGGGCGGCGAAGCCCTTTTGGGTTTTGGTGGCAGGCGCGGAATCCATGAAACATATCCCTGTATGTCAGCCTTGTCGGCCATTATAATATTATTTAACATCACATATGAATCATATCGTCAAATATGAAATGCCAGAACGGTTTGCGCCGGACGATTTTATCGCTATATACTCAGACAAAATTGGAAACGCTGATGCCTGACTATTCTAATAAAATTGTATACGCCCTTGATCTGAAAGACGATTCGGCCCTGATCGAACGCTATAAGAAATGGCATGCCCCCGGCCAGGTGCCGGCGGCCATCAACGCATCGATGCGCCAAGCGGGTATCGAAGCACTGGAAATCTATCTGGTCGGCAACCGGATGTGCATGATCCTGACGCCTGGGCCGGATTTCGATCCGGTGGCCAAGGCGGCGGCTGATGCCGCCAGCGAGGACGTGCAGAAGTGGGAAACCCTTATGTGGGATTTCCAGCAGGACTTGCCCTTTGCCGAGCCTGGCCAGAAGTGGCTGCCCATGGAGCGGATCTATAGTTTGGCCGAACAGGCTTGATTTTAAATTATAATATAATTACGAGTGGCGAAGCTTCGGCTTAAAAAATACGGTAAGGAAACGTGACGATGGGATTGTTTGGTAAAAAGCCTTTGAAAATCGGCCTGATCGGGCTCGGCAAGATCGCCGTTGATCAGCATATCCCGTCAATTCACGGCAATAAGCATCTGGAACTGGTGGCCGGCTGTTCGCCGCACGCCCGTCCGGAAGGCGTCAATGCCTATCCTGATATGGATGCCATGATGACGGCGCATCCGGAAATCGAAGCGATCGCTATCTGCACCCCGCCGCAAATCCGTCACCAGATCGCCAAAGACGTCATTTCGATCGGCCGCCATGTCTTCCTCGAAAAACCACCGGCGGCGACCCTGGGTGAGGCCGAAGCCATCAAGGCCCTGGCCGAGGCCAAGGGGGTTTCGCTGCTGGCTTCGTGGCATTCGCGTTTCGCGCCGGCCGTAGAGGCGACGCGCAAGTGGGTGTCCGAACGTCAGATCAAGAATATCACCATTCACTGGAAGGAAAATGTCCGTCAGTGGCATCCCGGCCAGAAATGGATCTTCGAGGCCGGCGGCATGGGTGTTTTCGATCCCGGCATCAATTCGCTGTCTATCCTGACGCGCATCCTGGCCGATGCCGTGATGGTCAAAAAAGCCGATCTGCATATTCCCGCCAATTGCGATGCGCCGATCCAGGTCGAGATGGACATGATGACCGAGGCCGGGTTCCCGATTCGCGCCGAGTACGATTTCCTGCAAACCGGCGTCCAGACCTGGAGCATTTTCATCGAGTCAACGTCCTACGAGAAGCTGACCCTCTCCATGGGCGGCACCGAGCTGCAAATCGACGGTCATACCGTGATCAAGCAGAAAGAGGCTGAATATGCCGGTCTCTATGCCCACTTCCACGACCTGATCCGTGCGGGCACATCTGATGCCGACTTCTCGCCGCTGCGCATCGTCGCGGACGCCATGCTCTTGGGCAAACGCATAACGGCGCCGGAATATATTGAATAGTCAGGCCTTGTCCGGTGCGCTGATTATGCGGCGCGCCACCATCGCGTAAAAGACCAGCAGGACAAAAGGCGCCAGCGGCAGGTGCAGGTTGAGCGCCAGCGACCGGGCGAACAGCGGCAGGATAAATACGATCAGAGCCATGCTCTTTTCCCATGGCCGGAAGCCGTCTTTCAATCCGCATATCACCAGCCAGCCCAGCGGAATAGCGCTCACAAGCAGGTCGTAATCGAGCATAAACGGCGACATCAGCAAGGTGGCCGAAACCAGCAGAGCGCTTAAGCCAAAGCGGTCCGGTTTATAGCGCCAGGTGATCAGGCAGGCCGAGGCAATCACGGCCAGCGCCAGAAGACACTGCGCGCCATAGGCCAGCCACAGCGGTGATTTCCACAGCATAAGGGCGGCGAACAGGCTCTGCATACGGGCAGGCGACACCAGGCCTTGCTCAAGGGTTGCCCGCGCCAGTTCACTATTATGCAGAAAGGTGAGATAACCCTCCGTACCGACCAGTCCCCATCCGGCCAGCGACAGGGCGATAGCGCTGACCGCCGCGCCGGCAAAGGTTTTCCAGCGGCCAGAGGCGATGAGAAGGAAGGGCAGGGCCAGGCCCAGTTGCGGCTTGATGATCAGAAGGCCAAGGATAAGTCCGGCGAGGAAGGGCCTTCGATCGAGCAGGAGGCAGCCACCCAGGAACAATGCCGTCGTCAGGGCGGCGTTCTGGCCATTGCCGAGATTGATCCACAGGGCCGGGAAAGCCAGCAGCGGGATCAGGCCGGTAATGATATGGGGCGCCTGCTGTTTCAGCCATTGGCGTATGAGCGCCACAGCCGCCGCGGTGGTGCCGGTCAGCCAGACGAATAGTGACAGACCGTAAGGCATTAGCGCCAGCGGCGCGCAAACCAGCAGATAGGCCGGCGGATAGAAAAAGGCCCAGTACCCCAGTTGCCGGCCGAAGATCGCATCTTCCGCCGCCTGATGGGCATAGGGGTTCCAAACCTGTGCGGCCTGTCCGCTGAGCGTCAGCTTCGAGGCGGCGTAAAAGCTCATGAAATCGGTGCCGAGCGGCTTGCCGGAATGATCGATCAGACCGTGCGACAGGCCGATCCACACGGCGAACCCCAGGATATTGACCGAGAGCAGGATCAGACAGTAAGCGTGAATGCGCTTTGCGTGCAGCCAATCGGCGTCTCGGAATGAGGCGAGCAAACGACCGGCCATCTATGCGTAAACCGGTGCGGCCGGCAGGTTGGCCGGTGCGGCTTCCAGCATTATGATGCGCCGGACAACAAACATAAAAACAACCAGCAGCACCAGAGGGGCGATAGGCAGGTGGGCTTGCTGTGCCAGCTGACGCGAAACCAGCGGCAGCCCGAAAGCCGCCAGCAGCCCGAGTTTTTCCCAGTTGCGGAAACCGTTTCTCGCGCCGGTCAGCACCAGCCAGCCCAGTGGCAAGGCGGTGATAAGCAGGTCGTAATCGAGCAGAAAAGGCGTGGCCAGCACGGTGGTGGAAACGGTCAGGGCGCCGAGCGCTCGTCCCGAGGGCCGGTATTTGAAAGCGATATAGGCGGCGATCATGAGCACGGTGGCGGACAGCATGGCCTGTATCAGATAGGCTGCCGGCATGGGCAGGTTCAGGACACGCAGGCTGCCATAAAGACTTTGCATCAGGGCGGGATCGACCAGCCCCTGATCAAGCGCTTCGCGGGCAAAGGTACTGTTGGCGAAAAAGGCATCATAGCCTGCCTGACCCACCGCCAGCCAGGCGAGGCCGCAGAGGACCAGGGCGCTGAAGCCGGTGGCAAGGAAAACGCGCCAGCGCCCGGGATTGGCCAATGCGGCGCCACCCAGCACAAATGGCAGGCCGATCGCCAGTTGCGGCTTGATAACCATCAGGCCAAGAACAAGTCCGGCGATCAGCGAACGGCGATCCGTCAGCAGGAAGCCGCCGGTAAGTATAGCCAGGGTCACGGCGCCATTCTGGCCGCAGGCGATATTGATCCAGACGGCCGGAAAGGCCAGCATCACAGATAGCGGCATCGCCATTTCCGGCCGCAACTGGCGGAAAAAAGCCCGCCACAGCCAAAACGCTGTGACGGTTGTGCCGATTGTCCATATGAGCGCCGACCCGCCATAGGGCAGCAAGGCCAGCGGCCAGCACAACAGCAAATACGGCGGCGGATAAAAAAAGGCGAGATAGCCATCGAAGCCGGGAAAGAGGCTGTGCTCGGCAAGACTATGCGCGGAAATATCCCAGGCACCGGCGGCATGGCCTGACAGGGCCAGTTTTGAAGCGGCGTAAAAGCTGATAAAATCGCCGCCAAGCGGTTCGGCGCCGGGCGCAAACAGGCTGAAACGCAGCCAGAACCAAAGGGTCATAAAAATAAAAGCAATCATGGCCATCAGGCTGTACACACGGACCCGCTCGGCATTCAGCCAGTCTGCGCGACGAAATGCATCGATAAAGCGTGCCAGGGCAGAACCGGCTAACGGCATGAAAAAGCTCCGAATATTGACTATCGGAGCTTAACCGCAAAGCTTTGATTTTATGTTACCTACGCCCTCGCATCTGCCAGTTATCCATACTGAAGCGTAAGAACGATCGCGGTGGTGGCAATCACCAGTATCGACATTAATGCGCCCACACGCGAATAATCGCTGAACCGATATCCGCCCGGGCCCATGATAAGCAAATTATTCTGATGTCCGATCGGGGTGAGGAAATCACATGACGTACCGACGAGAACGGCCAGCAGCATGGCGTCTGGCGGCACATGCAGCCAGGTCGCCAGTTGAATCGCGAGCGGTCCCATAATGACGGCTGTCGCCACATTGTTGAGCAGTATGGTCAGGCCCAGGGTCAGGGCGCACATGGTGCCGATAGCCAGCGGCAGCGGGAAATGCGTCATCAGGCCGCCAACATTTTTGGCGACGATATCCGCCGCTCCCGATGTTTCAAAACTGCCACCTACGGGAATCATCGCCGCCAGCAGGACCAGGATTGACCAGTCGATCGAGCTGTAGATTTCCTCTTTTGGGATCAGACGCAAGGCGGCAATCAGGGCGGCCGCGGCCAGGAAACTCAGGCTTGGCGGCACATCAGTGAAGATAACCAGCATAATCGCAGACGCAAAAATTATCACGGTCTGGATAGCGGTGCGCAGATTTACGGGAATAGAATCGCGGCGATCCAGCTCAATCAAACGTTCACGCGCGGCAAACCGGGCGATGGCTTCCGGTGGGCCGCTAATGAACACCTGATCGCCGCTTTGGATTGCTACCGTCGACAGAGCGCAGCGAAAGGTGGCGGCGCGGGGGCCTACGGCCGAGACTTCCAGGCTGCCGCCGCTGCGCGATTTGACCGCATCATGTGTCTCACCGACCAGGGTGGATTTGTGCGGCACCATCAGCCGGGCTGTGACATGACCGGGTTCGGCTGTTTCCTTGCCGCGCACGAAATCCAGGGGCGCACGTATTTCCGCGAGCAGGGAACGTGAGATAAGCAGCAAGCGATCTCCGGACTGAACCCGATTGTTTGTCGGCCATTTGATCATCTTGTTGCCGCGGAGTAATCCGAGAATACGCGTTTTTGTCTGCCTGAGCTGACGGGAAATATCATCACGGATGAGAGTCTTGCGGGCATCGAGCGGTAATTCGAGGACGCGCCACGGAGAGGCTGCCGTCATTTCATTGCCTTTGCGCTGCGGCAGCAAGCGCCAGCCCAGCAGGATCAGATAGGTGAGGCCAACCACACACACGGCCACACCCACCGGTGTCATGGTAAAAAAGCCGAATGGGGCGCCTAAAGCTTTTTCGCGAAAAGAGGACAGGATCATATTCGGGGGCGTAGCGATCAGTGTGGTCATGCCGCCGATCATGGTGGCGAATGACAAGGGCATCAGCACCATACCGACCTGTTTTCGGCTTTGCCGGGCCAGTTCCGAAGCCAGCGGCATCATGATGACCAGGGCCGCGATGTGGTTCATGAAGGCGGATAAAAAACAGGCACCCAGCAGCAACATGCTGAGCCGCAGTGTGAAGCCGGCTTTTTCGGGGATCACCGACCGGGCGATCCAGCCGGCAATCCCGGTGAGTTCCAGCGCCCGGCCCACCACCAACACGGCAGCAACCGTAATAACCGCCGGGTCGGCGAAGCCCTTTAGCGCGTCATCGATCTTTATAAGGCCCGTCGCCAGGCCGGCAAACAAGGCGCACAGGGCGATCAGATCGTGACGCACCTTGTCGGTTATGAACAGGGTGAGGGCGCCGATCAGAATGGCGCCGCAAATAATCGGAGGGGCTATATAATCGGTAAGCAAATGCAGGCCCTGAAATGTGCGTCCCGGGTGGGATAGCGGTGGTTTTCAACAAAATCCACTCAATCTGCCTAAGTTTTCAATGAGGTTATACGATGAGGCATCAGGGCGCTGTGGGCCAGATCACCTTAACCTATTGGCTCTGAGATCAAACCGTTCATACGTCTTCATTATAAATTTTATCGGCAAATCGCGCTGTATTCCTACGAGAGTCTTCATACCCTTGAAGACCACAGGAGAATTTCATGCCTTTAGCCGTAAAACCCATACATATCGACGATGACATCGAGCCCGTTGCTTTAAGCAAAAAAGAGCGGCTATCGATTTTCATTCAAGATGAAGTCGAGCGCGCCCTGCATGATGTGGAGCGTAGAAAGAAACATGCGGATGCAGAACTGGATCACCGTGCCCACAAGGCCCGCAAGCGGATTGTTTCAACCGGCCGCCGGCTGGAAAAGTCTCTGCGTCATCCTCCTTTGCCCATTGCGCCGCTAACGATCGGCTTTGCACTTATTGGCGCGGCGCTGCTTTTCAACCGTCGCATCTAGGCGCCGGCTATAGAGAACCAAAGCGAAAACGGGTCATCAGGAATGGCGTCTGGTCAGGGGTGGCTGCATCTCATATCCGGATGCGGTCCGGATAAATAATACGTCTTCGTCCGTCATTGTATTCAAACATGCATATCGTTACCTTCTCGGCGCTTGCCGATTTCCCAGCCCTTTTGGAAGCCCATATTCGTGCGTTCCCCGCCGATAGCTTGGCTGAGGACAATATTGTTCTGCAAAGACTTCGCTATATTCTGGGATTTGAAATCCACGCTTTTCACAATGCGTTGCATGCCATGCTTACGGAAGAACGCTCGTCCTTAAATTTAGTATATGAGGCCGACGAAAATGCGGACTCTTCAGGTGGAATTGACTCGCTTTTGACTGAGTTTCACACGGCGAGGCAACGGAGCCTGAGTATACTGGACGGGCTGGACGCGGCGCAGTGGTCGCGAAGCGGACAGTATAAAAACGGGGATGTCACGGTCATCGGACTGGTGCATTTGCTGAGTGCACATGACTGGCGGCAACTGTCTGTGCTTCAGCAAATAATGGCCACTCAGGATGTGTTTTGAGATTTTTGCGGTAGCCCGTGACTTCAAAAAACGAGAATAAAAAATAAATAATAACAATAATTTATATCATTATTATGCATTTTCATTCGTGCCTCATATCAACCTTATGCCGCGGAAGGCAGGGTGGGCTCACAAATTAGCCCAGAGGAACCGACATGGATATCTACAAGTATTTGAAAAAAGATCACGACAAGGTGGCTGATCTTATGGAGCAGGTCATCGCCACCCCGGATTTGACTGAGCGGCAATCCTTATTCGAGACCATCAAGATGGAACTGTCACTTCACGCCGATACCGAAGAAAAGACCTTCTACAAGGCAATCGATGACGCGACACGCAGTAAGGCTGTCGAAGAAAAGGTTGAGCATGCCAATGAAGAACATGACGAAATTCGCCAGTATCTCTCTAAGCTGAGCGAAACGCCGCTGACCGAAGAGTTGTGGATAGAAACCTTCGGCGAATTCAAACATTCGGTTGCCCACCATGTTGAAGAAGAAGAAGGCGATATTTTTGAGAAGGCTAAAAAATATCTCAGCCATGAAGACGCTGTCCAGCTGGCAAAGGACATGGACGCTTTGAAAAAGCAGGCAAAGAAAAACATGATGGCGGCGGAACCAGCTGAATAGTCAGAATGCCATCGAAAGCCGCTGCCATTTAGGCGGCGGCTTTTTTCTTACGTTTTACCTGTCGCCAATACGCTGCCTTACCCACAATTCATTTCATAACAAATCAAAATTGAGAAATTTAATGCCCAAGAAAACTGACGCAAATCCTGCCGCGGGCGATACTTTCAATACCGCTACCTTTGTCGATATCGAGGTGCCACAGGGCACGGGCGGAGAAACACGACAACAGGCCGGTGAGGGTGTGCCGACATTGACCACCCAGCAAGGCGCGCCGGTGTCGGATGATCAAAATTCCCTCAAAATGGGCGCGCGCGGTCCGGTCGCGCTCGAAGATCATCACATGCGTGAGAAAATCTTCCATTTTGACCATGAGCGCATACCGGAACGGGTTGTTCATGCGCGCGGCTATGGCGCCCATGGTTTTTTTGAAACCTATGACAGCTTGGCTGACGTGACATCGGCTGATCTGTTCCAGCGACCAGGTGAGAAAACGCCTGTTTTCGTCCGGTTCTCGACCGTCGCCGGCAATAAGGGGTCAGTCGATCTGGCAAGGGATGTGCGTGGCTTCGCGGTGAAATTCTATACGCAGCAAGGTAACTGGGATCTGGTCGGAAATAATATCCCGGTTTTCTTCATTCAGGACGCGATCAAGTTCCCGGATCTCATCCATGCTGCAAAGCAGGAGCCGGATCGCGATTTTCCTCAGGCGCAGACGGCCCACGACAATTTCTGGGATTTCATTTCCCTGATGCCTGAATCGATGCACATGGTGATGTGGATCATGTCGGACCGCGCCATACCGCGCGGCTTTCGGTTCATGGAAGGGTTCGGTGTCCATACCTTCCGCATGGTTAACGCCGAAGGCAAGTCCACCTTTGTCAAGTTCCACTGGAAGCCTAAGCTGGGCATGCAGTCTGTGGTCTGGAATGAAGCGGTAAAGATAAACGGGGCCGATCCGGATTTCCATCGTCGCGACCTGTGGAACGCCATCCAGGCCGGTAACTTTCCGGAATGGGAATTGGGGCTGCAATTGTTCGACGAAGACTTTGCCGATAAGTTTGATTTCGACGTACTGGATGCGACCAAGCTCATACCGGAAGAACTGCTGCCCATCCGCATTGTCGGCCGCCTGGTTCTTGACCGTATGCCGGATAACTTCTTCGCCGAAACGGAACAGGTCGCTTTTTGTACCTCTAATATCGTTCCGGGGCTGGATTTTACCAACGACCCGCTATTGCAGGGGCGTAACTTCTCTTATCTCGATACGCAGCTGAAACGGCTCGGCGGCCCTAACTTCACGCATATTCCGATCAATGCGCCCAAATGCCCGTTCCACACTTTCCAGCAGGATGGGCACATGGCCATGACCAATCCGAAAGGACGGGTAAATTTCGAACCCAATTCCTACGGGCTTGATGAAGGCGGCCCACGTGAAAGCGCCGCCGGCTTCCGCAGCTTTCCTGAAGCGGTTGAAGAGGGGGCGGCGAAGCGTCGGATTCGGCCCGACAGTTTTGCTGATCACTATAGCCAGGCGAGGCAATTCTATATCAGCCAGACAGAGATCGAGCAGACACACATTCAGAACGCTCTGGTCTTCGAACTCAGCCGGGTCGAACGTCGTGCCATCCGGGTGCGCGTGGTGTCTCACCTGCTGAATATTGACGCCGATCTGGCCGCCGCCGTGGCCAGGGGACTGGGGCTGAAAGACATGCCGGCGCCGGCGACCGCCGCCCGCCCGACACGTGATGATTTGCCAGTATCAGAGGCTCTCAGCATTCTCAAAAATCCGCCCCCCTCCCTTAAGGGCCGTAAGATCGGTGTGTTGTTGAGTGATGGCGCCAGTGCGGAAAGCTTTAATGCGATCAAGTCTGCGGCTGACATGAACGGGGTCATGGTCGAGGTGATCGCACCGATGATTGAGGGTGTGGATCTGGATGACGGCACATGGATAGAAGCGCAATACAAGATTGATGGCGGCCCCTCGGTGCTGTTCGACTCAATCGTGGTATTGTTGTCCGCAGAAGGTGCCGGCTTGCTCGATAAAAAGGCGGCGGCCAGGGACTTCATTGCCGATGCCTTCGCCCACATGAAATATATCGGTTATTCGCCAGAAGCACTGTCTCTGGTTGAGAAGGCTGTGGGCGGGCTTGATGAGGCTTTCATAGAACTGAGCGGTGCGGCGGGTGCTGATGATTACTTTAAGGCTATGAAAGGGCTCAGATACTGGCCACGTGAGCCTGTGGTCAATGCGGTTTGATGTTATGACGTGAGATCGCACCCAGGGATTAATACCTCTGGGTGCGTGAAAAAAAAACGTGATGGATAAGGAATGTTGCGGCCTGTCCGGATCGTCGAATATAGCCTGATTGCGCCAGTAATCATATTTGCCAATGGACAGAATAGCACGGTCCACTATCAGCCGTTTTGCGAATAGGCAGCACAACACCATCTTGCCGCTGTGATCCTATGGAAGGCATGTATCGCATCAGGGCGGTATGTAATCTGTCCTTGAGGGCTTCAATATCGGATAGTCCAAGACGGTGGGATTCGAACAGGCAATCGACGAACTGGCCTAAAAGCATAGCGCGGCCCATGCCAGCGGAAGCTCGAATTTTGATGAGATGATTGATGGCCATTTTAACGTCGAGTGGACGCGGGGCCGGGCCGGTCAGCTGGGCCATCAACAGGTCGAATTCATCATTCAAAATCATTTGATTTCCTTTCGAATACGCGAACTAAGGCTTTCGCCGTAAGTGGGCGATAGGGAAGGCTTGGTTAAGCGGCGTGGAATTGTGGATCAAATTTTCACACAGGCCATCGGCGGCGTACGGCCTTATCGGTCCCTGATTTTTTCTGCATCACTTCTTATCGCGGGTTTCGGTTTAACCGTGTAAGAACCTTTCAGGCATCGCCAAGCTCCTGGGAACCGGAATGGACAAGTCGCTGAATTGTGACATGCAGAAAACCATTTCCTGCATTGTTTGCGCCTATAATGAAGCCGGCCGGATTGGCGAAATACTCACCGCCATTCAGTCAGAGCGGGCAATTACCGAAATCATTGTGGTTGACGACGGCTCTACAGATGGCACGGCCGGCATAGTTCAATCTTTTCCCGGCATAGAGCTGATCAGCTATGCAACAAATCGGGGTAAGACCTTTGCGCTCAGTCTTGGCATGGCTGCGTCCACCGGCGCGCATATAATGCTGATTGATGCGGACCTGAAGGGACTCACCACCCAGGCAATCCATGCCCTTGCCGAACCTGTCCTTACCGGAAAGGCTGAGGTAACGATCAGTCTGCGTGCCAATAGTCTGGCGATTTACAGGGCTATCGGCCTTGATTTCGTATCTGGCGAGCGTGTGCTGCCCGCCTGGCTTATCAAGCCTCATATACGTGAAATGGCCAGGTTGCCGCGCTGGGGGGCGGAAGCCTTTATGAACCGTCTCGTCACGCGGGAAGCCTTGTCGATCCGTGTCGTGGACTGGCCGGATGTATGGAATATTCGCAAGGCGCAAAAAGTTGGTGTCTGGCGCGGTCTGCTGGCTGAATTGTCAATGACGCTTGATGTGTTTCGTGTCCTTTCGCCGGTGACGGTGGTGGCTCAGAACATGGCGATGCTTCGATTGCGAAATACGATCAGTGAAATACGGGTGGCGCAGATTACGCAGGCCTGGGCCCGGCTTAAAATCGCTCCCCTCTAGAATATACCAAGAGGCGTGGCCGCGACCCTCCGCAAAATAAGGCGGGCCTAGGCACGGCAGAACCGGGGGGCTGTTAGCATACACATCAATTTCGAGAGGATAAATTGAGCCGCGCAGACAAAAAAACCGGTAAAAATCGTCAAACGGGCGTTCCTGGCTTCACCCCTGAGACGCTGAACGTACCGCCGGATTTAGCGGATATGTCACAGCCGGAGAGCGAATGGCCAATGGGGAAGTTTGTCGTTCAGACCCATAAGGGCCGGGATGCTTTCTGGATTGTGGTTCGCAAGCCGGGAGATGGCGGGATCGCGCTTCGCACCTATCCTATCATGGGGGCGAATGAGATCGTGGCGGCCAATAAGCACGAGGCCGGCGCGCAATGGACGATCGAGACCCATTCCGGCCGCTATGTCGTCACGCTCAGCCTTCTCGGCAAGACACTGTTGCGCATGACCACGCGGCTGACTCCGTCCGAGAACCTGCTGGTCGTCTTCTGGCCGCGTGATCTGTATGTGATCAGCGAAAAAGGTGATCCAAGGGAGGCGGTAGGGCAGGTGGAGGCGGCGCAGCGGGGCCTGAACGCCGGATTCTGCTATTTTTGTCTGAAACAGCCAAACTTTGGCTCTGTCCTGTACATGCAGGATTTCTCGACGATGAACGCCTTCTTCAACGACACCAAGACCAAGCCGGATGGTGTGGTTGGCGGCGAATGGCCGGAACTGGGGTATCAGCCACCGTCCGCCCCGACGGCGGTGGCGCCGCCTGTCGATCCTTTGAAGAAAGGGCAGGCATACGTCATTTCCGACGCTCTTATCAACGTCCGTGATCATTGCCGCGTCAACGAATTCGAGATTGCGCGTGATTTCGTTGAGATGCTTGCTGAAATCTATCCTTATCTGGATAAGGCTGAACCGGCTTATCGCGACTGGATGTGGCGGGCCGAAAAGACCTTGCAGGATCTCAAGACCTCGCCGGACCTCAGTGAGACACATTTCGGCAAGACATATATCCGGCCCTATGTCGCGGCCGAGTATCCGGACAGCATGGTCCAGATGACCGTCCTTCAGTCTTTGCGCGAATATGAAGCCGCCGTCGGCAAGGCCGATCCCCTGTCTGCCCGGCTGGCAGAAGGCATGGAAGGCTTTTTCGATCCGGAACTGCGGACCTTGCGCCGCTATCTCGAGGATGTCGGCGAGGACAAGGACCGCGATGCCGTCGATTCCTGGTATCTCTATCACCCGTTGATGAACCTGGCGCGGCTGGCGCTAAAGGGCGAGGACTGGGCGGATACGTTGTTTCGCAAGTCGATCGCACACACCATCAAGGCGGCCCGACACTTCAAGTACAGGTGGCCTGTCCAGTATAATCTGCCCGACTTCAAAATCATTAAGAAGGATCGTGGCGATGGGCTGGGGCAGACCGATGTGGGCGGCTTTTACGCCTATGTCATGGTGCTGGCCCATGAGCTGACTCAGGATAATCGTTATATTGATGAGGCCAAAGCGGCGCTGAAGGCGCTTGAGGACTACCGTTTCGAACTGGTCTATCAGACCAACCTTACCGCCTGGGGGGCGCTGGCCTGCCTGCGGCTATGGAGACTGGAGCAGGATAGCCATTACCTTAACCAGGCCTATGTCTTTGTCGCCGGCCTTATGCACAATTGCGAGCTTTGGGCTTCGCATATCGGACTGGCGGACAAATACGCCAATTTCTTCGGCGTCACCTGCCTGCATGACGGCCCTTACATGGCCGCCTATGAAGCCTTCGAAATGTTCGCCGCTTTTGATGAGGCGCTGAAGGTATCGGGAGAGCCATTGCCCGCCCCGCTTAAGCTGCTGATGTGCGAATATCGCCGCTATGCCCTGGATGGGTTGTGGTCATTCTATCCGGATTTTTTACCGCCTGATGGTTTGGCGCAGACAAGCCGCAACGGTCATATCGACCGTTCCCTGTCGGTTCCCCTGGAAGATATTTATGGTGATGGCAGCCCGGCCGGCCAGGTGGGACAGGAAGTCTATGGTGCCGGCGCCGCATTTGTGATGGCCGCGCGCGCTTATTTTACGTGCGGTGACGCACCTTTCCGGCTCTTTGCCGATTATCCGGCCCGGGTCGAGGCGGGTGATGGCGCTATTCACGTTACGCTCGACGGTCCTAAAGGGCTCATGGCGCGCCTGCGTTTAATCGGTGAGATATCCCAGGTTCACATTGACGGTCTTGAGCCGTCCGAAACCGGCGAAGGATTTGTTGAGTACCGGCCACCCGCTGATGCAGAGATGGTCATTCAATGGCAATAAAAACGGGATGCGGTCATTGAAAGGCAGGAGTCTTGGATATGACGGGCATAATTCAGGCGGTTCAGTTGAATGTCGATGCTTATGAAATTATCGGGCTCAGCATAGTAAATTTATGGCGGCGGCTAATTTTTTTATGCCTTGTTAAACCTCTTTGGTTACGTAGAGGCATATGTCGCTATGCTGTTTTTAACGGTAAAAAGCTACTGCCAAAGTTGCCGGTTGAGATATATCAGCCCGGCTCACGTTCCAGGATGTCTTCATGCCCGCCCGCTTTTGTACGCTTATCCCCGCCTCCGTTCGCACCCGCACCAGGCTTCTGACCACCACCTTGCTCGTGAGCGGAGCGCTGATGTCCGGTCAGGGTCTCGCTCAGGTGAGCATGCCTTCGGGCGGGCAGGTGGTCTCCGGCACGGCGTCGATCGGTGGTTCGGGCAGCCAGGCCGTGATCAGCCAGTCATCTGACAAGGCGATCATCAACTGGACGGATTTCTCCATCGGCCAGGGCGGCACGGTCACGTTTAATAATGGCGACGGCGCCACGCTCAACCGCGTCACCGGCGGCAATCTCTCCACCATAGACGGTCTGCTCAAGGCTACCGGCTCCGTCTACCTGATCAACCCAAATGGGGTGATCATCGGCAAGAACGGCGTCGTCAATGTCGGCGGTAGTTTCGTCGCCTCGGCGCTGGATATAACGGATAACAATTTCCTGGGTGGCGGCGACCAGACCTTCAGCGGATCGTCCCTGGCCTCGCTCGTCAATCTCGGCAAGATCGGCGCCCTGGGCGGCGACGTGGCGCTGATGGCGGTCGATGTGAAGAACAGCGGCGTTATAGAGGCCGCCAACGGCACAGCAGGCCTGCTGGCGGGCCACAAGATCATCATGCGCGATTCAAGCATCGATGACGGCCGGTTCCTGATCGTCACCGGCGGCTCGGATACGGTGGCGACCAACGATGGTGCGATTGCGGCCGCTTCGGCCGAACTGCGCGCCGAGGGCGGCAATATCTATGCGCTGGCCGGCAATACATCGGGCGTGATCCGCGCCACCGGTGTGTCTGAAAAGAATGGCAAGGTCTGGCTGACAGCCGGCACTGACGGGTCCATCAATATATCAGGCGGCACGGTCGCGGCCACGGCGGCGAACGGTGACGGCGGCACACTCTCGGTAACCGGCGGACAGATCAAGGTAGCGGATGCCGCTATCCTGGATGCGTCGGCCACCGGCACGAGCGGCAATGGCGGCACGATCAAGGCCATCGCAGACATGACCACCGGCAAGCTGACCTTTGCCGGCACGGCGCTGGCCCGCAGCGGCAGCGCGGGCGGCAACGGCGGATTTGTCGAAACCTCGGGCGCGGCGGTTGATTTCGACGGCGCGCGCATTGATACCTCTGCACCGGCGGGCACCGGCGGCAACTGGCTGATCGATCCCTACGACCTGACCGTGGGACTGGCCGCGGCCTCGACGATCAGCAGCAATCTGGCCACCACCAATGTCACCCTGCAAACCAGCGACACCACGACATCGGGTCCGGGCGTGCAAAGCGTGGGGCAGGGCGATATCACCCTTACCTCCGATATCACCTGGTCTTCGGGCAATACCCTCACGCTGGACGCTTATCACGGCATCAATATCAACGCCAATGTTACCGTTGCTGGCGCGGGTGGAGTAGTCCTTACCACCAATGACGGAGGCACGGGCGGCGACTACAATTTTACGATGGGCAATGGTCTGAACTATACGGGCGCCGGCGGCAGCCTGACTATCAACGGCAATCCCTATAGCCTGCTATATACAATGGGCGATTTTGCCGCTCTGAGTGGTGCTTCGGGCAATTACGCGCTGGCAACCTCGCTTGACGCCTCCGGCACCACCTACAACGCTTCAGTCGTCAACTATTTTTATGGCGCATTCGACGGACTGGGCCATGCGATCGACAATCTTAGCCTCTATGACCAGTATAGCATGTCTAATGTCGGCCTTTTCGGCTACGTCACTGGCACCTTGCGGAACATTGGTTTAACCAACGCCACTGTGACATCTGGTAATATGGGCATGGGAATGAGCGGTGCCGGCATTCTCGCCGGTCTGGTTTACACTGCCGGCGTTGTTAAAAATGCCTACACAACGGGGACTATTTCGGAAAACCGGGGCGGCAATGTGGGTGGTCTCGTAGGGATCAGTTACGGCACGATCAACAATGCCTACTCGACCGCCAGCGTAATCAATACAAATGGTTCTTCTACAGGCGGATTGGTAGGCGGCAATGCAGGTGGTTCGATTACCGATGCCTATGCGACCGGCGCCGTAACCGGCGGTACGGGTTTCACAGGCGGGCTGGTTGGGTTCAATCAGTACGCCACGATTACCAATGCATACGCCACCGGCGCTGTAGGTGCATCCTACGGCAATGTCGGCGGAATTGCCGGCTACAATCTCAACGGAACCTTGACCGATACTTACTTCGATATTGATACGACAGGCATGACGGTCGGTGTTCAAGGCGGCACTCTCACAGGCGCCACGGGCCTGACCACCGCGCAATTGCAAAGCGGTACGCTTCCGTCAGGCTTCGGTTCAGCGTGGAGCACCACTTCCGGCCTCTATCCCTATCTGAAAAGCTTCGGTACGATCACGCCTGATCAAAAAATCAGTGGCTATGCGTTCAATGCCGACGGCACCGGCGCCACGGGGGCCAGTGTCGGCATCTATACCGGCGGTTCATTGCTCACCGGCTATGCCGCGACCAGCGGTGCCAACGGCTATTATTATATCATCGTTCCCGGCAATACGGCTGACTCATCGACCAAACTCGGCGCCACCCTGACTCTCAGTGGCGATATGGCGGTCAGCGGCCTGACCTATACCGATGCGCCCACCCTGACAGACGGCGATGTCACCGATTTCAATGTCACATCGGGTCTCTTCGCAGCCTACACACACGATGCCACGCTGACCGGTTTCGCCACGTCGATGATGTCGACGTTCGGCACAAACGGCCTGACGGCGGCCAGCGTCTCACAACCAACGGCGACGAAAATCTTCGCGGCCTCGGACTTCACCGTAGATACGGCCATGGACATCGACGGCACCTTGCTGCTTCAGGCGGGGGGTGGCATCACTATCGCCGCTAACGGCTCGGTGACAAGCGGCGCTGGTGGTGACGCCATTATCATGGCTGCGGACGGGGCTTTCGTGAATGCGGCCGGCGCCGATGCGCTGACGGCGGCGAACGGCCGCTGGCTGGTCTACACACAGGCGCATGGCGACGCGACGTCACTGGCGACCGGCAACGACTTCGGCGGCCTGGCCGGCAAGGCCTACTATAACGACGTTTTCGACTTTTCGACGAGTCATTTGGCTTCGGCGCCAAATAGCGGCAACCGTTTCGTGACCGGCTATGCACCGACGCTCACCATCACGCCGCATTCCCAAAGCCTGGTCTACAATGGCACAGCACAGACGACCGGTTACGGTATCGGCGGCTATCTCAGCACGGATGACAGCCTTAACGATGCGCTGACCGGTTCGGTCAGTGGCCTGACCGCTGGCAGCAAGAATGTTGGCATCTACAACCTGGCGGCTTCCGGCACGCTGGTTTCGGATGAAAATTACGGCTTCAGCTATGGAACCGGCACACTGACAATCACGCCGGCCGCCTTGGTGGCCAGCCTGACGGGCACGGTCGAAAAAACCTACGACACCACGATGGATGCAACGCTGACCAGCGCCAACTATGGCCTGTCGGGCGTATTCGGCACGGACGATGTGGCATTGAGCCCTCTCGCCTCAGGCCATTACGATGACAAGACCGCTGGCGCCGGGAAGACGGTCAGCGTTTCCGGCCTGGTTCTGTCAGGCGGTGACGCCGGCAACTATACCGTCAACAGTTCGGCCTCCGGTACGATCGGTGTAATCGACAAGGCCACGCTGGTTGCCGGTCTGACGGGCACGGTCGAAAAGACCTATGACGCCACGACGAACGCCGACCTGACCAATGCCAGCTATACGCTGACCGGCGTAATCGGCGATGACAGCGTTACCCTCGGTAATGGCGCTTCGGGCAGCTATGACAACAAGAACGCCGGTGCCGGCAAAACGGTTTCGGTAACCGGCCTTGCCCTGACAGGCGATGATGCCGGCAATTACACCGTCAACGGCACGGCTTCGGCGACGATCGGCACGATCAACAAGGCGAGCCTGACCCTGGCGGCGGTGGCCGACACCAAGACCTATGACGCCACCACGGCCTCATCAGGTTCGGTCGGTGTTTCGGGCCTGCAAGGTGCCGACACGGTGACCGGTCTGTCGCAGTCATATGACAGCAAAAACGCCGGATCGCGCACCCTGGCGGTCAATGGCTACACCGTCAATGACGGCAACAGCGGCGGCAATTACAGCGTCACCACCCAAACCGCGTCGGGCACGATCAACAAGGCGAGCCTGACCCTGGCGGCGGTGGCCGACACCAAGACCT
>CAMLIY010000008.1 GCA_946480125.1 uncultured Asticcacaulis sp.
CAAGTACCCACGTGCGCCAGTCGAAATCTCAGCCGAATTGAAATCGAACAGTGTCCGTGCTGAAATTGAAATGACCGTCTTTGTCGGAGTTTTTTCGACCTTGGGCTGTGCTCTCAGAAGTTCGGCGGCGGCGGCGCTTAGCCCGATAGCGAGTGAAAGCGTAATCGCCATATACAGCACCAGGACGACCCACTTGGCGGCTACAATGGAACCTTTTGTCCAAATATACTCTGGATCGCGATCAGAGGTGCAATAATAGTCTTTGTCTGACGTGGGCGGATGTCCGACCTTGATCTGCCGTTCGGGCGGCAAGCCTGTAAAATCACCCCTCCGTACAGCCTTTGATTCCCAGCGCTTGAGAAATCCTGCCAGAACCTTGTGTTCTGGGCTGCATTGAACAGTGAGAATTTCCACGAGTGCAATATAAAATAGGAAGAGGCAGAGGGCGCCACCGAGCGCAATTATGGCCATAGGAACCAGGTCGATAGGATTGTCCCGATTGGTCCCGGCGAGATATACACCGACAAGAAACACGCCGCAGAATATGCCGGTAACAACGTTTGCTTTCTTTGTTAATCCTGGATCGACAGGCGGCGTCAGAAAAGACCTTCCTGTGAGATTTGCCAGGGCGATGCCTGCCGTTATGATTATAGCACCAAAGGAAACGTAAGGAGCCAGTGGTCCCATGCGATTGAACATGGGCTCGAATGTGTCCCACCAATGTTTGATATCCTGACCTTCCATGCCACCCCCTAAAATGCGCTAGTGAAGCTTGACGTATGTTGGGCGTCGACCTGGTGTGGAATTGGGTCGGTAAGCGGCGGTGGCGTACCCAGGCCATGCGTCTCAAATCCATAGAGCCCGGGAGCCAAGTTCCCGATCGCAATACGTGAAAGTCCGAAACGGACTGGATTATATCGCGACTGGAAAAACGAATCTACGACCAGCTTGTTGTTTTTGCATGTTAATTTGAAGCTTATTATTTGGCTGGAAGGTGTAGCGCTGATTTGCTGATGGTTGAACGATGCCATCGCGACTTCCAGAGACGCGCCGAATAGGTCAAAGGCACCTTCCGCGGCTTTTTGGCTCTCGATTAGGTCAACCAGAGGACTGCTTTCGACGGCATTGAGAAACCGGCGAACGAAAGATGAAGAGGGAAGCGGACCTAGACGTGGAGGCTGCCCGACATCATTCCCTGGAGATGACCGATCAAGGGAAGTAAGGGCTCCGGTGCTTGTGAAGTCGAAAAGCGGTCGAGGGCCAGCACTATCCAGGCCTTTCAGAACGGGAAGACCGCCAAGCTCATTCGCTTTGGCAATTTCGAAAAGGCCGATCAGACTTGCGAATTCGAGGAAGAGTGAGTTTTCTCTCGGGCCGGCAGTCTGTTCGAGAAAACGCGCTCGCTGAGATGGTGGTATCTTTAACTCTTGGCCGATCTTATCAACCGCCCACTTGAACCCAGTCTCGACCTGAGTGAACATCGACGTTGCAAATTGTCCGATCGAATCTTCTCTTCCGTGGATCGGGCCCCTTAAGAATTTCGCTAACGTTTCCGGGCGGCGGAAATTTCCATGACGGTCGTTGCCTTCTGTTGCGTTGAAGAGTTCCTTGCCAAAATCTTTTGGCTTTGCGCGAGTGGTCTTCATCCGGAATCCTCAAATTCAGTCTCACCATCTATAATTGAAAATTGCAACAACTAGCAATATTTACGAGACGGAATAATCGCCTCACAGTAACGAAAGGCACGCCCAATGGTTGCAATATTGCGCGGTTCGGCGCAATAATCGGCCATTCGCAAGGGGAGGTTGCTATGGGTTCGATATTATTGGCTCGCGCTTACGCCAACAACGAGGTTGCATACGTCGCCTGGGATATCGATGAGAAGATTGATGGATGTCTTGGGTTTGAGGTGGTCAGGGTTTATCTGAACGCCGATGGTACTATCCAAAAGAGACCGGACGGGACGGATGATAAGGTCTCTTGCGCAACATGGGTCGCCTTCAAAGGACAGCGAAACCCGTACTGGTTACCTCAAAGCACATCTGTGTGGCCAATTCAAAAATTGGCTTGGCGGGATCTAACCCTCAGGAAGAAACGGGACCAAGCCACCCGCCGTCCAGATGAAGTTTGGGTTCGCTATGAAATCAGGCCCGTAGGCGATTTAAGACCTGGTCTGGAACCAGCGCCTGATGCCGCGGCGGCAACAGTCGAAGTCACTAAACGCGACGGCTTCGGCCGGCCAGTTCGTGATCCTGCAGGCAAGCCGGTAAAAATCCCCGCCAAAGCTTACGAAGGCAAAACGCGCCCATTAGGCTATTTGGCACCCGCGACCGAGACGAACACCATTCATGTAACCCGAAAACGCGGCGCTTTCCACTCCACATTCACCAATGGCATTCTCTCGGGGCAGTGGCTAAAAAATGTACTACTTGAAGACGGAGTTAAGCAGCCGAACGAACTGATGGATTTGATCTCAGATCCTGCAAGCGGCATTCGCAAGTTGTGGAAAGGCGTCCAAATTGGGACCTCTCCCTTCAGTTTAATCGCTTGATTTAGAGAAATAACTTCCCCAGGGCGGGGTCCTGATCGGCGCCGACCGAGACCCCATTATTAGCGAAACACCTCTCTGAATCAAATGGCTATCGGGTTCGCCTGGGGCCCCTGTTTCGGCGCCGGTCTACACCCTTGGTGGCACTCGCAGCCTTTGCCCTGGCGCCGCGACCTCCCTGATCATCCATCATCAACCCGCCTTACGTTGGGCTGCGGGCTTCACTCTGGCTTTCGACGCGGCTTTGACCTTGGGTTTCTCAGCGCTGTCGTTTGCAGCGGAAGCGGAGGGCTCTCTCAGAATGGCGCGCAGAGCGTCCATCAAATTGACGACCTTGGCGGCCGGGCGTTCCTCCGGAATGACGGGTTCGCGATTTTCGATTCGAGAGTTGACAAGTTCCCGCAGGGCATCGCTGTAGTGATCGTGGAATCCTTCGGGCTCGAATTCGCCGACTTTGCGCTTGATAAGTTGCTTGGCCAAATCCTTCTCATCGGCATCCGTGGACACGTCCTTGATGTCGCCGAACACATAGCCGCTCTTCTTGATTTCGTCGGCATAGTGCAAGGTCTCTAGGAGCAGGACGGGACCGCAGGGGTTTGATGGCGCACAGACGTTCGCTTCCTGAGATGACAATCTGTCCTATCCCCATTACCTTCTGTTCGCGCATGGAGTCGCGGATGACGCAGAAGGTGGCGAGATCGCCTTTGCCCGACGGCGCCAGATAATGGGTATGGCGGCGGCGAAGTCCGGCCAGGCGCAGAAATGTATGGTCAAGGTGATACCGGCAGAGAGGTTAATGGGAGGTGCGGGCTATAAATGTCCGCGAGCGGGGCTAAGGCACTGCTGGACACCACCATTTCTAAAACCCTCGAAAGGTTCCGCCCCGCTTATGCCTCCCGGCTAACACTTATGTGGGTATTTCATGTTTTTCTGCGCGCCTAACCCAGTAGGTGACGAACCAGGCGGCTAGCGTAATCTCTAAGCGCATTTTGAGCACGCATATGCATTGCGCCATTGGTGCCTAATGTTATTCGCAGAGCATCATTAGCCATCAAGATTTGGATTGTCGTCCTAAGGGCGGTTGGATTAAGTGGTTCTAAGATAAGACCTGTGAGCCCATGCACAAGAAAATCAGGCGGCGTCGTAGCGCACGTTGCTATTACCGCTTTGCCCATACAAAGTGCTTCAGCAATGACCGCGTAGCCGCAGGGAAAGTCGGCTGGCAACAGCGCCACCACAACCACCGGCGCAGATTCGTATACCGACCTCAACTCATGGTATGAGCTTAGGTGTCGCACTTCTATATTTGGAAACCTTTCGGGATCAAACGTAATCTCTTTCGGGAACCAGGTACTATTCGGTGCGAGTGTAACCTTGTATTCAGTATCCGCGACCGCAGAAAACAGCGTCTGATAGTCTCGCATGGAAGCACCAGCGCACAATATGTCCGTGCCGTTGGGAGCTATTTTCGGAATAAAGAAATTTTCATCTACTGCATATCCAAAGTTTGCAAAATTTGGCTTATATTTTCTGTAGCGATTGCTGATGAGCGATGTAAAGCTATTAGACAAACATGCAAAAGTGACGTCGGTACAATTTTTTATGAAAGCCATTTTAATTTTGAAGGACAGATCACTACAGTTTGGCCCGTGAAAAACAATAATGATTGGAATTTTGGACCCAAATATTATGCGTAACAATATTACTGCTGGTAAACCAACATCTTCCCCGCTGGCCAATAGCCCGGAAAAGCGCTTCCTTTGAAGCGCAACAAAAATGGCAGGTAGCCATAGTCTTAGAAGATTGAATGGAAAGTATCGCAAAAACCCGTACTGATTCGCTGCCGAAGCCGGGGATATAAACTCAAAATTTGCAAATTCGTGAAAATGATCTCGCTCAAATTTAGGGCCAGAGTGCTCTGAGGCCAGCTCAATCGATCTGGAAATGTATGCAAACAAGCCCGGTTTAGACACGAACGTACAACTCTTTGTCTATATTGATATATAGGTTGTTGTTTGGAAGCCGCCCAAATCCCAAGGATATATTCGATACGTCACTATGAGAAATGCGAAGGTCGCTTGTTGACCCGGCTGAGGCACAGTGAACAAAGATTGGCACCTGACCGTGACGGTTTATTAGTAGAGAGATCTGTTCCCCTTTCCGCTCAGCAAACACGTAATTTCCTAGCTTGGCGGTGTTTTTATAGTAGCCGGTGATGTCATCTAGATCGGGCATCATCGCTAACGGAATTCGTGCGTTGGCCATGAAATTCGGGTCAGGCACAAATGAACCGGACAATATATCCAATGATACGGGATCGGTGCAGTTTAGGTACACTTGGTAGCCGTATCCAAGTTCAGGCCACCAGCGGGTCCGTGCAAAGCTATTCATTCCTTGCTCATCTAGGCCAACCTCCTGTCCGAATTTTGCAATGCCAAGTCCAAATCCACTTGGAGTCTGCACCGGGGAGCCAACCGTTGCAGTCGGGTTCACTACGATGTGGTCTGCCGAGTATATGCGAAAGGCTTCATCAGATATAACATCCGGCAGCAATGGGCCAGACAATAGGGCAGGTATCCTGCCATATATATGCATATCGCAATACAAATTAGACGAATTTGCTTCAAAAACAGAATTGGAACGCAATGCGGAGAAAGAGCATGAAAGCTTTCCGTCTACGCCCAGAAAATGCCCGTGAGCACCGTCATGATTGATGTGTTTTTTACTGGACGAAATATGCGCAGGACTTAGTAGTTCGGAGATTAACTGGTAAATTGAACAATTCGTGATTTTTACTAAAAGGGCGCCGACAATAGCATAATTTATACTATTAGGTGCCCACACAGTACCGGGCGGCGCGAAATGAGTGCGGTTCTTGAAAAAGACAGAAATGTCCTCCCATGTCAAATACTGCTCAGGATGATAAATTTGAGGTCCATAAAAGCCGCTGCAATGAGTGAGCAGGTCAATAATTCGCACTTTGTATTGAGCTTCAGAAAGCAGTTCTGGAAGAATATCAGGAATGTAGGAAAATAAATCCAACTTTTCCTCGATATAAAGTTGAGCACAGCGCATAGCTAGTAAAGGTTGAACGTAGTCACCCAACTTGAATAAGGTTCGGCTGTCGATCAAAGAAAGAGTATTTTTATTTTTGTACCCTGCGAAGGTGTGTTGAAAATATCCGTCTTCAATAACGCAACTATAGGCACCACAGAAGTTTGGGTTAACCCCTATGGATTTCATAACGGTCTGGGCGGAAGAAGATCTCACTTTGAGTTCTCATCAATGACATTTTGAATGCTAAGATCAAATAAATATGCATCGCGCAGTTTAGTGTCTGATTTTACACCGTCTAAAGCTTGGCGACTAATTTTTCTGTCCAACCCATTAGTCAATGTTTCCACGATCATGCTTACATTAAATTGTTTGGGTTCCACCATCACGCCCAGTCCAAGATTTTCAACTCTTCTTGCATTGTCGGGCTGATCGAAGCGATCAGGTTTGACAACCTGCGGGGTTCCTGCACGGACCGCATTCGCGACTGATCCGATTCCGCCGTGATGAATGAAGACTGAGGCGTCGGAGAGAATTTCATTCAGATTGACCATTTTAGAAAAGAAGATTTCGGTCGAGTCTTTGTGCCGCAATATAGTCGATGTCGCATCAGTTTTACTGATCACTACCAGTAACGGACGCGCCAAAAATTTACTTGCTTGGATTACGGCTTCGAACTGCTTAGTAGAATCGGCGACACCTGTGCCGGGCGAAAAAATGATAGGTTTCGGATTTGCTTTGATAAATGCCCTAGCCCCTGTGTCGTCAATATCAACTTTGGCCGGCGGCGGAAAGCCAACACAGCGCACGTTTTGTGGCCAATCGGCGGGTGGCTTTGCAAACCATTCGGGAAAAAAGCAAAGCAGTTCGCTATGCTGATGGCTTGAGGTGTGAAGCGATGCCAATTTTCCCAGTCCTTGTTTGACTCGAAAGCGATTATACATCGAGAAATAAGGCCCAGTATTAAGGTTCGTTTGGGTCACAAGTCCTGAAACGTTTCGACAAAGTGCTCGATCGAGGTGAGGGACTTGCATTGTACAGTTCGGAAAAGACGGCGAGTCTTCAGAGTACAGGGTAAATGGCTGAAGGCAGATTTTTATGCTACGGAAAGAATACAATTCTGCAGCAACGTCGACGCCCCGCATTGCCAGAATGCTAAAGACGATTAGTCGTCGGCCCGCTGCCACTAGCGAAGATAAAATTTCTAGGGAGTTGTTGAAGGCCTGATAAACATTAAGCTTGATAAATTTGCTTCGCTGCCGCACGTCTTGCGCCGGATCTTCCGGGCAGATTTCCATAAATTCAAGCCCGTCTTCAAGACAAAGCGGACGCCAATTCGAGTTTGCCAGTACGGTAATGCGCGCAAGAGGATATCCGCGCCTTAGCGATCGGGCTAAAGATAGGATCGGCAAGATATCACCGCGAGTGCCTTGGGTAACAAGGACAAATTCGGCATTTGAATTGCTCATTTGCCAGTCGTAAGAATTTTATCCCCAAAGGCGATTTTCAGCCCTGGGCGCTTAAAGGCATATTTGACTGCATCGGTCACGCATTGTTCCGTATCCGAACACGTGCGACCTGTGAATTGCAATCCCCACTGTTCTCGCAGCTGTGCGGACGTTGGAAACCACATGTTGACGTCTTCATGTAGAGTGGCGTCACACTTATTCAAACTCGGAGCATCGTAGCCGATGATATTTAGGTGGTCCATCGTGGAGAGGTAAAATTGTTCGTTCAAATTTTTTGCTTTATAGATCGCCCGTAAGTATGGAAGTCGTTTCAAAGAGCAGTAGTCAGTCACTCCGTGCTGCGCAGCGAGCTGACTATATATGAAATCGTTCCCATGAAAGCCAACTAAGGCATTATCGATCAGGGTAACTGATGTGCCGGCCGGGATTATAAAATCGGCACATGCCGACATGCATGCTGTGCGGACAGAAATTGAAATTTTCTTTTTGACAATCAACTTTGCGACTTTGAGGCCAAATTCGGGGTCGCCGCCGAAGGAGGTAATGGTCAACCGCGAGTTCGAAGGCATCTTATTGATGTAGGTCACCATTGGGGCTCCCACATCTCCGACGTACTTGAAACTAGCTGCGGCTTCCGTTTGGTTTGAATTGCCGCAGGCCGCAACGGTGAATGACAAGCTTATAGCTAAAAACAATCGCATATTCGGTCCAGTCCCTGCCGTATTGCTACGGCAGGGCATTCCTATATATTAGCCGCCTGATTGGTGCGGCTGTTCCATATGAAAGAAATTCGCGATGGCACCGAAGAAGTTACCGATGCTTGCCATGAACGAGTTGAACGAATTATGTGCCGTTCCGCATGTGTCAACCTGTGCATATGCATCCAGCTTATCGACAAGAGCGGTGCCCTGTGCAAAGCTCACGCCGTATGCTGCCGCTGCACCGGCATTGGTGGCACCATTGGGCTTCCCGGCGGAACCCAAGGTTGCCATGCCGCCGGCTGTAGTGAAGCCCATGTTTTGCAGATCATTCATTATACCACCAGCCATAGCGGCGCATTGTTGCTCCTGCGCTGCTGACAGTCTGCCTACACCCGGTGCAGTCGGGTTAGTGCTTACAGGGGGGTATAATCCACCTGAGACGTGACTTAACTCTTCAACTTTTAAAGCTCTCATTATTTCCTCCTTGGCTCACGAAACACTCGTGTGGCTAGATCAATCTGAAATAGCAATTCCTTTCTGTCAAGACGTAGGGTATGTACATTTTTCGCATATATATCTAATTTAAAAAGAAACTATGTCACATGCCGTGGTTCAAGAAGCCAATAAAATTAACACTGCAAGTAGAATCAACGGAGTGCGGACTAGCTTGCTTAGCGATGATAAGTAGTAGCTATGGTAGAAAAGAAGGTATGACGGATCTTCGCCGTCGCTTCCCGACAAGTTTGTCGGGTGTTGATCTCAGGGATTTAATTAGCATTGCGGATTCGCTTGGGTTTTTTACGCGAGCGGTACGTTGTGACTTAGCGGAGATTAAAAACCTACACCTTCCGTGCATTCTGCATTGGAATTTAGACCACTTCGTTGTGCTCAAATCCGTTGGCTCCAAAGGTGCTGAAATATTGGATCCGGCACGCGGAGAGCGAAAGCTCTCATTTAACGAAATATCGAAACATTTCACCGGCGTTGCTTTAGAACTCACACCATCGCCCAATTTTGAAAAAAAAGATCAGATCGAAAAAGTCCGTCTAAATGATCTGTGGTCGAGCCTTCAGGGCTTCACTCCAATGATCATTCAAATGTTCTTTTTGACATTAGCATTGCAGATTTTCGGACTTTTGATGCCTGTTGCAAATCAAGTTGTCGTTGATGATGTAATCGGGCGCGGTGACCAAGACTTGTTGTTAGCAATTTTGATCGGATTCGGCCTCGTTGTCTTTCTGCAAACGGCAATAGATATGCTTCGTAACTTAATCCAGTTGTACGCGGGGCAGAAATTATCTGTTCAACTAACGGGAAATTTGCTGCGGCATATGATGAAATTGCCGACATCGTATTTTGAACGGCGCCATGTCGGAGACATTCTAACAAGATTCAATTCCCTTGGGCCGGTTCAATCCTTTTTAACGGGGGGCGTTGTCGGGGCTGTACTCGATGCAATCATGATTGTTCCCGCCGGCGTGATCATGTTCATGTATTCACCAGTGCTTTCCATGCTCGTAGTCCTGGACTTAGTCCTTGTAGGAATTGTCCAATTGGCCACATTTCATCGCTCGCGTCGGTTCACCGATGAGGCCATCACTCTCGGGGCGAAGACGCAGTCGATTTTTTTGGAAACGTTACGAGCCATTCGCACAATAAAACTGGCAGGGCGAGAAAGCGAAAGGCACTCGATTTGGCAAAATGCCGTCACGGATCAACAAAATTTGGGATTCCGTCAGGCTGTTTTTAATCTGTGGGGGAGTTCGGGCTTTGGACTGGTGATGGCCGCCCAGGGCCTGTTTATGCTCTACCTTGGAGCTACTGAAGTCATTAAAGGTCACATGACCCTTGGAATGCTAATGGCTTTCCAATCTTACGCTGGACAATTTTCAGGACGTTCCAAATCATTAATAGGCCAGTTTTTTACGTTTAAGATGCTTGGCCTCCACCTTGAACGCTTAGCAGACATTGTGCATGCCCCTGCGGAAATCAATTTGGCTGCGTCAACAGCAATTGCTCGACCTATCGAAGGAAGAGTGGAAATAAGCCAACTCAAGTTTAGATATTCACCTCGCGATCCTTGGGTATTAAAGGGGTTGTCCTTAAATGTTGAGAGGGGGGAACATGTTGTGTTAATCGGCCCTTCCGGAGGCGGAAAGTCAACTCTTTTAAAATTGATGACTGGCCTCTATCAGCCCGATGAAGGTGAGGTGCTGATCGATGGCGTTCCATTAACTGTGCTGGGGCTGACGAATTACCGATCCCAAATTGGGGTCGTGATGCAAGACGATGAGCTTCTTTCCGGGACGCTGGCCGATAACGTTGCGTTTTTTGATCCGCTCATAGACATGTCGCGTGTCGAGGAAGCCTGTAAAATTGCGCATATCCATGCTGATATTATGCGCTTGCCAATGGCTTACCATTCATTGATCGGCGACATGGGATCAATACTGTCTGGAGGTCAAAAGCAACGTGTATTGCTTGCAAGAGCGCTATATGATCGACCAAAAATCCTCTTTGTTGATGAGGGGACTGCAAATTTGGACCCTGCGTTGGAACTGTCGATATTGCAAAATTTAAGAGAGCTAGGAATCACGCAGATTACAATAGCTCATCGTCCAGCCGCAGAAAGGTTCGCTGACCGCGTTCTTGCCTTAGCTGAAGGCGTAATTGCGAACAATTCGCCAAAGGTAGCCTCCGATGGCAGATAACGAACTCTTCCGAAAGGAAGCAATTGAAGCAACCAGGAAAAAACTTTGGGGGGATGTCGTTCTTGCGCAGCCTCCCTCATTGGTAATCTGGACGGCAGTTGTTCTGTTCGCCACGGGGACTATTCTATCTTTTCTAGTATTTGGGACATATGTTCGTAAAGAGACTGTGCAAGGATACCTCACACCAAAGGACGGGATCATCCAGGTTTATGGTCCTAGTTTAGGTAAGATTACACGTATAATGGTGCAGGAAGGCGACCATGTGGTCGCCGGGCAACCAGTTTTTGCTCTCTCTGGTGAAACTCTGGGCGCCGATACTGGGCGTGTATTGGATGCGCAGCTAACTCAGATACAAGAACAGATTCAGAGTGCTCAGCAGCGATCGTCTGCAGCAAGATCAGCTCTCACTTCCGACGAGACTCGCATCGAGCAACAGTTGGAATCTCAGATAAGGCTTACTTCTTTTTACGCGAAACGCCATGAAGCTCAGGCATCTATAATAGCAATATCTGGTAGCCAGTTGGAAAAGTACGAACAGCTACGCACCAAAGGCTATGTTGCTGATAGCACGGTGCTGCAGCTCAAGCAGCAAATTTTAAGCCAGGAAGAAGGCCTGAATGATATTGAGCAGCAGCAAAACTCCAATGCTGCGCTTATAAAGGATTTACGTGCACAATTGGCAACTTTTCCCGATAAAAATGCTGCGGCGGGGGCCGACGCTAACGCCGAATTATCCGTGCTTGCGCAGCGTCGAATCGATCTGTCAGCAAGCCGAAGCCTTGTCGAGCCAGCACCTGTTTCCGGAACCGTTTCGGACCTTCAGGCCAAGGTGGGGCAAAGTGTTCATGGGAACTTACCTTTAATTTCGCTCATGCCTGACGGTTCGTCCTTGGAAGCTGAATTGCTAATCCCGACTAGAGCAGCCGGTTTTATAAAGGTAGGGGATGAAGCTCGCCTACAGATATCGGCATATCCATTTGAGAGGTACGGCTTCGTCACCGGCCGTGTCATTACGATATCCAACTCGGTAATGCAGCCCGGCGACATGCTGGTACCGGTCAATGTGCCCGAAGCCGTTTATCGAGTTCGCGTTTCGTTAGACCGGAGCTTTGTAATCGCCTACGCCACGAAACACGAGCTGAAGCCAGGCATGCTACTAATAGCAGATGTGGTGCTAGACCGGCGGAAGCTTTGGCAACAATTGCTGGACCCATTGATTTCCGCAGCGAAACGATCTCACTGACGCCTCACCTTATAGCCCGAACATCTATCTCCGGTACTGCGCCAGATTATGGAGGAGAGACCAAATGGTGTGACCGGATGCTTGCCGAAAACCGCGACCCGCCGCAAGGTCAAGCATTAGAGTCCGTATCCCATGCATGGCGTTTTCGAAGACGCCGTACGTTTGCTGCTCTAACAAAAGGCAACGCCCCGATTATTGTGGAGCAAACTCCAGCCGCCAAAATACAATATATAAAAGTCACAAAAGTTCGCGGCAAATGAGAGCTGATCAGCCAAGCACCCGGAAATGGCAGAATTGGCATTAATCCCACAAGGTGATCACTTAATTTGATTCCCATTTCTGACCCTTGGTTTGAATGTCAAATTCTGACACCTGGAAAATCATTTGGCAAGTCATAGCGAGCAACCGGTTTGAATTCGTCGTTCCAGTGCCTTGAGAACACGAGGATTCCCGACTTTGAAGCACGGTCGAATTGATATGAGCCACTAAAGAACCAGCTATTTCCACCGTGGCCTATAGAAACCAGGTCACTGTCGGGGTTTCTCACGGCGGCAAACCCGATTGCGTCCCGTATGCAAGATTTCCGTCGGATGGCACGACAAGCCTGAAAGAGTCTTCAAGAGCCTTGTAAGACAAAACTGTCTCGGGCCCCAGTCCGATCTGGAAGCGCATCAGTTTTACCATATCTTCCATGGTCGAGAAGGCTCTAGTTGCGCTCCCTGTCAACGATAAATAAATGTCTGATTTGCCGTATTTTCTTCAATTGAGATTGAAGGCTTCGGACACAGTTTCTTGTTTGCCGGTTGACCCGTCATCGATAATTTCCAGTTTTTTTGCCTTGCAAGCGAGATCATTAGTCTCTCCGTAGTCACGTCGTCCTATGGGCTGGCGACGGCTACATTATGATGTTCAATCAAGGAACAAACAGGCGGGACCAATAGGAGCCGCGGCCTCTATCCCGCCCGCATGACGCAACAAATAAGGAACGGAAACCGACTCGAACCAAGCCACGCCTAAAATCCCATCCCCACATTTCGTACGAAGTTAGGACAGTACTATAATTTTACGAAATGTGGTGTCAACCGGCGGATGACGGAATAGTTTTGCCCGCACCTAGCTCTAGCCGGCACGGGTTGCCACAATCGTGTAAGTTAAAAAGCCCTGGAACTGGCTGTCCGTTTAGGGCGCTAGGTAGTCGGACTCCATTCGCGTTCATATGGACTAAATATAACATGTGAACAAATGTCGGCTCAGGCCCGCCTGCGATCGCCCCAGGAATTTCCAGAAAAAAAGAATTTCACCGGAAGTTTTATATAAGTGTTTTGGCATGCAATTGGGGGTGGCTAGCGGGACCGTACCGAATGCCGGCATGCCTATAAAAACGGTGCGCGGCCGCAGCGTTTGTTGTTGCACTGAAAGTATTGACCTAACCTTGGCCACAAACAACTGCGCCTGGCCCGCCGATCGTGCGAGCCATTCTGCTAAGACCTTGTCATGCCGAACAGCAAGATGCCTCGCATTGGTTTTTTATAAGCTGGGGGCTAGCAATAGGTCTGTTCAAAAGCCACGGGCGATGGATAAGGGGACAAATCGTGTCCATGACCTATCTGATCGGGATAAATCACGCACCGCTTGATTACTTCTTTCAAGCTGCCGGGCCGGCAGCACAACCGACCCAGGCGCTTAACTGGACTTACTGCGCGGTTTGCCTGCTGGTCTGTCTTATTATTTCCATCCTATTGCTGGGCGGCATCTTCCGCCGTCGAACGGAACACCAGGCTTTGCCCAGCCGTGATACGGACGGCTTACGCCTCGTCACGGTGGGAACCGGTGTATCAACAGTGGTTCTGTTTGGCATGGCGATCTATGCCTTTCTCGCGCTTAGAAGCGTTGCTGCGCCACCGACACCCGCCTTGATTATCGCCGTCACTGGCTACGACTGGTGGTGGCAGGCTGATTATGGTGACTTCAAGACCGCCAATGAAATCCATATACCGACAGGCATTCCGGTGCGGGTCGAGCTGCGCAGCGCGGATGTGATCCATGCTTTCTGGGTGCCGCAACTGGCCGGCAAGACCCAGATGATACCCGGCGTCACGACCGAACAGTGGATACAGGCGGACAGACCTGGAATTTATCGCGGCCAATGTACACAGTTTTGCGGGCTGCAGCACGCCCATATGGCATTTGAGGTAGTTGCGGAAACGCCCGCAGACTTTGCGGCGTGGCGCCGGCATCAGATGGAGAATGTCCGCATGGCGAGCGCCGGCCTACCTGGGCAGGTTCTGTTCAATGATCGTTGTGGGGGATGTCATACCGTGCGCGGCACATCGGCGACGGGTACGCATGGTCCAGACCTGACACACCTGATGTCACGCCGTCAGATCGCTGCCGGACTGCTCGATACATCACCTGATTCCGTCATGGATTGGGTGGCGCACGCGCAGGCGCTCAAGCCCGGTTCGCGAATGCCCGGATTTGCCTTGACGTCGCAGGAGCGGCAGGACCTGCGCGCCTACCTGACCGAGTTGAACTGATGGACGGACCGGTCATGCGCATTCCGGTCCGTGGTCGGGTGATGCCGGGTTCCCCGGATGCGGAACGCCTGGAACGAACGTGGCGCCCCAGGCCGGGGCTTTTCGGTTGGCTGGCATCGGTCGATCACAAGGAGATCGGTCTGCGCTATATTGTGACAGCGTTCGTGTTCCTGCTTGCCGGCGGTCTGGAGGCCCTGGTTATCCGCCTGCAACTGGCGCGACCCAATGCGAGGATCGTGTCGCCCGAAGCCTATAACCAGCTTTTTACCATGCACGGCATCACCATGATCTTCCTTTATGCCCTGCCCGTGCTATCGGGGTTTTCGAACTATCTGTGGCCGCTGATGCTGGGCACGCGGGATATGGCCTTTCCGCGGCTCAATGCCTTGTCCTATTGGTTTTTCCTGTTCGCCGGCCTGTTTCTGTATGCCGGTTTCGTAGTGGGCCAGGGACCGGATGCCGGCTGGTTTAACTATGTACCCGTGTCCGGACCGGTCTTCAATCCCGGCCTCAATATCGATATTTACGCTTTGGGCATGGTGCTGCTGGGGCTATCCACCACGGTCGGGGCGGCGAACTTTGTCGTCACCCTGTTCCGGCTACGCGCGCCCGGTATGTCGATCAATCGCGTGCCGATCTTGGTCTGGGGCACGCTGGTCGCTTCGGTCGCCAACCTGATTGTCATTCCCGCGGTAAGTCTGGCCTTCTTTCTGCTGTGGATGGATCGCAATGTCGGCACGCATTTTTTCGACACCGGCACCGGCGGGCAGGCGCTTCTGTGGCAGCATCTGTTCTGGGTATTCGGCCATCCGTGGGTCTATGTCGTCGTCTTACCCGCTATGGGGATAGTTTCCGATGCTCTGCCGACCTTCTGCCAGCGGCCGCTGGTCGGCTATTCCGCCGTGGCCATGTCGACGGTGGCCACCATGCTAATCGGCTTCGAAGTGTGGATACACCATATGTTCGCAACCGGCATGTCACCACTGGTGCTAGCTTTCTTCGGCGCGGCCAGCCTGTTCATCGCCGTGCCTTCGGCCATTACGGTCTTCGCCTGGATCGCCACGATCTGGACAGGCCGCCCAAAATTCCAGGTGCCGTTCTTCTATTTCGCGGGCTTTGTTTTTTTGTTCGTCGTCGGCGGAGTCTCCGGCGTCATGACGGCGGCGGTCTCGCTCGACTGGCAACTGAACGAGACATATTTCATTGTTGCCCATCTGCATTATGTGCTGCTGGGTATCAATGTCTTTCCGGTGATTGGCGGCCTCTATTACTGGTTCCCCAAGTTTACCGGCAGACGGACGAACAAACGACTGGGAATTATCACCTTTTGGATTCTATTTGCTGGCTTCAACCTGGCGTTCTTTCCGATGCACATTCTGGGGCTTCTGGGCATGCCGAGGCGCATCTATACCTATGCCGAGGGCATGGGCTGGTGGGCATTGAACATGATCGTTTCGGCGGGTGCGTTTCTGTTCGCGGCCGGCATTCTGCTTTTTCTGGTTGATATGGCGATTAGCCTGCGCCGGGGACAACCCGCGGGGGAAAATCCCTGGGATGCGCCGACTTTGGAGTGGTCGGTGCCATCACCGCCACCGGCCTATAATTTTCGGGTGATCCCAATCGTCGCCAGTCGTCATCCGCTATGGGAAGATCGCTTGCAGGACAGTCCGCAGCGCTCCGAACTGACCGATGGTTTTCCGCTGATTCATGGCCGCGAGGTGCTGGGCACCACCGCTTTCGACGCCATTCCCAATGCCATCCTGATGATGCCGGGCGACAGCCTGTTGCCTCTGTTGCTGGGCTTGTGCGCGACGATCCTGTTTGCCGCCCTGTTGTGGCATGGCTGGTTATGGGCAGGCATGGCAGCGATTCTCTGCGGGGTCATCATCATCGGCTGGCTTCGGCCGGCAAAGGTGGCCATCAATGGCTGAGACGATCGATCTGGACAAACCCCTACCTGTCGGCAGTAAGGCGCCGCACAATACCGGCTTGTGGGGCGTCTGGGCGCTGATTGTCACCGAAGCCTCCTTGTTCGGCTATCTGATCGTTTCCTACCTTTATCTCGGCCTGATGAGCCGTCAGACTTGGCCGCCCGACGGTTCGCCCGAATTGCTGTTGCCGGGTATAAACACGGGCATTCTCCTATTATCCAGCGGTGCTGTCGCATTGACGGAATACAGTTTGCGGCGAGGCAAAAAGCACCTGAGCCTGCTGGCCATGGGGATGGCCATAGTCCTTGGCTGTATTTTTGTCGGCATGCAGATGCATGAATGGTCGGGCAAGGGCTATGGCCCGGCGCACGATCTTTATGCCTCGCTCTATTTCACCATGACCGGCTTTCATATGGCGCACGTTGTCGTTGGTATCGTCATCCTGACCTGTCTGTTCGTCTGGATCGCCCAGGATAGAATCACCCCGGCGGGCATTGCGCCCCTGACGATAGGGGGACTTTACTGGCACTTCGTCGACGCGGTGTGGATCGTCATTTTCAGCCTGCTCTTTGTGGAGCCGCATTTCCATGGCTGACGAAACGGAAGATACCCCCAGGCATCCCTCGGAAGCGCGGCACAGCGTCAGCTGGTGGCGTCAGGGCGGTGGACTGCTGATTGCCCCCCTGGCGTGGATGACCTTGCTGCTGGTCCAGTTCACCATCGCCGATTTCGGTTGCGGTCGTTTTAATCCCTTCGCGCCTTGGCTGATCGCTCTGGGGATTGCCAGTATTTTAGCCGGTGGTATCGGCGGGGTGGTGGCCTGGAGCGTGTGGCGCAGTACGCGTCATGAAGCCGAGGGTGGGGAAGGTGAGGCGATCGAGGTCGGGGAAGGAAGGTCGCGCTTTTTTGCGATTACCGGCCTGCTGTCCAGCGGTATCTTTACAACGGCCAGCCTGTTCACGCTATTGGCTGTGCTTATGGTGCCACCATGCTGAGGCTTGTCCTATTGTGCCTAGCTTTGTGCGTCGCCACGCCTGTAGCGGCTGATCCGCTGCGTGGTGAATACCTGGCACGCGCGGGTGACTGTATGTCTTGCCATACCGCGCCGGACCATCCAGCCTTTTCTGGCGGGCGCGGACTCAAGACCCCGTTTGGTGAAATCTACGCCACCAACATCACACCGGACCGCGATACCGGCATAGGCCAGTATCGCCTGAAAGACTTCGACCGGGCGGTGCGCCGGGGCGTGGCGCGCGACGGTCATCATCTCTATCCGGGCATGCCCTATCCGTCGTTCAGTCGGATATCCGATGAGGATATAGCTGATCTCTACGACTACCTCATGCACAGCGTAGCACCAATCCGGCAGCAAAATCGAAAGACGCATCTGCCGTTTCCTTTCAACCTGCGCTGGGGGCTCATTTTCTGGAACTGGCTGTTCAAGCCGCACTCGGATTTTAAAGTGCAGGAAGATCAGGATGTGCAATGGAACCGCGGCGCCTATCTGGTGGAAACGCTTGGTCATTGTGGCTCCTGCCATACGCCGCGCGGCCTGTTTTTCGAGGAACGCGGCATGACGGCGAAAACGTCCAGTTTCCTGACCGGCGGTACGCTGGAATACTGGCATGCCCCGACTCTGCACGGCAATACGCGCAACGGGCCGGGCGATTGGAGCGAGGCGGAACTGGCAGGGTTCCTCAAAATGGGTCATAGCCGCCGCACGATCGCTTTCGGTAGTATGGCCGAGGTGGTGGAGGTCAGTACGCAATACCTGACCGACGCCGATCGAGCGGCCATTGCCCGTTATGTTGTCACCTTGCCGCCGCGCCAAGCGGCTTATGTGGCGCCGCCCTATCGTACCGCTGCGACCCAGGAATGGCCCGGCGCTGGCAGATATGCGCAGTTGTGCGCAAGTTGTCACGGGCCTGCCGGTGAAGGCAAGGCAGGTATTCCCGCCCTGGCCGGTAATTCCGCGCTTCAGGCCGAGGACGGTGTTTCGGTCATCCATATGATCCTAAAAGGCGCTCGCGGACCGCAGACCCTGACCGGCCCGAAGCCCGCTGCCATGCCCGGTTTCGAGCCTGACCTGACCGATCGGGAAATCGCCGAGCTGGCGACTTTTGTACGGCAAAGCTGGGGCAATCGCGCGCCAGCGGTTACTGAAGCCGGGGTGCGGCGAGCCAGGCAGGTGTTAATAAAGGAGCCGGTCCGTGACAGGATGCCAATGTCAGGTGATTCCATCCTGGCTCGTACGTCTGGCGGGAAATGAGCCGGAAACCGACCGATGGGCGATCCAGGCGCAGACGAGGACACTCATCATGGCGCCCGGCCACCACAGGATCAGTCCGCCAAGCTGCTGATCGGCCAAAGGCGTCAGAGCACCAGGGCGACCGCAAAGGGCATAGATTGGGTAAAGATCGACGGAAGCGCTGACAAGCATTAGTCCCAGGATAATCTGTATGGGCATCACAGCTGCCGTCATCGCCATTCGGACAAAAGGTGAAGCGCCGCCTAACAGGACGGCCTGCCAGAACATCAGGCCATTGATAGCCATCGTCCAGTTCATCAGGTGATACAGATGCACATCGAGCATGGCCACGGCATGTATGGACGGCACCAGCCAGATGGCAATCAGCCCGGAGAAAATGAGCGGGGCGGCGACCGGATGATTGAGCCACTTCAACCGGCGCAAGATCAGCGTCAGCCAGGCGGGACGCCGTATCTGCGGGCGGGCAATGATGATGAGCAATGGGCCGGCGTGATGAAGCGCCAAATGTTGAAGGCGGTGTACCCAGAACAGATGCTCGGCGAAATAATCAAGTCCCGTTTGTAGCGCCGCCCACAGCAGAGCCAAACCTGACCAAAAACAAATCTGAGGGAGGACACGCGGCGGCGGATGACAGACTATAGCCGCAGCCCCAAAAACGAGCCAGAGCAGGGGAGAAGGCTCCCAGGGGGCTAACCAGAAGGTCAAGTCCTGCCCATTCATTGGCCAGGTCTTTGAAATGTGTCCTGTAGCCGCGCGGAAAGCACGCGGTGAAGGGTAGCTGGCTCTTCACCGGTCCACAGGATGTTGCGGGCATGTCCCTGCCGGTCGAACACATAAACAGCAGTGCCGTGAGTGGCCGGGAAATCCGAAAGAACCGGCCAAGCGGCGCGCAAATGGCGCGCAAAATTTCGCAATTCACTTCGGGGACCAGTCAGGCCGGTCATCGGAGACGGGTCGTAGAGATTTAGGTATGTGTGCAGGACCCGCGGTGTATCCAGTTCCGGCTGTGTGGTGACAAACAGTATCCGGACATCACGGCCGTCCGGTCCCAGGAATGCCAAGGTATCGCGCAAGACTGACAAGGTGGCCGGACACTCGCCGCCGCAGCTGGTATAACCAAAATAGACAACGACAACCTGTCCGCGATAGGTCTTTTCGGTGACACGGTTTCCGGAGTCATCCATGAGGTTGAAATGCAGGTCGGGTAAATGGCCGGCGATATCTGTGGCAGGCAGACGGGCACAGGCGGCCATACACAAAAGACCTGCCGCCATGACCGGTGCCGCTCGCCAGAGCCGATCGGATGTCAGAGATAGGGCCATGGCGGCTCAATTAGACACGGATCATGTAAAAATACAATGCGCCTGTATTTCATATCCTGCTTGGTTGATATCTGTCTGTGGTTACCCTGAACCTCCACCGCCGCTTCTCCCAATCTTTATATCCCGACAGTGTAACATATTTCGCCCTGATGTATGCGCGCACGGCAGTGCCGCAGGCACCTTCGGGAAATGACGGATAGGAGAGGGAAATGCAAGACAGGTTGTTGTAACCGGCGGGGAATCCGGCATAGGCGCCGATGGGCGCAGTGGGCCAATACAAAGTGGGAATTTGGCTGCTGTTTGCACCTATTATCCCGTGGTCACCGAGTGCCGCGAGTATTGACAACAATACGCTGGTCGGGGCTCTGGTAATCGCGATCTCGATCTTGGTGCCGATGATGCCGGGCATGAGCCATGACGGCATGATGGATGAGAGTGATATTCCGCCCGGCTGGACCTATTCGCCATCGACCTATGGCCAGAGATTGCCGATCATCGCGCTCGGACTTGTGAGGCTGTTCATTGCCCGTTACCTGACGGCTTATCAGATGGGGCTGACGGCCTATGCCTGGGACGTTCTTCGGCCATGGGTCTTTGCCTCCTTGTCTGTAAATAAGGCGGTAAACCTGGAGCTCGTGACCTGTAAAGTCATGAGCAAGTTGTGAGGAATGGGTGAAAACCTGCATTAAGACACAGTTTGTGCGAAGACCCGATCAGCGCGCTTCTTCTGTCGATCCGCGTTGCAGTGCCAAGTCTGTCAATTCGTCTTCCGACACAAAACCGTCTGCATTGGCATCTGCGGCGTCAAATACCGTCTCCGTCACGGCCAACATTTCGGGCAGGCTGACCGAACCGTCGCCGTCGATATCCATCACCTGAAATCTCGCCTGCACCAAGGCGGCGGTTTGATCGGGAGAGTTTGATATTTTGAGCGCTGCCACATCGTTCATGGCGACCGTCAGCATCTCAGTTGAACTGATGGTCTGGCTTTGGTCGGCATCGATCGAGCCGAACATGTTCAGAGCGGCGCCAGCGCTTTCCTTGAGGCTGATACGGCCATCATGGTTTCGGTCCTGCATCTGGATCGTTTTGTGGGCAATTGCACGGGCAACCTGGGTCGCTTCGTCCGCCTGTGCGGCCATTGGTAGGCCCAGAAGGGCGATAGCCCCGAAACAAATGCTGATAAGGGACCGCATGGCCGCCTCCACTAATACTGAAGCGCCACGAATACATACGACAACATCAACTTTCGATGCCTTGTGGTGGGGCGAAATAATCAGGTGACGGCAAAATCGGTCCATAGCGCGGGAATAGGTGGAATAGAGGCACCTGCTGCCATATGGAGCGCTGTGTGATCGGCATTCCACCGTCGGTCGATTTTAATATCGAATGTTTACACAGATAAACTGACAGTGCCGAATGCCCCAAGATCTACCTGAACCCGACAATACCGGCTTTATCGACGTCCGCGGCGCGCGCGAGCACAATCTGAAGAACATCGACGTGCGCATTCCGCGGGATAAGCTGGTCGTCTTCACGGGCGTCTCCGGTTCAGGCAAATCCTCCTTAGCCTTTGGGACGCTATACGCGGAGGCTCAAAGGCGCTATTTCGAATCCGTTTCGCCTTATGCGCGCCGGCTAATCGACCAGGTCGGTGTGCCGGACGTCGACGCGATCGAGGGCTTGCCACCGGCAGTGGCCTTGCAACAGCAGCGCGGGTCACCCGGCACGCGCTCGACGGTTGGCAGCCTGACGTCGCTGTCTAGCCTGATCCGCATGTTGTATTCCCGTGCCGGCAGTTATCCCGCTCATCAGCCGATGCTGTACGCCGAAGACTTCTCTGCCAATACGCCGCAAGGGGCTTGCCCGAAATGTCACGGCATTGGCCGGGTCTATACGGTGACCGAGGAGAGCATGGTCCCGGACCCGACTCTGACCATACGCGAGCGTGCTGTCGCGGCCTGGCCGACGGCCTGGGGAGGACAGAACCTGCGCGATATCCTGGTATCTCTGGGGTACGATGTCGACAGACCCTGGAAGGACCTGCCGAAAAAAGAGCGAGCCTGGATTCTGTTCACGGATGAGCAGCCGAGGGTGCCGGTCTGGGCGGGTTTAACGCCCGAGCAAACCCGCCAGGCGCGCCAGCGAAAGATGGAGCCGAGCTACGAGGGCACTTTTTCCAGCGCGAAGCGGAATCTCGAATACACGCTCGCCAACACGGAAAGCGCCCAGATGCGCAAGCGGGTGCTGCAATTCATGATCGCCAGCGATTGCCCGCTTTGTGAAGGCAAGCGCCTCAAGCGCGAAGCTCTATCTGTTACTTTTGTGGGCTACGATATAGCGGAACTGTCCGGAAAGACCTTGCTGGAGCTCACCGATATTTTGAGACCGGCAGCCGAAGGCAGGATGACAGCCGATGCGGATGCACCTGGGCAAACGCTGAGCCGGGAAGACTCAAAGGCCGCGATCAATGAGCGGCTCGCGGCCGGCGGGTCTGCCCATGCCGCGGCGCCCGACGTCAGGCGGACGGGAAACCTGTCAGTCGAGAAGCGCCTGGCGGCGGAGCGGCTGTGTTCGGGATTGCTCATTCGATTGAATACCCTGACCCAACTTGGCCTCGGCTATCTCTCCCTCGATCGCAGCACGCCGACCTGCTCACCTGGCGAACTGCAACGACTGCGCCTGGCAACGCAACTGGCGTCCAACCTGTTCGGCGTCGTTTATGTCCTCGATGAGCCGACCGCCGGTCTGCACCCCGCCGATGGCATCGCGCTATTCGACGCGCTCCACCGGCTTAAAGCTTCCGGGAACGCCGTGTTTGTCGTCGAACACGACATTGAGATGATGCGGCGGGCGGACTGGCTTGTCGATGTTGGTCCAGAGGCTGGCAGCGAAGGGGGACAGGTCCTGTATTCCGGACCGCCAGCGGGACTGGCGCAGATCGCTGAATCGCGGACACGACAATATTTGTTCGAGGAAGTGGCTGCACCGATCAGTTCGAACCGGGAGCCGACCGGATGGCTTCGACTCGAGAAGGTCACGCGCAACAATCTGCATTCTGTAGATGCCGCCTTCCCGCTGGGCTGCTTTACGGCGGTAACGGGCGTGTCGGGATCGGGCAAGTCGAGCCTTGTCAGTCAGGCCCTGATCGAACTGATGACAAGCCATCTCAAGCAGACCTCACCCGGAATGGATGACGAGGCCAGCCTTGAAGACGCGCCCTCGCAGAAAACTGAGGGACGTCTCGGTGGCGACTACAGGTCGATCGACCGCGTGATCGAGGTGGATCAAAAGCCGATCGGCCGCACGCCGCGGTCGAACCTGGCCACCTACACCGGCTTGTTCGATCATGTTCGCAAGCTATTTGCCGCGACGCCGGATGCGCGCAGACGGCATTTCGACGCGGGCCGCTTCTCTTTCAATGTGCCGAAAGGGAGATGCGAGGTCTGCGAAGGCGAAGGCTTTGTCAGTGTCGAGTTGCTGTTCATGCCTAGCGTCTATGCGCCGTGCCCAACCTGCCATGGCGCGCGCTACAACGCGCAGACCCTGGAAGTGAAATGGCAGGACAAGTCTATCGCGGATGTGCTCGGCCTGACGGTGAATGAGGCCTGCGACCTCTTCGCCAAAGAGCCGTCCGTGCTCAGGTCGTTGACGGTGTTGCAAGACATTGGCCTTGGCTACTTGAGACTGGGCCAGCCTGCCACCGAATTGTCTGGCGGGGAGGCCCAACGTATCAAACTGGCGACGGAGCTGCAGCGCGTAGCGCGCGGCGCCACGTTGTATGTGCTGGACGAACCGACGACGGGCTTGCACTCTCGTGATATCGACCGCCTGCTGGTGCAGTTGAACCGTTTGGTTGACGCCGGCAATACGGTGGTGGTCGTTGAGCACGACATGCGCAGTGTCGCGCAATGCGACTGGATCATCGATATCGGGCCGGGGGCGGGTGATGCCGGCGGTAAGATCGTCGTGGCTGGCCGACCCTTTGAGGTCGCTGGACACCGCGCGAGCCGAACGGCGCCATATCTGGCAGCAAGCCTGCCTCAGTGATATAAGGCGTTCTAGCATACGCTACCTTCTAGCGATCATTGGGCTCAAAGCGCGTAGCTAGGTATCCTCCACCTTGACCGGCGAATACAACATCCAGATCTCGGCATAACGATGTCGCCGCACTCGCTGTGGCTCATGACTGCTCCAATTTGTATGGCATACAGCGCTGCTTTGAATCAAAAGCGAAGATTGAGGGGTGCTTTACTACCGTCGGAGTATTGATTCCTCTCGCCGATGGCAGTTGGGCCCGACTTCGAAGCTCGAACGCAAGTATGCGTCGGCCCAAGGCGGCCGTTCTGGCAATTGTCGACCCGCTGTTGAAACTAAGGACGTGTCACCGCAACGGCGCTCATCCAGAATTGCCGAGATTGTTGGCCGCACTAAAGCTGGATTTGGGAATATGTGTAATCCGGCACGCCAGATCCGCCTCGCCTGACGCAACGATGTAATGGTCACCACCGTCGGCTATGCCCGTAGTGAATACGACATCACGAACATACATCTGATGCTCAAGGGACCGGGTCAGGTCGGGGTTCGCTTCAAGCAGGGGGACGTGGTCGGTGCGGACGGTTTTGCTCGGATCATTGCGATCCAGGATCGACCAATAGGTTCGGTAGATGCCGACGATTTCTTTAGGCTCGACGCCGTGCCAAAGTGTCAGCCAGCCCTCGTCGGTCAAGATCGGCGGCGTGCCGCCGCCCATACGCGCAGTCGCGACAGTGCCAGAATGTGGTCGAATGCCCGCGCGTATACACGGCTTCCAATAAAGGGAATCCTTTGACGTCGACAGATTGATAGAGGGACCGGCACGCCACTCGCTGCCGGGCGGATAGGCAAAATAGAGATCGCCCAACGGCCGGGTTTGTGCCCAGTACTCGCCGTCAATCTGACCCTCGAATATGAGCATGTCCTTGTTCTGGTGATCGAGAACAATATCCGCGAACTGCCAGTCCAGGCCATTATCCGATGTGTAAAGGGTTGTGGAATGGCGTTCGGGCGATACGGAGCAAGTGGTCATCAGCCAACGGTCGCCGACCTTGGACACGCGCGGGTCCTCAACGCCGTAGACCTGCAAGCTATTCTGAGGGGCAATCGCCTTGTCATAATGAATGGCAACGCGCTCCAGGCCGTCAGGGGTCAGTTCGACCGGAAGAATCCAGGATAGTGACGTCAATGCCATGATTTTCCAGCCGCCACCCTGCAGCAGGAATTTGCGAGGATCGGCCGTGTTGGCGTGTTCGAGCGGCCAGGCATCCAGTACGTATTTGCCGCTTTCATCCCAGCGTATCGCATGAACGTGTCCGTCAACAATGGGTTGGCGTAAGGCTTCAGCCACCCGCACGAAAATGACGAGATTGCCGTTCGGGAGTCGCGTCATACCTGGATTGAAGGCGCCGAGGACGTACGTCTCCGCATCAAAATGACCGGCCAGTGGAGAGCGAGAGAGGTCGATATCGTCGGGCGTGAGTACCAATTTATCGATTGTGTAACGCGCGGTGGCGCTTTGCTGCAAGGCGGCTTGAGTGTCGGGCATAGGATCACCGGTGTCGAACTTGAATGAAAGGAGGCGCAGGCGTTTGTGCATATGCAAAGGAACTATGCCGACACTGTACCAGCGGCCTCGTAAAAAGCGGCCGTTGTTGCCGAATCCAGAAATCAATATCGGGTAAGTTCGGCCTCGGAGCACCGAGCTCGGGTCCATAGAGGCTTCGTTAGCCTCGCAGGCGCTGTGTCGACCCGTCGGGCGCGCACACCCCCCCATTAGGCATTTCACTTTGAGGCAGGGTCAGCAACCCGCGCTGGCTCTCAGAGTCGGCCTTCCACCTTTCCGGCCATTATCACGGCTGGCGATCATCCTGCGCTCTGCTTGTGCCATCACCTGAGATCCGAGAAAGTCCGAAAAGAGCTGGACCACCGAAATATCAGCATCAAGGTTTGGTATATGCAAACCAAAGCCTCGGCCCTGGATCTCGATGTGCGCGAGGTCCTGAGGCGACGCTGTCTCCAAGCCCTTTATCAAGGTAACCGGAAAACCCGCCGTTACCCCATTTGTGAGTTGCACCTGTAGCTGTCCGGATGCGGTGTCAAATCTGGCGCTTTCAGCGCGAAATCCACTTATGGCCGGTCTTTGCTTTCGGACGAATTCTGCTTCGTCGATAGATTTGAATTCAGCCATGTATCTCATTCCATTTTCGGCATGCCAGAGAGAGGTTTCTGGCTATGACCGCACCTATTTCATTTAGTTCGGCCACGCGAAACCCGTCATGGTCCCACAACTCAACTGGGCCGTCGGGGCAATTGAGTTTAAACCGGGCGCAAGCCTCGTTTCCTTTCAACGCATGGACGTGGGCTGGTGGGTGGTCATTGGTATAAATCACAATCCGAATGTTCCTCAGTGTCAGGACTGTGGGCATTGATGACCTACCTTATCACAAACCTAGATCGCCTTCTAGGTTTATGTTGTATCGCTGGATGGTGGGAGCTATCTGTGGCATTCTCTTCGGTAAGACAGGCCGGAGGCCGGGCTTTAGCGTTTCCGTGGCATGGCTCTCGTTGACACCCGTGTCTTGCCGCTGGGCACTTCCGTGCTGTAGCGCGCGTAAGCGACGCCAAACCACTTCCAGTCTTTATACTTGTCGCCCCACTCCCGAATGTGCGTGTAGCGCTTCAGGCTATTCCAGGTTTTATGCCCGCTCACACACGCCGTTTTGGGAATCGAGTTGCCAAGTTCGAAGAGGCGGGAAATGCCGTCGTGGCGAAGATCATGAAAATGCAGGTCGTCAATATCCAGCAGCTTGCAGGCCCTGGTAAACTGCGCTGTGATGGCATGAACCGAATATGGGAAGATTTCGTCCGCAACCCTTGGCATAGACAGCGCGACAGCTAAGGCTTCCGGCGGCAAGTCGCACCAGACATCGTTACCTACCTTTTCGCCGGGGTTCTTCATATCTCGGACGAGCACACGGGAATTTCGTTCGTCTAGGTCAGACCACTTGATACGGATGATCTCTTCCTGCCGCCGCGTACTAAACATCGCGAATGGCACGATTTTCGACATCGGGATGCTATTCGTGCGCGTTTCACGGTCCCGGTAATGGGACATAAGTGTATCCAGCTCTTCAAGGGACGGGCGGCGATCGCGCTCTCGGCTCTTGCTGATGAGCCCCAGCCGCTTGCAGACAGTCACGGCGTCCTTCATGGCCTGTTCGTTGAGCTTGTAGCCCCAGGCCGGTCGGGCGATCGCGAATATGGCGGCAAGATGGGAAAGATAGTTGCCTGCCGTCTGTGGCGAGCGCGTCTTGGTTAGTTCTTTTGCGAAAGCTACAATATCCTCACTCGTGACTTCCGACGCATTCATCTCGGCGAGGTCGAAGGATTTAATGGATCTCAGCACCTGAGCCTTGGTTTTTCGGATCACCTTCAGCGATTCATCCACGTACCGATCGATGATATCTGACAAGACGGGGTCCTTATGATGTGCTAAGGCCAGCCCCGCGGGCGTGCTGAGTTCTTTTTCCCGTGCTTCGAGCCAAGCAGATGCGGCCTGTTTTCGATCGAAAGTCCGTACTTCACGATGTACGATTTTGCCGGAACGCCTTATAAATACTTGGGCTTGGTAGCTTGTGGTACCGTCTTTCCGTTTTCTGGGATGGACCGTTCCCATAGCCTTCTCCTGCAGCACATCATGAGTTTCAAATAGCACATCATTGATGTGCTCGCGACGAATAAATGAGCTAAAACGAGCTTTAATGGGTGTGAATAATATGGTGGATAAGTCGGCAAATGTCTGATAAAATTAAAAAAACGGGTCGTAAAATGATCTCCCGATTCAGCGTTGCGCCGATGATGGACTGGACGGATCGGCATTGCCGCGCCTTCCATCGCACTCTCACGCGCCATGCCCTGCTCTATACCGAGATGGTCACAAGCAAAGCCATCATCCATGGCGATCGAGAGCGCTTGCTTGGCTATAGTGATATGGAACACCCCGTCGCGCTGCAACTGGGTGGCTCTGAACCGGATGAGTTGGCGCAATGTGCCCGGATCGCCGAAGATTGGGGCTATGATGAGGTAAATCTAAACTGTGGTTGTCCGTCGGATCGTGTGCAATCCGGCGCATTTGGCGCCTGTTTGATGCGCGAGCCTGAACGGGTGGCCGATGGCATGCGCGCTATGATCGAGGCTGTAAGTCTGCCAGTGACCGTCAAATGCCGTATCGGCGTTGATGATCAGGAACCGCGTGACAGCCTGTTCACGCTTGTCGAAGCCTGCCGCAAGGCGGGTGTCAAGTCTTTCGCCGTCCATGCCCGCAAGGCCTGGTTAAAGGGATTGTCGCCCAAGGAAAACCGCGATGTGCCGCCGCTCGATTACGAACTGGTGTATGAACTGAAGCGGACCTATCCGGACCTGATCATCGCCATCAATGGGGGAATAGGCACAGTGGAAGAGGCTCAGGCACATCTGGCCCAAGGCGTGGATGGCGTCATGATGGGGCGCGCGGCCTATCACGAACCCGCCTTGCTGGGGCAGGTAGATCGTTTGTTTTTTGGCGAAGGCGAAGATATCGGGCCGTTCGAAGCGCTGGAAGCCTATCGCCCTTATATGGCCGGACAACTGGCCGTCGGTGTGCCGTTATCGCATATGAGCCGTCATATGCTCGGCATCATGCACGGGTTGCCGGGGGCTCGGGCCTTTCGTCGCATCATGACGGTGGAGTCAATCCAATCGGGCGCGGGCCTGGAAGTCATGGATCGGGCGATCGCCGCGGTGCGTGAAGCACTGGCGGCGGTCGAAGCGCGTCGGGAAACCTATGAACGGGCGGAAGAAGCCGGTTAAGGGTGAAGGATAAGGCTCGATGGTGTCGCCTCGAAGCGCGACAGGCGGCCGAGATAGCTCATGCCGAGCAAGGATGTGGTCAGGCCTTCCTTGACGACCATAGCATCGACATTACGCACAGTGCTCTGACCAATGCCGACAACGCTGAGATTGACAGAAGCGGCATAGGTCTTGCCGTTGGCAGTCGAGACTTCACGATCATAGGTTAGGGTTTTGGCATCAAAACCGAGACGCTGCGCATCCGCCGGGGTGAGGGCCACGACCGTGGCGCCGGTATCGACGAGAAAGCGGACGGCGCGCGTGTTAACTGTGGCATTGGCCCAGAAGTGCCCGTCACGGGCTTTCGGGATCGCAGTCACATGCGTATCGATGGTTGTTTCGCTAGAAATGACGCTGGCGCTGGCGCTTTCAGGTACGGCGATATCAGCCTGGGTGGCATGCTGGCCAAGCGACAGGACGCCTGTGCCGGCCAGGACGGCGCAGATAACGGCGCTGCCTAAAACGATCGCTGATTTAAACATGAAACTGACACTCCGCGCCGTATCAACCTGGCAGGCTGAAGATCGTTTTGATCTGGCGCTAATCTACGTGAAGAGAGTTGCTTTATAATGAATCACGCAGCTTCCGAAGGAATTTCAAAAATTCAGTTTTTTAATTATTTTATTTTTTAAACAATTAAATAATATCAGATAGTTAACCTAAAAAAATGCAGTAATTTGTTCCGTGTTCGGATTAGTTATTGTAATTCGCGATTTTTTTTGGCATAGTTAATTCACGACGCGACGACGACTGAGAGGGTGAAAGCCCCTGCGAGCTGCGCCGCGTCTTCTGGCCATACGCTTGTAAAGGCAACGCATTTGGAAAAGGAGACGCAACCATGCAAGATCAAGACAAGAAACAACACGCCATGACCTCTTTCGCCTTGTTCGGAGGGCTTTTCGCCAGTCCGCGCAGCAAGGAACCCCGTGCGGTCAGTCGCCCGCAGGATTTTAAACCCATCCACAGGAAGTAGGCATCGTCGGACAGACGAATGGACTATTCCGGAAATTCTACGACAGACAAAAATACCCCTCGTGAGCTGTCACGAGGGGTATTTTCAGTCTGAAGTCTGAAGGCTTTTTATCTGGCAGGCTTAGGCCGTGATATTATGAGTTTACGGCCTAGTTAGAGGCCAGCTTCACGCCCGCCTTGGCTTCGGCTGCGGCCATGTTGGGGCTGGACTTGGTGACCTTGGTGGTCGCGCCGGAACCATCAGCGCCGAACTTGGCCGATAGTTCAACCCAGTAAAGGCCGTCAGCGGCAAGAAAGTTGTATTTGTAATCGACCTGATAGCTGCCGCCGCGGAAGTCGCAGGATTCGATATTGACCATCTGCTTGCCGGTAACGGCAACAACCTTTGATACGGCGGACTTGCCGACACCGGCTGCCAGCATGCCGGCGGCTGACTCCTGGTCATCGGTGCAGGTGGCGGCATTGGCCGCAGCGGCCGACAGGGCCAGAATAGCGGCAGTGGCGATAAGGGTATTCTTGATCATTTTGTTTTCCTCTCCTTGAGTTTCTTCAGGATAGAGCGATGTTATAATAGATAGGAAAACATTCAGTTAAATCAGTCAGGAAGACTTTCTTAAGCTTGCTTAACGTGGTTTTGGCTGATCCCTTATTGGGTAACGACACAAATATTAATAGTTGCCGGTGATGAAAAGGCACAAAAAAAGATGCGGAAAAATTCCGCATCTTTTTCAGTGATTATCAAACAGAAGCCTGGGCTTCGGGATTAGTTGGAGGCCAGCTTGATGCCGGCCTTGCTTGAGGCGGCGGCCAGGTTCGGGCTCAGGCCGCTGAATTTCATGTCGGCGACCTTGCCGCCGGCGATCTTGGCAGTGCCGGTAACCCAGTAAAGGCCGTCAGAACCAATGACGTTGAACTTGAATTCCGAAGTGACGCTTGCACCAGCGGTATCGCAGGTTTCCAGATTGATCATCTGCTTGGTCTGCGTCGGCACGACCGGGGCGATCTTGGCGCTGGCAGCGGCGGCGATGGCCTTGCCGACCATGGTTTCCTGGCCTTCATCGCAATCCGCGAAGGCTTGGGTGGTGACGAGAGCGAAGGAGAGGGCGAGAGCGCCGGCCAGGAGAGTCTTGGAGGTCGAGGTTTGCATTTTGCAACTTTCACGCAGGTTTTTACAACGGGGTTCTGAAGGGCCGTGGAGGAGGTCTGTGGCCCATGCTGCTTAAATACGACCGAAGGTTTAATATCGGGTGAATCATACCGCAGTGCAATATGGTTAAGTTTCCATAAAAAAACGGAGACGCCTCTCAGCATCTCCGTCTAATTTTACGTCAGGCCTGCGGGGCATGCAGGTCTTTCAGTGATTTAGGCAGCCGTCAGTTCCGACAGGAAGCGACGGATGTTTTCGCTCATCGCTTCGGTGCGCTGCGTCAGCTGGTTGGCGGCGCCGAGCATTTCGGTTGACGCCTTCTCGGTATCGGCGGCGGAAGCGGAGAGCTGCGAAACCGAGGACGAGGCCATCGAGGTGCCGTCTGACGCTTCATTCACGTTGCGGGCGATCTCGTTGGTGGCGTCGCCCTGCTGATGAACGCTGTCAGCGATGGACGAGGCGATCTCGTTCATGTGCTTGATCGTTTCGCCAATGCCCTTGATGGCGTTCACACCGTTGGAAGCGGCCGACTGAATATCCTTGATGCGTTCGCGGATTTCGTCGGTGGCCTTGGCGGTTTGCTGGGCGAGCGACTTCACTTCGGAGGCGACGACCGCGAAGCCCTTGCCGGCTTCACCCGCACGGGCGGATTCGATCGTGGCGTTCAGGGCCAGCAGGTTGGTCTGCTGGGCGATGGCGTTGATGAGGTCGACCACTTCGCCGATCTGGTCGGCGGCACGGCTGAGTTCGGCCATGGAATCGTTGGTGCGGTCGGCTTCCGAAACGGCTTCGGCGGCGATTTCAACCGAGCGGACGGCCTGGTCGCCGATGACGCCGATTGAGGCCGACAGTTCGGTGGTGGCCGAGGCGACGTTCTGGACGTTATCGGCCGAGTTGCGGATCGATGAGACGGCCGATTGCGAGCGGCGCTCGTTTTCCTGGGCGATGGTCAGCAGGGTGCGGCCGTTGGCGTCGAGGTCGGAAGCGGCATTGCTGAGTGCATCGAGCATGTCCTGGGCTTCGTGGCGGAAGCGTTCGGCCAGTTCGGCCATCTGGCGGGCGCGTTCCTCGCGGGTCTTGGAGGTGGCGGCCTCGATGGCCATCAGGCGTTCCTTCTCCTCGGCGTTCGACTTGAAGACGTTCAGGCTGTCGACGACCGACTTCAACTCATCGCGGCGGGCGAGGGCGGAGATATCGACATTCAGGTTGCCGTTGGCCAGTTCTTCGGTGGTCTTGGCAATGCGGTTGATGCCAGTAACGGTGACGCGCGAGAAGACAAAGGCGATCGCGCCGGAGACGCAGGCCATAATGACGGCGAAGATGGTCAGGAAGCTGATGCCGGCGGTCTGGGCGGCCTTGGCGTCCGTGGCGGCCTTGGTGGCGGCGGCGACATTGGCCTTGATCAACTGGTCGCTGATATCGGACATCTTGGCGTAGCCGTCATCGAACTGGGCCATCATCGGGCCGACCGAGGTGAAATCGACATCCATGACCGAGCCGGCGAATTCGACGGCTTCCTTGTAGGTCTTCACTTCCTTGGCCAGGTCGGCGAGCAGCTTCTTCTGCGCCGGATCGGTAGCCTTGCCGCCATCGGTCTTGACGCGGGTTTCGATCTTGCCGAGATCCTCGGTGACCTTGGTGACGGTGGCCGAGGCATTGGCCGACGGGTCGGTGGCCTTCTTGGTCAGGGCGTTATAAAGCTGGCCATTGGCTTCCTTGATCGAGGACTTGATGTCGCCCAGTTCGACAACCTGCGGCAGGGCTTTGGTGTTGATGTCGTCGATGGTCTTGCCCTGGCCGTTCATGACATAGATGGCGCCAAAGGCCAGCACGGCCATCAGTGCGGTGGCGACCGCGGCCGGCGCCATGAATTTTACGGTAAACGACAGGTTCGAGAGCTTGAATTCGCCGGTCGGATTAGCGGTACTGGGTTTCGTCATTTTTGGCCCCTGACAAACTTTAAATAGGATTAAGGCGTTGAATTTCTTTCAGACTGTCTCATCCATTCGTCGCGTACAGGCGCGCAAACGCCGGCCGCGACTCATGGTTAAGATGAGCCTTTGGGCCAACCTGTCAGATTAAGGTTGTTGAAATCCTAACGGCCTGTCCGGGAACACAGAAAAGACAAAAAAGCGCGCCAACCGTTCTGATTGGCGCGCTTTTCGGATACACTGGGGTGTTTTTTACTGGCCGGTTTCCCTGGCAGGGCTCTTGGCGGAAGCTACCGGCGCGGGCGCCTTGGTCGTGGCGATCTCGGCGATGATCTCCTGGGCCGACTTGCCGTGGATCTGCGCCGAAACCTGTACCGGCTTCTGGGCGGCATCGGCCTGGGCCTTGGCGGACGT
>CAMLIY010000009.1 GCA_946480125.1 uncultured Asticcacaulis sp.
GCCAGGCGGTGAAGCCGCTCAGTTTGGCGCCGGCGGGCAGGGGGGCGTCGATCGTGCTCATTTTTTGCCTCAGATACGGCCAAATTAAAGAAGGATGCGGGCAGGAAGGGTGCCGGGATATAGGTTTGCGGATATGCGGTTTTCGAGCTCGGGCAGCAGGGCGGGAATATCGGCGACGCTGCTGACGACGAAGTCCGCTCCGGCTTCCCGCAAACCTTCAGCCGATGCTGTTACGCGGGTTTTGCGATCCTGTGATGACAGGGCGGTGAACTCGACAAGATCGAGGCCGGTGCCATTGCCGCTGGCGGCCACGCCTATCGTCCAGACGCCGGCTTCGCGGCCTTCGGAGATGCCAACCGTGGCGTCATCGACCTTGACGCAGGCGCGCGCCGGCCAGACGCCGAGATCGACCATCGCCTTCCAGGTCATGAGCGGTGACGGGCGGCCCTCGGCGGTTTCGCCGGCGCAGACCACAAGATCCGGCGCATAGCCCTGCGCCGCGGCATTGGGCAGGATGCCCGCCATCATTTCGCGGCTATAGCCGGTGCCCGAGCCGATGCGGACCCCCTTAGAGCGCAGGTGCTTCACCAGATCGGCCGCGCCGGGGATCAGCACGGCGCATTCGGTCGCGGCGCGCTCCATCAGCGGGCCGATCGCGTTGAACAGGTGGTCGATGTCGGCCGATCCGGCGTCGTGGCCCTTGATTTCGCGCCATTGCGATCGCATGGGCTCACGGCCGAGGATGGCAGTGATATGGGCGCGCTTGGCCATGCCCATGTCGGCACGGGCCTCGGTCATGGTCAGGTCGATGCCCTCGAGCGCGAAGACCGATTGCAAGGCGCGCACCGGCGCCAGGCTGCCGAAATCGACCATGGTGCCGGCCCAGTCGAAGATGAAGGCTTTGATAGGAGACGTCATGGAAACCTCAGAAGCTTTGAAAGGTACGTTCGGCGATGCCGAACGAGGTGGAAGCGCCGGCGCCGCAGGTAACGACCACAAGGCGGACATCGGGCAGGGGCTGGTCAATCAGGAACAGCTGGTCGGGCGAGGTGGCGTAGGTGCCGCTCCAGCGTTCGGTGACCGGCGGCGAGGCGCCCAGGACGGCGCGGTATTCTTCGAGAATGAGCTGGTCGACGGCCTCGGAGGCGAAGGGCTCCGGCGCATCGCCATAATGGTGGCTGTCCCCGACCACGAGCGAACCATCGGCGCTCTGTACCACGATCAGGTGGACGCCATTGGCCAGTTGCGCCCTATGTTCGGCTTCAAGGCGCGCTTTCAGGGCGGCGGCTTCCGGCAGGTCGGCATAGCCGAGATAACGGATCAGGCTGAGATCGGACATCACCGCGCCGGGCAGGCGAAAGCCGGGATCGGCCAGACGCAACATCTGCAACTGGCAGCGCGAAATATTGGCGGCTTTTATGCGTTCGGCAAACAGGCCGGTCAGGTCGTCACCGGGACAGACGATGATGCGTTCGGCGTGGATATCGCCCATGGAGGTATGCAGACGTCCGGTTTCGACGCCGGTGACCGATACGCCGTAAAAGAGATCGGCGCGGTCTGCGAGCCAGGCACTGAGCTTTGGAATGGCGGTGCGCGATTCCACGCGGATATCATGCGGCGAATGCAACACGGCGCGCTGGCCCTTCGCCAGGAAAGGCGCATCGCAAGGGCGCAGCAGGCGGCAATCCTCGCCCATTTCGGTATAGAGAAAGGCGCGCAGCACGTCTTCGGATTCGGCGTAGCGGGCGCTGACATAAAGCCCGCGTTGCTCGATTTCTATTCCGGCCTGTTCGGCGACCTCCAGCCAGATATTGCGGGTTTGCATGGCCAGACGGTGAAAGTCGCCGCGCTGCTGGCCGGTGACGGTGATGAAGCCGAAATTGCGTATCGAGGCGCCGACAGCCCGCGCATGGCGCTCGAACAGCGCGACTTTCAACCCGGCCTTCACGGCGGTCCAGGCGTGGGCGAGACCGATGATTCCGCCCCCGACCACCGCGACGTCATAACTGTCTGTCATCAGACGACCATGGCGCCGATGCCGGGATCGGTGCGGCTGGCGCGGCCGGTCTCGATATGGCCGGCATAACGTCGCAGCCACTGGTCATTGCCGGCGATCTTCAGCGTCAGGTCGTACCACTGATCGCTGGCGGTGAGGTCAAGACGTACGGTTTCGACCCCGTTGACCGGCAGGCTGATCGTGCGATCTGCCTGGCTATAGCGCTGATCATTAACCAGGCTGATCTCAACCGGAGCGGAGCCGGTGTTCTGCACGGCCAGGCTCAGTTCGCCTGTTTTGGCGTTCTCGCTGGCGACGACCAGAACCGGCTCGACCACAAGCTTGTCGTCATCGCGCTGGACGCCTTTGAAATGACGGTAGAAACCGTTCGGGCCATGCACCGCCAGGTCATAGACCTCGCGGCCCCGATGGTTCCACTGGCCGGCCGGATGTGACTGGCCCGCATCCAGCGTATAGCGCCATGGTCCGGTGACATTATAAGGCGCGTAGTCATGGATAGTAAAGGCCGCCGCCTTGGTGCCGGTATTCGTCAGGTCGATCAGCACATCCTTGCCGGCCTGGCGAACGTTTGCGCCAATAGCGTAGGGCAGGGGGCGTGCCGGGCGCTGCTCAGTGGGCTGACCACCTGGCGCCTGCATATCCGGAATCTTCAGCGAAGGCTGGGCGGCGGCATGGGCCAGGCGCGCCTTATAATCGTCGGTCGAGGGCAGGTTGAGCTGCGACAGGTCGGCGTTCGGGGTCTTGAAGTCGAAAGCAGAGGTCAGGTCGCCGCTAATGGCGCGGCGCCAGGCGCTGATGTTGGGCTCCGTGACGCCGAAGCGCTTTTCCATGAACTTGATCGTCGAGACGTGGTCAAAAACCTCAGAGCAGACGAAACCGCCGCGGCTCCATGGCGAGATCACCATGGCCGGCACGCGGATGCCCAGGCCCAGCGGTTGCAGGCCTTTGTTTGGGTTGCCGGACTCATCGCCGTAGTCCTTGAACTCACCGGCAACTTTGACACCGCTCCAGCCCTGGCTGTCATCAGCGGGCGGCGAGGGCGGCAGCATGTGGTCGTAAAGACCGCCGGCCTCATCGTAATTGATGATGAACACCGTTTTGGCGAAGACCTCGGGATGGTCGGTCAGGGCCTCGATCAGCTTGGCGCAGACATTCTCGCCGTCGGCCGGCGTCCAGCTCGGATGCTCGGAAAGCGCCGCGGCGGTGACGATCCACGAGACCTGCGGCAGCTTGCCTGCGGCGATATCGGCACGGAACGTCTCGACCAGTTGCTGGCCGTCAGAACGGGTCCGGTCCGGTGCCGGCTTGGTTTCGGAGACCCACGAACGGCCGCGTTTATAGAGGCTGGAGGTCTTGTCGCACGGCCGGAAAGTCTTGAAGACCGAGAGAATGTTATCGCCGAAATTGTCGTATTCCTGATAGACCTTCCAGTCGATGCCTGCCTTTTCCAGGCGTTCGGCATAGGTGGTCCATTCATAGGCCTTGATCGGACGATCCTCGGCCATGTCGGCGCTGGGGGTTTCGTCCTCGCCATAATTCGACAGCACCGGTGCGCCGCCGACGTTTCCGGCGCCATTGCAGCCGGTCCACAGGTGAAGGCGGTTGGGATAGGTCTGGGTCAGGGTCGAGCAGTGGTAGGCATCGCAGATGGTGAAATTGGCGGCCAAGGCATGATAAAATGGCAGGTCCGACGCCTTGTAGTGCGTCATGCGGTTGTGCAACTGCTTGGAGACACCCCACTGGTCGTAGTGGCCGCCATTGACTATGATGGTGGCGGCGTCGTGCCCCTGGTCGGCGCCATCGACGACATAGGCGTTGGCCGTCTTCGAGTCGGCCCAGTAGGGCATGACATAGCCGTCCGGATGCTGGTCGCTCGGTTGACGCCATACGCTGTGACCATTACGCAGGCGTAAGGGGCGCGGATCGCCCTGGCCGCGCACGCCGGCGAAGGCGCCGAAATAATGATCAAACGCGCGATTTTCCTGCATGAAGATAACGACGTGCTCAACATCCATGATTGTGCCGGTCTTGTTATTGGCCGGGGTCGCCATGGCTTTCTGCAAAGAGGCCAGAGCGGCCGTACTCAGGCCGGCGGCGGCCATCTGCAACAACTGGCGGCGATTGGTATCAATGGCGGGTGACTTGGTCATGAGCGGCCCCTGCAGGAAAGAATTTAACGGCTGGTATAGACCAGACGATTTCCGCCGTGCTTGAATTTTTCATGACAATTTCGTCGCTTAAGTTTCACAAAACGGCAGCGAAAATCGTTTGTGACAATATATTCGTTTTGGTATAGACCAGATATTATCGTTAAGAATCGAGATGTTGATGACCTTGCCTGCCGACCGTATGCGCACGCCTGATTTTGAGGCGGCTCAGGACTTCGTGGACCAGATACAGCAGATCTATGCCAGCCGGGGCGATGATCATTACGGCGAGGACGTCAGCCAGCGCGAACATGCGGAACAGTGCGCCCACTATGCCCGCATTGATGGCGCCAGCGATGAGCTGGTGGTCGCCGCGCTGCTGCATGATATTGGTCATCTGCTGCACAAGTTTGGTGAGGACGCCGCCGATCGCGGCATCGATACCAGGCACGAATGCATTGGTTCGGGCTTTCTGGCGCGCGCCCTGCCGCCGGGGGTTACTGAACCGATTGCCCTGCACGTCCGCGCCAAGCGCTATCTCGCCACAACTCATCCGGCCTATCTTGAGGCCTTGAGCGGTGCATCGTTGCAAAGCTTTACCTTACAGGGCGGCGTCATGAGCGAGGCCGAAATCGCTGTCTTCCTGGCGGAACCGCATCATGAAGGCGCCCTTAAACTGCGAGCTTATGACGAGTTGGGTAAGGTCATTGGCATGGAAATCGCCGGTTTTGCCAGCTATTTGCCTTTGATTCGCAATCTGGCCTCAGCGCGGTAGAAAAAGCCGGCGAACTGATTTAAGGCGATGGACTTGCCACTGTTCATTTCGTGAAAGCCTGTGCTTTATGACCATCAAACGTTCGCTTGCCCGGCCCGACTGGTGGATGGACATGGCAGAACCTGGCGCCGACGCCGGTGATCTGCGGCATTATCTCGGCGTCCGTGACAGTATCGCCGCCCGTATCCACAGCGGTGACCTGGAACAGGGCGCGTGTCTGCCGTCTGAGCGTCAGCTACAGATCGGCACGGGCGCGGCCCGGGGTACTGTGCGTTCAGCGCTTTTCCAGCTTGAGGCCGAAGGACTGATTTACCGTAAGGAACGCAGCGGCTGGTATGTGTCGCCGCCGCCGGTCGTCTATGATCCGACCCGCTGGGAAGGCTTCATGTCCTATGTGTCGGCCCAAGGGCGTGCACCCCGGACCGAGTTGCTGGGCACGCGTGAAGTGATCGCCACACCGGAACTGGCCGTTGTCTTCGGTGTTGCGGAAGGCGCGCCCCTGTTTGAATTGCGCCGTCGCCGTCATATAGATGAACGCGCCGTGCTGGTTGAAACCATTTATGTCGATCCGCGTCTGGCACCTGGCCTGCTGAACCATGATCTTGAAGGATCTCTGACCCAGGTTCTGCGTAACCAGTATGATGTGTCCGTCATTCGCAACCGCATCGATATGCAGCCCTGTGCCCTGACGCAGGACGAAGCGGCGGCCTTACGCATTAAATCTGGACTGCCGGGGCTTCTGGTCAAGCGTATCAGTTATGACGCGCAGGAACGGGTGGTTGAATATGACCTCGAATATTGGCGTCACGATGCGTTGAAGGTCAGCGTGGATATCCGCGTCACGAAATAAACAATAAAAACGAAAATTGCGTCGCGCGCTCGCCTTTGCGTGAGCGCGATGCTCCGTGTTATTGGAAATTTTGTGACATTGAATTGCATATATAAGCATCTCTTTGTGACAGTATTGTTAAATATTGCAGAATCGAAATTATATTTATTAGTCTAATAAAACTGGTTTACACCAGATTTGTTTTGAGACATTAAGCAACGGCTTCTTATTAATAAAATTGGTTTGGACGTAACTTGATCCACCTGAATTCTGTCTTGTGTCAGAAGATGCACCCCCATGTGTATCGGCCTGCGCGAAGGCAGGGACACGATGAGGTTCCGGCGTCCGGTAAAGAAGCATCGCAATTCGGGCTTATGCACACGTTTGGAGAAACATCATGTCTTCCACCCCAAAATTATCGCTGATGGGCGCCAGTTTCGGCGCCCTGTTATGCGCCCTGACGCCGTTCGCAGCCGCCGCTCAGGATCAGGCGCCGGCCCAGTCCTCGAATGCCGACGCTACACCGACCGAGATCGTCGTTACCGGCCAGCGCCTGCAGAATGCCAACTCTATCAGCCAGCAGAAAAAGGCCACAGCGGTCACTAATGTGATCTCGGCTGATGATCTGGGCAAATTGCCGGATGCCAATGCCGCCGATGCCCTGGCGCGCGTGCCGGGCGTCAATGTCGTCGTCAACCAGGAAACCGGTGAAGGCGAATATGTCGCCATCCGTGGCTTCGGCGGTACTTTCAACACTTACTCGATGAATGGGGTCCGCGTCGCCCTGACAGATACGGACAGCCGCCGTATGTCGATGACGGTGCTTCCGCCCAATGGTCTGAAGTCGATTTCGGTCTCCAAGACCCTGACCCCGGACATGGATGGTGACGCCATCGGTGGTGCGGTCAATTTCGTCACGCCCAATGCCTTCGATTTCAAGAAAGACATCGTTCGCGTCTTTGCCAGCTATGGCATCAATGACCGTGCTGAAGCCCAGGGCGAAAAGGACGGCAATGCCCAGATCCAGGTTGATGCATCGCATCGCTTCGATGGCGGCAAATGGGGCGTCTTCGGTTCGTTCAACTACGGCAAGAGCTATTATCACAACGAAGAAACCGAGAATGACGGTGAGTGGGAGCCCTACCACTGGCGCGCCGACTCAGAAGAGCCGATCGATGACAAGTCGCTGTATCTGCCGGGTATCGACCTTGATTACCGCAAGGGCTCGCAGGAGCGTTTCGGCGGCAACTTCTCGGTCGATTATCACGGCGACGATACGCAGCTTTACCTGCGCGGCCAGTTCTCGAAGCTTAAGCGCATCGGTACCAATGACTATACCGATGAAAAGAGCAGCAGCACGGCGCGTCTGGCCCAGGTCAATATCGACGATACCAGCCTGGCATCACCGGAAAGCATGATCACCGGTACGGGCACCAAGGGTAATATTTACGGCTATACCACCTCCCAGATCGTCGATGCCGACAATGACGGGATCATCACCGACGCCGACGCCACTGAAAATTCCTACTGGTCACTGGCCGGCCGTTCGGGTGTCTGGGACCCCAAGGCTTTCCAGTTCGCGCGCAGCTTCGGCACCCAGGATCAGAATTCGAGCCTGATGACGCTGAATGGCGGCGGTATCACCCGCAAGGGCGCGCTGACTCTCGAATATGACCTGAGCTATTCCTACGGCGAAAAGGGTGATCCCGGCAGCTACGGCATTGGGTTCAACTGCGACGGCGGTGACGATGACATGTCGGCCGTCTGCGGTGATATATTCAAACGCACGGGCATCCTGTGGTCTTCTGCAGACCCGCGCTTCCCGCTGGCCCAACTACCGGCCTTTGCGGCTGACGTCGATCACCGTGACGACCTGTTGGCCTTCAATGGCGCTTCCTACAGCAAGGATAAGCAAACCGACGCTCGCACGGCCCTGCGCCTCGACGCCACCTACGAACTGGGCGGCGGTATTTTCGATCACATCAAGGCCGGCTTCAAGTATTCGAAGTCCGAGCGCAAGTATGACTCTACGCCGATCTGGGAATCGGACGACGACATGACGGGCCTGGCCATGCTCACCAGCACGCTCGCCACGTCCGGTCTGGTTGATCGCCAGGTTGAAGGCATTGATCACGGCAGATACTATTATGGTTCGATCCTGAACCGTACCAGCGTCATCACCGCCATCCAGGCGGCGATGAAGTCAAATCCGGTCACCCTGTCGGAGGCGGATCTCAATGAAGACGACAAGAACGGTTCGGAAACCATCACCGCCGCCTATGCTTTGGTGGATATGCGCTTCAACGATCTTCAGGTCGTGACCGGCGCCCGCATCGAGCACACCTCGGTTGAAAACACCGACTGGGCCGAAGAAGACGAGGATAACGGCGGCATATCTGGCTTCCAGACCAGTAATAAGGACTATACCAACGTCCTGCCGTCGATCACCGCGGTCTGGCGCAAGGGCAGCAATCTTGTCTATCGCGGCGCCCTGTGGACCAGTTTCTCGCGTCCGGAATACAGCAACCTGACACGCGGCGAATCGATCACCCGCGATCCCGCTACACACGAAATCATTGCGATCAGCCGCGGCAACCCGGACCTGAAACCGGCGCAGTCTCTTAACCTCGATCTTTCGGCGGAATACTATCCCGATGCAGCAAGCATGGTGTCGGCGACCTACTTCCACAAGGTCATTCACGACTTCATCTTTACCAATGGGTCGTCAGTCGATGCCGATACAACCAGTGGTGAAATCCAGATCAGTCAACCCAAGAATGGCCAGAAGGCGACCATTTCAGGTGTCGAACTGAACCTGATCAAGTCATTCGAAGGCCTGGCGGCGCCGTTCGACGGCTTTGGTGTCGAACTGAACGTTACCATCCAGAACTCGGAAGCCGAAACGGGTCTCGACTATCGCGTCGGCCGTCCGATCCCCTTCATCCAGTCGCCGGACCTGAACTACAACGCGGCCCTGACCTATCAAAAGTATGGCTTCGAAGCCAAGCTGGCCTATCAGTACCAGGGCGCCTATATCGAAGACCTGCGTGACAATGCGGTCGACAAGTGGGTTCAGCCGAATAAGTCACTCGACCTGCATACCCGCTATAATTTCAGCAAGGCGCTGGCGGTGGATTTCGACGCCCAGAACATCCTCGATGGTCACCGCTACTACACGACCAAGGGCAAGAGCCCGTCATATCAAAAGGACTATATGGAGCCAGGTCGCAACTTTGTCGTACGCGTTGCATATAGCTACTAAGCCAAACTGAAAGAAAAGACTGAAGGGCGCTCCGGAAACATCCGGAGCGCCTCATTTTATTTTGGGATCATGAAATGCAAACATTTTCAATGTTGAACATCGTACGCCAAAAAGCTGTTGCTGAGGTTTGGCGATGATATCTGATTGCTATATTGAAAACTTTTAAAGTTGCATAATTTCATGACGAATTTATGTAATTATTTCAATATTTAAATAATATTTCATAGCGTAACGAAACTGGTTTACTCCAGATTTATTTTAAGACATCTAAGATTTGCTTCATATTAACAATTATGGGCTGGGCAAAGCTTGCTTTCTGAATTCCGATGGGGGTCGGAGGGCGCGAATTTCTGCGCCTTATTGATCCATGACGAGAACTTGGTGGCGGGCACTGCGAAAGGAAGCATCGCATTCCAGGCCTATTGGACACGATCGGAGACTCTCATGCCTTCCCACCTCCCGCTGCCCGCCAGGCGCGCCGTCGACTTCCGTAACCGCATTCTGATGAGTGCCGCACTCGGCGCGCTGTGTGCCCTGATCCCTGGTCTGGCCGCCGCCCAGGATACAACAGCCGCCGCTCCCACGGAAGACTCGCCCACCGAGGTCGTCGTTACCGGCTTCCGCAAGTCGCTCAGTGTTGCACGTAACCTGAAGAAGAAGTCGGACATCCAGAAAGACGTCATCGTCGCCGAAGACATGGCGAAATTTCCGGAACTGAACCTGGCTGAATCCCTTCAGCGCCTGCCGGGCGTTCAGATCACCCGCGAAGCCGGCGAAGGCCGCCGCATCAGCTTGCGCGGTCTGGGCCCTGATTATGCCCGCGTGCAGCTCAACGGCATGGAAGTGCTGGGCAATGTCGACTCCGCCCAGGACAGCCGCGGCCAGCGGTCACGCGACCGCTCCTTCGATTTCAACATCTTCGCTTCGGAACTGTTCTCGAAGGTGGAAGTTGAAAAGACCTTCCAGTCGTCCCAGGCCGAAGGCGGCATGGCCGGCACGGTCGGCCTGTTCACTGGCAAGCCTTTCGAGTACGGCCCCGGCACCAAGGGCGCGCTGGGCGTCAATATCGGCACCAATGAATATACCAAGGATACGCAGCCGCGTATCGTCGGCCTCTACAGCCACAACTGGGACAACAAGTTCGGCGTGGCTGTCTCGCTGGCCTACACCAAGCGCCGGACCACGGAACAGGGCCACAACGACTATACTTACGACAAGCTGGGGGCGACGGATTTCACCGATCCGCTTAATCCGAAAGGCCCTGCGATCGACCTGATTAATAACGGCCTCGACATTTCCCATCTGAGCGCCGAACAGCAAGCCAAATTCACGGCAGGCGACCTGTATCTCGCAGACGGCAACCGTATTTCTTCCTGGGATGCGGATATGGAGCGGCTCGGCGTGACGGGCGCGGTGCAATGGCGTCCGACGGAGAACATGCTGCTGACGCTCGATTTGCTGCACAGCGAGTTCACTACCCATCGTGACGAACTTCATCTGGCCACGCGTCCGCTCGGATCGGGAACGAAATCCTGGGGCTTCGATACCCCGGCTGGTGGTGTCTGGCCGGCCGCCTTCCAGACCCCTTCAGCCATCACCAACCTCGTGGTGGATGCCAATAACTATGTCACTAACCTCGCCGTAACCAACGCGACCTTCGGCAGCGAGCATCGCCGTGAACTGAACGAAAACCGTTTCAATCAGGCGGTCTTGACCGGCCAGTGGAGTGTCAGCGACAAGCTCTCGATCGACGGCCATATCGGCTATGAGAAGTCGACCTACGACACCCCTTATGACGACAAGTTCTACATGCGCGCCAAGGGGAACCTGGTGGCCGATTACGGCGCGGACGGCAAGACGGCTTCGTTCTCGTATCCGGGTACGGATTTCACAGATCCGTCCATCTACGCCATGGATGACTTCTATTATCGCGCCTTCAACAACGCTTCGGAACTCAAGGAAGCCAGCTTTAACCTGACCTATAAGGCCACTGATATGTGGACCCTGAAGGCGGGGGCGGCCTATCACAGGTTGGCGCAGAACGGTGCCAGCTATTTCTATGATGGTGGCGTTAACGGCACCAATGACGAAATGCGCGGCGACAGTGTGGCCGACATCACCTCGGTCTTCACTAATGAATTCGGTTCGTGGCTGATCGGCGACTACGACAAGGCGTTCGCCAAGTATGACGAATATCACCGCCTTGAAGCCAAGCCCGATGGGACTGGCGGCGTCATTCAGGATATTGAAAACGTCAATGACATTTCGGAAGAAACGACGTCCCTCTATGTTCAGGCGGATTGGGACAGCCAACTGTTCGGCAAGCGTTTCCGCGGTAATGTCGGTCTGCGCGGCTATTCGACCAATACGGAAAGCAAGGGCTGGAGCCAGGGTGACTCTTACGCCTATCTCGGCACGTCTGACGTGAAGGGCAGCTATTCGGGCGTTCTGCCGGCTCTGAACACGGTGCTGGAATTGACTCCGGACGTGCTGGTACGTTTCTCGGCCACGCAAAACGTAAACCGTCCCGGTATCGGCTCCATGGCGTCGCAAGGCACGGCGTTCCTGGGTAACGACAGCTGCGACATTACCAAAGTCACCATAGTGGACGGCAAACCTACCAATGACTGCGATATCTCGGTGTCGCGCGGTAATCCGAACCTGAAGCCCTATATGGACAACACGCTCGATCTGGCCGTGGAATACTATTTCGGCAAGGTCGGCCTGCTCTCGATCAGCGCGTATCAGAAGGAAATCACCAACTATATTACCTCTGTGAACCTGAAGGACATTCCTTTCAGCGAAACGGGCGTACCGTCCGGCACCATCCCGGGCGCTACGGAAGATACAATCGTCCACACCTTCTCCATGCCGATCAATTATGACGGTAAGCTGACCATGTCGGGTTTTGAAGTGACGGCGCAGGCGCAGTTCACCTTCCTGCCGGCACCGTTCGATAATCTGGGCGTTTCGGCGAACTACTCTCATGTGGATGCGCCGTCACTCACCGGCACGTCCAAGAATAGCTACAATGCTACGGTGTACTATGAAACCAACACCTGGGGCGCCCGCGCGTCCATGAGCTATCGCAGCAAGTGGTTTACTGGCTATAGTGCCACCGTCATGGATGATGGTACGCGTGGCTTTGATGAATCCACCTATGTGGACGCAGCGGCCTTCTACAATATCAGCAAGAAGCTCCAGCTCACCTTCGATGCGATCAATCTGACCAATCAGAAGGATACGCAGTTCTGGGGCCAGAACGAGTACCTCTACAATCAGACCCAGAGCGGCACGACCTACATGGTCGGGCTTAGCTATAAGTTCTGATAAGAACCCTGTCAGACTGAGCGCCTCCGTCTCTACCGAGACGGGGGCGCTTTTCCCGTATAAGATAATGATTGTTTCCCATCACCATCGTTTCATCTTCGCCGCCGTTCCCAAGACCGGCACCCATGCGGTGCGCCAGGCCCTGCGCGAACATCTCAGCGATACGGATGTTGAGCAGGTAGGGCTGTTCGTCAACAAGCGCTTTCCGTGGACCGACCTGGCGGCGATCCAGCATGGCCACCTGTCCCTGCAACAGGTTCGGCCCTATCTGGGCGACGAAGCCTTCAACGACTATTTCAAATTCGCCTTCGTGCGCAATCCGTTTGATCGTTTCGTCTCCTATTGCGCCTTTATGCTCAGGGGCGGTGACGATTTCCAGAACCATCCACGCGAGGCGATGTACCATTTTCTGTTCCGGGCGCCGCCGGAACAGCATATCCTGTTTCAGCCGCAGTCTTGGCTGCTGGCAGGGGACGACGGCAAGACTCTCCTGACCGACCAAATTGGCCGCGTTGAGGATATGCAGAATTCATACGAGGCGATCTGCGCCCGCATCGGTATTCCGTCGCGCCCGCTGGACCGGGTCAATGGCAGTCAGCACCGAGATTATCGTGACTATTACGACCAGACCCTGATCGAGGGTGTAAGCGCCCGCTATGCTCAGGACCTCGACCTGTTCGGCTACAGCTTCGAAGGCCTGCGATGAACGCCAATCCGCGCAAGACCACGACGGTTCGCCATTTGGGTCCGGTCGACATCGCCACGCTGAAGACGGCGGTGCTGGCCATTCCTGAAGCGGTCTGGGATGCTGAGAACGCGGCCAAGCCGAACCGCTTCGGCGTGCTGGACGAGACACAGCACATCGTCTTTCGTTTCGCCGATACGCCCCGTGACTGGCGAAAATCACATGACCGTCCGGCCTGGTCGCACTGGCGCGATCTGCTGGAGCCGGTGCTGGCACAAGCCGTCCGCGATTACGGCTACACGCGCGGCGTATTCCCGCGGGTGATGCTGGCCCGGATGGCGCCGGGTACGGAAATCCTGCGGCACATCGACGATCAGCCGGCGGCGAAATGGCCGCACAAGATCCATATTCCCGTGACGACCAATCCCGGCGTGGTCTGTTTCTTCGGAGGTGAGGCGCGCCATTTTCCGGCGGGCGAGGCGGTGGAGGTCAACAACCTTGGCCCGCACTGGGTGCATAATAGCGGCGACACCGACCGCATTCATCTGATCTTCGAATATTACGACGCCGATCAGCCGGACCCGGCGTGGCTTGAGCCCTTGCTGGCCGCCGGCAGGTCGCTATGAACGCCTTCGCCGATATAAACGATCGGGACGCCCTGTTGCAGGCGGCCAGGAGTCTGCGGGAACACCAGCGCGTCCCGGAGGCATTGGCAATGCTGGTACGGCTTGAGGCGCTGCATCCGCGCTTCAGCCGCCTCTATCAGGAACGCGGCCATTGTCATATCGGGCTGGGAAACGCGTCGGCGGCCATTGATGCGCTGTGTGAAGCCGTGCGCCTCAATCCGACCCTGCCCGCCAGTTGGGGCATGCTGGAGCAGCTTTACATAAGGCTGGGTGACACGGCTCAGGCAGCCGCTGCCGCGCAGCATCTGGCGACGCTCAAACAATTGCCGCCGGAAGTGGTGGTCGCCAACAGTCTGCTGGCCGATGGTGATTTCGCGCCGGCGGAAGAGATCATTCGCCAATATCTGCGCAAGGATGCCGGCAATACTGGCGCCTTGCGTTTGCTGGCGCGTATCCGCAATGAGCGCGGTGTGCCGGCAGAAGCCGAGACCCTGCTGGAATCGGTACTTGCAAATGCGCCGGATTACCACGCGGCGCGTCTCGATTATGCCCTGGTGCTGCTGCAACAGCAGAAGCATTTACAAGCGCGACAACAGGCCGAACATCTGCTCGCCTATGATCCGGACAACCGTGAATATCTCAAACAGTATGCCGCAGCCTGTATCGGCCTGGGTGATTACGAGCCGTTGATCGGCATCTATGACAGGCTGCTGGCTGGTCAGGGCCAATCCGCCGCTGAAATCGCTGACCTGCGGCTATGGCGGGCGGCCGCTCTTAAGATTACGGGCCGGCAGGCAGAGGCCATTGCCGACTATCGCGCATCTCTGGAGGCTTTGCCCGGACAAGGCGTGGCCTGGTTTGGCCTGGCCAACCTGAAAACCCATCGCTTTAGCGACGACGACATCGCATACATGCAGGCTAGGGAAACCGAACCCGCCATCCAGGATATGGATCGCACCTATTTCAATTTCGCCCTGGGCAAGGCACACGAAGACCGCCGCGATTACGAATTGTCCTGGGCATATTACGACAAGGCCAATACGGTGCGGCGCTCAACCGCCCGTTATCGCCCCGAGGTCGCGGAAAGCTGTGCTCGCCGGATGAAGTCGGTCTTCACGTCTGAGTTTTTTGCGGAACGCGCCGGCTGGGGTCTGGATGACCCGGCGCCCATTTTCATCCTCGGGTTGCCACGGTCGGGCTCCACCCTGATCGAGCAGATCCTGGCCTCCCATTCGCAGGTCGAGGGAACGCAGGAACTGACCGTCATCGGGCGTTACGCCAACGAAATTTGCCAACAGGACCCGGATTGTGGTCTGCCGCTGAACCCTGACATCCTGCGTCACCTGACCAGGGACGATGCTCGCCGGCTCGGCCAACGCTTCATGGATGACACCCGTGTCTATCGCCGGTTGGGCCGGCCGTTCTTTGTCGACAAAATGCCGAACAATTTCTGGCATACCGGCCTGATCCAGCTGATCCTGCCGCGAGCGACCATCATCGACGTGCGCCGCGAACCCATGGCCTGTGGCTTCAGCAATTTCAAACAGCTGTTCGGAACGATCAACCAGGAATTCAGCTACGATCTCGATCATCTCGCACGCCACTATCGTACCTATCTCGACCTCATGCGTCATTGGAATACGGTCTTGCCGGAGCGCGTACTGAGGGCGCAATACGAGGACCTGGTAGACGACCTGGATAGCGGTGTACGCCGGCTGCTGGCGCATGCCGGTCTGCCCTTTGAGCCAGCCTGCCTGGCTTTCCACGAGACCAAACGCAGTGTGCGCACACCCAGTTCAGAGCAGGTGCGCCAACCTATCAATCGCGAGGGACTTGAACAATGGCAAAACTACGCGCCCTGGCTTACGCCGCTGCGTGACTCGTTGGGCGACACTGTGACGAGCTACAGGGACTGATATGAAGCTGTCACAACCCTTCTTCCAGCTTCCCGTTCTCTTTGATGGCGCGCGTTTGCAGGCTGAGGTCGCGGCACTGCCGGAGGCGGCCTGGGTGTCGCACCCTGACAGCCTGCCCGGCAATAGCGCCGCAAGGCTGATCAGTGCGGGTGGCGAAGAAACGGATTCCGTCCATGGTCACATGCTGCCGACGCAATGGCTGGCAACCATGCCCTATCTGCGGCAGGTGCTCGCCGGTTTTGGCGTGGTATGGAGCCGCTCACGGCTGATGCGCCTGGCGCCGGGCGCGAGTGTACCGGAGCACGCCGACATCAACTACCACTGGCATACGCGGGTGCGGCTGCACATCCCGGTTAACACGCAGCCTGAAGTGCGCTTTCACTGCGACGGTCAGTCCGTGCATATGGCCGCCGGCGAGGCCTGGATTTTCGACAACTGGCGCCGGCATCATGTCGAAAATAACGCCCCCGCCGACCGTATCCATCTGGTGGCGGACACCACTGGCACGGCAGGCTTCTGGCGGTTCGCCACCGGAGAGGCGCCGCCGCGCGCGCAGTGGCGGACAATGCCCTGGAGACCGGATAGCAACCCGCAGCTTCTGACCGAAAACAGCCAGCAACCGCCTGTAATGCCCGCCGCCGAGGTGCAGTGGCTGGTCGACGACCTGCGCAGTGAGCTGGTCGCCATAAGTGGTGCTGATGCTGCACGGTTCAGCCGGTTTCTGGAGAGCTTTGTGCAAGACTGGCGCCAGCTTTGCGCGCTGCACGGCACCAACGGAAACGGCAGACCAGAATTCCTGCGCCTGGCCGGCGCGGTACATGAAGCGGCGCGCTCGCTCGCCGACGGCCTCATTATGCGTACCAATGGCGCCGGCGCGCTGCTGGTGCTGGAAAAGCGCGTGCTGCAACACCTGGTCGCCGACATCTGAATCCACCCAGTCACGAAACCCAGTCATGAACCCATTGTCACCGCGCCCTGGTGCCACTGAATTTACAAGGACCAGACCCATGATCGACACGGTTCGCCGTCGCCTGCTTCAGGCCGGACTCAGCGCCGCCGCCGCCGCCATGCTGCCGCCCGCCATTGCCCGCGCCGCCGCTATCTCACCCGTTATCCGCAGCGGCGACATCGAGGACGTGAAGCACATCGTGGTGCTGATGCAGGAAAACCGCTCGTTCGACCATTATTTCGGCACGCTTTCCGGCGTCCGTGGTTTCGGCGACCGCTTCATCATTCCCGCGCCGCCGCTCGCCAGGCAAAAGCCGCGCAGCGCGTGGTTGCAGCCGGCCGCCGGCACCGACCAGCCTCTGGCGCCCTTTCCGCTGGATACCATGGCTGATTTCCGCCTGATGCGTGTCGAAGGCACGCCGCATTCGTGGGTGAACGCGCACCACGCCTGGGATCAGGGCCGCATGGGGCGCTGGCCCGACGCCAAGCACAACCATTCGCTTGGCTACTTCCGCCGCCAGGACATCCCGTTCCAGTTCGCGCTCGCCGAGACCTTCACGATCTGCGACGCCTATCACTGCGCAGTGCAGACCGGCACCAACCCCAACCGGGTGTTCCAGTGGTGTGGCAACAACGATCCGTTCGCCCGCGCCGGCGGACCGGTGATCGGCAATTCACACGACAATTTCCCGGAAAACGGCGGCCACGCGGCTTCCTACACCTGGACAACCTATGTCGAACGCCTTCAGGCCGCTGGCGTCACCTGGCAGATATATCAGGACATGGCCGACAACTTCACCGATAATCCGCTCGCCGGTTTCGAGGCCTTCCGCAGTGCCTATCGCAACGATCCGGGCAGCGACCCTGAGCTGCGCGCCCGCGGTGTGTCGACACGCGGTATCGACCAGCTGCGCGCCGATGTGCTGGAAGGCAAGCTGCCGCAGGTGACCTTTATCGTCGCCGATGCGCAGGGCAGCGAACATCCGAGCGTATCAAGCCCGGCGCAGGGTGCGGCCTATACGGCGCGCGTGCTCGATGCCCTGACCGCCGATCCGGAGGTGTGGGCAAGCACAGCGCTACTCATCAATTTCGACGAGAACGATGGTTTCTTCGACCATGTGCCGCCGCCCGCGCCGCCGGCTGCCGATCCCGCGGCCCCGAACGGTTATGCCGGCGCCTCGGCGGTCCCGACCGACGGCGACTACCATCAGCATCCGGCCTCCGGCGAAGAAGAACTCGACCTGCCCGAACTGCGCGGCCGATCCTATGGCCTGGGCCCACGCGTCCCTCTCTACGTCATCTCGCCGTGGAGTCGCGGTGGATGGGTCAATTCGCAGGTTTGCGACCACACTTCCGTACTGCGCCTGATCGAGCGTCGTTTCGGTGTTCAGGTCGATGTCACGCCCTGGCGCCGCGCGGTCTGTGGTGACCTAACCTCCGCCTTTGACTTCTCCCAGGCCGATGTCCGTCCGTTCTTTGCCTCGCTGCCCGCCACGATGGACCTCGCCACGCGCGCCGCCGAGCTGCCGGCCACGACCACCCCGTCCACGCCTGCCGGGGCCAAGCCGCCGGTTCAGGATGCGGGCGTACGTCGTTCGCGTGCGCTGCCCTACCGGCCGAGCGTGCGAATGCAGGTGGACTCGCAAGCCGCGCTGGTCAATCTGGCTCTGGCCAGCGAAGGTGCGGCCACTGTATTCCATGTCTATGATCGCCTGCAACTCGATGCCATTCCGCGCCGCTACACCTTGGCGCCCGGTATTCCGTTGAGCGGAAACTGGGCGGCCACGGAGGGCAGATACGATCTCTGGCTGCTCGGACCGGGCGGCTTTCATCGCCACTTTGCCGGTCGTAGTGATAACCTGCCGGTGGGGGCGGCGTTGGCGCCTGGCGTCACCGATCCGCTGCGCGCAATGCTGCGCCTGTCCAACCCGCGCCCCACGGCCGAAGCGGTGCGGCTCGTTCCCGGCGCCTATCCTGATGCCATGCCCGCGCAAACCCTGCGTCTGGAAGCCGGGGAGAACCGTGACATCGATCTGCCGCTCATCACGACCGCCGGCTGGTACGACCTGTGGGTCGTCGCCGATGGCAGCGCCCAGCGCCTGGCCGGTCGTGTCGAGACCGGCGGTGATTCCTCAAGCGATCCCGCCATGGGCGGCCCCGCGTCGCTGTGGCAGACAGAAATCCCGGGCCTGACGTCATGACACAGAACCGCAGACAGGTGATTGCCGGCGCTTCAGCGCTGGCCGCCGGCATGGCTCTTGAAGGTCGTGCAGCCCTCCCATCGAAATCCCTGCTGATCGTGGGGGACTGGGGCCGCGCCAGCGCTCCGCACCAGCGCGACGTCGCCCGCCAGATGGATATCGCGGCGGCGGAGAAGGACTGTGCCGGCGTCCTGTCGGTCGGCGACAATTTCTACGAGGATGGCGTCCAGTCGGTTGATGATGACAAATGGCGCGCCTCGTTCGAGGACGTCTATACCGGCGCCAACCTCAAGCCGTTGCCGTGGCACGTCGCGCTCGGCAATCATGATTACGGCGGCGTGCCCCAGGCCCAGCTTGACTACACCCTGCGCAGCGATCGCTGGCACATGCCGCAGCGCTATTTCAAGGTCGCCGGCGTCGTGCCGGAGACCGACCTGTTCATTATCGACACCAATCCGCTGATCGCCGAAAACCTGACGGGAAATGACCCGCTCAATATCAATGCCCGCAGCCAGGATGGCGCGTCACAACTGGCATGGCTCGAGCGGGAGCTTGCAGCGTCCCAGGCGAAATACAGAATCGTCGCCGGTCATCACACGATATTTTCGGGGGGCATGCACGGCAACACGCCGGACCTGATCACCAGGCTGCTGCCGTTGCTACGCCGACATAGCGTTACGGCCTATATCAATGGCCATGATCACGATCTCCAGCATATCGTCCGCGACAACATACATTTTGTCTGTTCGGGCGCAGGGTCAGAAGCGCGGCCTGTAAACGCCATTCTGGGTACGCGGTTTTGTTTGAGCCGGTCAGGCTTCGCACTTCTTTCCGCCAGGGAAGGCGGGCTGGGGCTGGAGTTTCGCGATTTTGCGGGAACGAAACGTTATCAGGCGATGTTGAATTAAGCCGCAATCTGCTCCAGCGCCGTTCTGCGAATTTGGCTTCGAGCACCAATGTGCCGGCGCACCACCGGCCTGTCAAATGCGCAAGGGCTCCGCAGATTTTCAGCTTGCGGAGCCCTTGGAAAGAGTGGCTTGTGAGGCGTACGCCGATGAAAGGCCTTTAGTCCAGCAACCGGGTCTTCAGGATGGCGATGTCGGCGTCCGACAGACCAAGATCTTCGCGGACATAACGCGCCATGCCGCCCTCACGTTGATCGATCGCATTGAAGGCCGCGTTCAGGTACTGCGCGTCGACACCCATCATCGCCTTGGTGACCTCCGGTGGCAGCTTCATGAAGAAGGCCATTTGCGGGTCGGGCTTGGCGCCGGGCTTCGGCATCTGTGGCTTGAAGTAAAGATTGGACAGCAGGTAGTCCTCAGTAGCGGTCTCGCGCGAAACCCCCAGGACTGTCAGGATCAGGGCCGAGGCGACACCGGTGCGGTCCTTGCCGGCCGAGCAGTGATAAACCAGGGGCGTGTTGCCATCGATGATCTGGCGGAACAGACGCTTGTATTGTCCGGCGAACTGGAACGGCGCCTGGGCATAGAATTGCGCCATCAAAGCTTTTGCCTTTTCAGCGTTGATATCCGGCGCCATCAGGGCGGCGAAGGCCGAGGCTGGGTTGCTGTAGTCAACGGAATAGGTCGTAACGCCGTTTTCCGCCGGCCATATGTTCGGGTCGGTCATGCGCTCTTCAGACGAGCGGAAATCGATTTCCGTCTTTATACCGAGTGACTTGAGATAGGCGAAGCCTTCCGGCGTGACCTGTCCCAGACTGGCCGAGCGATAGAGCTGGCCCCACTTCACATGGTGGCCATCGGCGGTGGCATAGCCACCGATATCCCGGAAATTATTCCCGCCGGCTACGGCCAGGACACGCTGGTGGCCATCGGCCGTGGTGACCGCTTGCGGCGTGCTTTGGGCATGGGCCGCCATGGCCGGCAGGGTGGCCAGAAGGGCCATGGCGCAGGCGTGCGCCATCATCTTGGAGATTTTCATGTGTTTGATCCTTGTGTCGAAAATCAGTATTTGACGTTCAGGTCGAGACCGTAGGTGCGCGGCTCGTTGAAGATGCCGTAATTACCGAGCGTACCGCCGCCCTTGTAGAAAACGTGCTGCTCGTTGCCGAGATTGCGCGACCACAGCGAGACCTGGAGCTTGGTGCCGCCGGAGCCGACGGCGATATCCGAGAGGGCCAGGCGGGCATTGACCACGGCGGATTTGTCGGCCAGCGTCGCGTCACTGGAGGTAGCGTAATATTGGCTGGCGAAATTGGCGTCGAGGTGGGCGCGGAAGGTCATCTCACCGACCGGACGGTTGTAATCGAAGGCAATGCTGTGGGCCGAGCGCGGCGTATTGATCGCGTAGACCGTGGTCAGAGCGTTACCGGCGAAGGGGTTCGGCGCCAGCGGCAGGGTGATGTCGGTGTGAGCCATGTTGGCGGAAAACGTGAAGTAGCGGGTGATCGCTGCCGTCAGGTCGGCTTCGTAACCGGAGGTCTTGCCGGTGCCGGTGGCATTGGTGGTTTCCAGGGTGGCACGATTGCTGCCGCCGACGGTGAAGGTGGCATTGAAGTCAATCTGCGCGTCCTTGTAATCACCATCGAAGGCGGCGATGTTGAAGCGGACGCGGCGGTTGAGCCATTCCGTCTTGGCGCCGATTTCCGACATGGATACCGATTCCGGATCGAAGGCACGGTAGGTCAGGGAGCGCGAATTGGCGCCGCCAGCCTTGGAGCCGGTGCTCCACTTAGCGTAAAAATCGAGGTTCGGCGTCGGTGTGATGCTGGCGATGACCAGCGGATCGAAGCGGCTCCAGGTCTTGTCCATGGTCTGGACAGCGCTGGTGGTCACGCCATCGATGGTGACGACCGGCAGGACACCATTGACGAGATCAAGCGAACCCGACTTGCGGTCCTGGCTGGCGCGGCCGCCGACGGTGAAGTGGGTGATCTTGCCGGCGAAATCCGGCGTCCAGGTGGCTTGGCCATAGGCGCCGACGCTATGGGCGCGGGCATGGCTGGCGCGGTCCGGGAACGGGTTGGAGGCCACCCAGTCGTCGGGAGACAGCGGCGAGTAGGACACCGGTGAACCGTTCCATACCAGGGTATTCGGCGTCCAGGCGTTGTCGTTGACGCTTTCTTGGTAATAAAACAGGCCGCCAATATAGTTCAGGCTTTCGGTCTTGCCGATGAGCTGGAATTCCTGGCTGAACTGGTTTTGTGCAAAATTGGCCAGGCTGTAGCGGCTGAAGGTGCTGGTCGGAGTGGCCGACAGGACGTAGGCGAACAGGTTGGTCGAGCCGTTGTCGTATTGCGACTGGGTCAGCTCGCGATAAGAGGTGATCGACTTGAATTTCAGATTATCGTTGAGGCTCCAGTCGACAGTCAGCAGATGGCCATTGGTGTCGCCGACACTGTATTGCAGCGGCACGCCAAAATTGCCGACGTCGACGCGCTTCGGCTGAAGCGCGGCCAGCGGCGACATCGGGTAGGCCCCCTTGGTCAGGAGCTGGACGTAGTAGGGTGTCGTCGCATCGCGTGAGGTATCGTAGGCGTAGTTGACCGACAGGGTATCGCTGGGGGCCCAGCGCACCGACAGGCGGGCGCCGCGTTTGTCATACGCATTAAAATTGGGGGCGTTGAAATCCGACACGCTGCCGAGCGGGTTCTTGACGGTGCCGTCGCGCGAGGTGTTCAGCACATCGATCTTGGCGCTGAGGTTGTGCCAGGCCGGCAGGTCCATGTGCAGTTCTTCACGCTGGCCGCCAAAATTGCTGATACCGGCCGTGGCGTTGAGCTTGAAGGTGCCGCTGGGCTTCTTGCTGACGATGCTGACCGCGCCGCCTTCGGTATTGCGGCCGAACAGGGTGCCTTGCGGGCCACGAGCCACTTCAATGCGGTCGATGTCGACCAGGGCCGTACCCAGCCCCTGGGCACGGCCCATATAGACGCCGTCGATATAGACGCCGACGCCCTGGTCACGGTTGGGCTGGTTGGCATCGGTCATGGCGCCGATACCGCGGGTATTGATGATCAGTGCCGAGCTGCGGGCGAAGAAGGGCGCGACGCGCAGGGCCGGAATGGCGCCATCGGCGAGATCGGACAGGGACTGGACGTGACGATTGGCCAGGTCGTCGCTGCGCATGACCGATATGGCGATCGGCGTCTTCTGCAGGTTGGTTTCGCGCTTCTGGGCGGTGACGATGACCTCGACCAGGCCTGTATCGGTTGCGGCGGAAGGCGCCTCAGCCGGTTTCGCATCCTGTGCCTGCGCCACGCCGGCGGTTGTCAGGGCCAGCAGGCCACTGATCGCCAGCCCGGAAGCGGTGGTGAAAAAACTGTTCTTCATCGAATTATCCCTTTTGCCAAGTCTTGAGCCAGACCGGCTCGACTCCAGCGCCCCAGGACGCCATTGGGGTCCGAATAGAACGTTTGTAAGTAAGAAATTGAACAATTGTATGAAGTTATTATGACGCAGGGTTTGCTTTGAACGCCTGTGAGATGCGCTTTATTTCTGGCGTATAGGCCGAATACCTGCTTAAAGAAGCATGCGATCCCTCGCTGCAACCAAAGCGGGGCGTGCCAAAAAAGAGTGGGTGAAATTTGCCGCGCAATGCCGATAAAATAAAGATTTTTACTGCAAATGCACCTGGTGAAAAAGGGGTTGCTGAACGGCTTGTGGATGTTGTGAATGGCATGTGGGTTAGTCATGGCCGGTCTGCCATGTCGGCCCGGCAAATCGCGCAAATTGCCGGAACGACCACTTCGCTTATAAATTATTATTTTGGTGGTATTGAACAGTTGTTATTGTCAGCGCAGGCCCAGTCAATCGGCGCCGCGCAAACTTGGTGCGCGGCTCAGAAGGGTGCGCTCGCGGGGTTGCCGTCGCTGCCGAGTGAGGCCACCGGGCACCTGATGGCGAGCCTGATCGATGATCTGTGTACACATCAGCGCGCCATGGTCTTCGCCTGGACCGAGTGCCAGATGCTGGCGGCGCGCGATCCGCTTTTCCTGACGGTCGCGGTGGAGTGGCGGCGGGTGTGGAAAACATTCTGGGACGATTTTAGCGAACAGATGGGCCTGTCGGGTCTTGGTGACCTTATGTGCATGTTTTTTGATGCCGAGGTATCGCTCAACCGGATCGTATGGAACGGGCTTTTCGACCGGGCGACCCTGTCTGAAACCTGTGTCGCCTGGGTGCGCCTGTTGAAAACCGGGCAGGCGGGGCCGATGCCCTTGCGTGATTTTGCCCGCGCCAGAGCCGGTCAGGGCATGGCGCCGCTGCTGATCGCGGGCACAGCAGAGCGGCAGATTGCCGAGGCGGCGGCTGATATCATTGGCCTGCAAGGCGGCATGGCGGTCACGCATCGCGCCGTTGCCCAGGCGGCGAAGGTGGGGCTGGGCTCTGTTACACACCATTTTCCGACCAGCGATGCCTTGATGAACGCGGCTTTTGAATGCGTTTATCTACGCATAACGCAAGGCGTCGAAAATGTCAGCGCGGAGTCGCCGCCGCTGAGCGGGGCTGAGTTTGCCGGCTCGCTGGTCAAGTTCAGCATCATACCTGATCCCGATGGTGGCTTGCTGGCGATCGAGGAGCTCATAGCCGCTGCCGGACGGGATCGCGACCTGGCCGAATTTGGTGGTGCGCTGAGATATACACGCGGCAGGTCCATGCTGAAAAGCGTGTCGCGCCTGAAATCATCGAAGGGCATTTTCGGGCCTTCCGAAGCGGCTTTGATGTCGAGTTGGGCGCAAGGGCTCGGCCGGGATGCCCGCTGCCTGCCACAGGAAGCCCGTGAGGCCAGTGTAACGGCGGCGCTCCGGCAATTGCTCACCATTATCGGCGTGGAGTAGGCGGAGCTTAAAGAAAGCCAGCAGACTTGCACTGCACCTTGTGCATCCGAGTGAGGCGATATTTGCGGCGAGGCGCTGTGCCGCAGCCTGTATTCTCGTCAATCTCAGCCGCAACCCTACCGCTGATATTGGACGGCTCAAGAAACCCATTCCGTATGGGTTAGCGGTTTTCCAAATCAGCAGACTATCACCCACGGTATCACGTTCGCCTTCTTACCGGACCTGAAGCACCCAACAATCACCTCGCCGTCAGCCCGTCCAGAACGAGGCGTGCGCTTTGCCTGACATCAGCCTCGGACGCGCCCCCGCGTGCCGCAACCTTCAGTCCGGACTTAAGCATCAGCAACAGCCGCCCCACCCCTTCGGCGTCCAGACTGGCCTTAAATTCACCCGAGGCTATGCCGGCCCTGACCGCTTCAGCGAAGACGGCGACCACCGCAATCCCGGCATTGTCACTCAAAGCATTGATATCCGCATCCGAGCGGCCAAATTCGGCGATTGAGCCCACACCGAGGCAGCCTGTCTCCACATGCGTGCCACAGCCCAGATCCAGCAACAGAGCGGCCTCAAGGGCTTCCAGATGGGAATCTGCCTGGGTCATCACGTCACGCATGCGTGCCAGCGATGCGGCCGAATACCGTTCCAGCGCCTCCAGAAAAAGCCCGCGTTTGTCGCCGAAAGCGCCATAAAGACTTTGCCGGCTAAGCCCCATACTGTCGAGAAGTTCGCTCGTAGAGGCGGCGGCGAAACCGTGGCGGGCAAAGACACGGATGGCCGCGTCAACAACCTCGTTCCGGTTAAATTCAGCAGGCCTCGCCACAGTCGTCTCCATTTTGGACTGATCTGTCAATATTAATTATTGACCAAATGGTCCGTTACGGATATCCATTCCGGACCATTCAGTCAAATAAGGAGTATCCCATGTCCGATTATCTTGCAACCTCTCCCGTCCTGGTATTTGGCGGTTCGCGCGGCATGGGCGCCGCCATCGTCAAACGTTTCTCTACCGAAGGCCGTCCCGTGGCGTTCACCTACGCCAAAGCTGAAAGCAAGGCGGCCGACCTGGTCCATGACATCGAACAGTCCGGTGGGCGGGCCCTGGCAATCCGGGCCGACAGTACCGACGCGGACGCGATCCGTAACGCGGTGGCAGCCGCCGTATCGGCGTATGGCACCCTTGGCGTACTGGTTGTGAACGCCGGGATTCTAAAAAGCGGCCTGATAGAGACCTTCTTGATGGCGGATTTCGACCAGATGGTCGCCGTTAATATCCGTGGGGTCTTCGCCGCCATTCACCATGCGGCGCCGCACCTGATCGACGGCGGACGCATTATTACCATCGGCAGCAATACCGCCGGCCATGTCGGAAGCGCCGGTTCCAGTGTCTATGCCATGACAAAGGCGGCCGTGGCGCAACTGGTGCGGGCGGCTGCGCACGATTTCGCTCCCCGCGGCATCACGATCAACAATGTGCAGCCGGGCCCGATCGCAACCGATATGACCGCAGACCTGATGGCCTATATAACGCCGCGCCTGCCACTGGGCCGAATTGGCAATCCGGAGGAAATAGGGGGACTGGTGACCTGGCTCGCCGGTCCTGATGCCGGCTATATGACCGGCGCCAGCCTGACCATAGATGGCGGCTGGACGGCTTAGGAGAAGCCTGTCTACCCTCATTTGGAACGGCCGCCTTTGGATCAAAACCGGAGGCCTTGCCTGCCAGCGACCCGCAATCCATGCCTCTCCAGCGCAATACCCATCGCGGGCATGATTATCTATGTGCCTCAATTGACATCACCAGATTTTAACCTTGGGGTTCGTAGATCCCCACTGTGAAAAAATCACTGAATACCGTCACGTCCACCCGGACGCCGGTCGCATCGCTGAACTCGATAGAATGGCCGGTATAAGGACTCACCGCGCGCGATAATTCGGGGCGGCAAGTGCCAATATTATCGGCGTAGGCTTCACCCATGGCTTTCAGTGTGGCCGGCGTCGCCGCGCGGTCGGAAGAACTGAAAAAGCATTTATAGCGGATTTCAGGCGCCAGCACATTGTCGATCTGGCAGTTGTCAGCATACGGCAGGTTAGACGTCACTTTCCACTCATCGGATTCAATCTTTTTACCCTTGATGGATTTGAAATGGCTGATTGAGGCGTCCAGCACGGTACGTACGACGGGACAAATATTGGGGTCCTGCGCCTGTGCGGCGGGTGCGACCAGAAAGGCGGCGATGGCGGCTGAGATGATCATTTTATGCATGGTGTTTCCTTGGAATTAAAGCTGGGTAGCGGCCTGGGAAAGGTCAGGTTCTTTCAGGGCCTCGATCGATTCCGCATCCCCCTGGGCGGCGGCGGCCGTGAACCAGCGGGCTGCCTCGACAATATTCTTGTCCGTGCCTTGTCCGAAATAATAGAACTTGGCCAGGACGACCTGCCCGTGACGGTCGCCGCCTTTCGCGGCCTGGATGGCATAGGCGAAGGCGGCCGCGTCATCGCGGGCTCCCAGATCATCATTACTGACCAGGATGGCGAGCACGCCGGCCGCATCGGCCTTGCCGGCCAGCGCCGCGGCCTTGAGCAGCCGCAGGCCTTCCGGTACATTTTTTTCGACCCCGTTGCGGCCGGAGACCAGCATCATGCCCAGCATGTCCATCGACATCGGGTCTTTCTGAGCGGCGGCCTTGCGGATATAGCCAATAGCCCGCGGTACATCCTGCACGGCGCCATGCGTGCCATAGAAAAAGATGACCGTGCCGAGCGCGGCCTGCGCGATCATCTCGCCCCTATCCGCCGCGCGAACCAGGTAGGCGATGGCCTCCGGCTGGGCTTCATCGACCTGGCCAAGACGCGCGGCCTCGGCAACGGTAAAAAACCCGTAGAGCGCCATGCCGTAGGGGTCTGATTTCGCCGCCGAATCTTTCAGGAGCGCCATGGCCGACACTGCCTCGACCGGCCCTCCCTGTCCATTATACATCATGGCGGCGCACTGCGATTTGGCGATCGGATGGTCCTGTCGCGCGGCTTCGCAGAACCATTTGCGCGCCAGGGCCAGATCCGTCGCCACGCTGTAGCCGGTATAGTAGACGCGTCCGAGATCGAACTGGGACTGCGCATTGCCAGACGCCGCCTCGGCTTTGAGCCGCGCGATGGTCTGGGCTTCGCTTTCCTGAACGCGAACGGTGAAATAATAGGTCGCCACGACGCTATGCGGACCTTCGGGTTTATATTCATAAGGCGTGTAGGATGAGCTGCCCGAAGTGCCTGAGCCGGAAGATGACGACCCTCGGTTTGTGGCAGAGGTGTAGCTGTTCGCGCTCTGCTGGGCCTCGAAACTGCGCCGGTCAGCAGCGGCGGCATTGGCGTGCATGTCATTCATCATGCGCTGCCGGTTGGCCTCGTCATTGGCGGCATTCCATTCGGCATGGGCGACCATCGGCGAGATGGCCAGCCAGGCAATAATTATGGTCCAGATTTTCATGTATCCCCCAAGTCTGGAGGCATCTTATGTGGCTGTTGACGCCTTGCCACCCTCTAAACGGAGGGGGTGACAACAAATTTCAGGCCAGTCCGCGTTTAACGGCTTGCAAGGTGGCCTCGGCGCGGGTCGAGATATTGAGCTTTTGATAAATGGTCCTGACATAACCGGCAACAGTCGGAGGGCTCAAAAGCAGATGCCTGGCGACCTCGGCAATGGTAAGCCCCCTGGCCAGAAGCGCCAGTGTCTCGGTCTCGCGACCGGTCAGATGGACATCCTGATGTTGGGTGATCGTATGGGTGCGGAAATGGTTCAGCAGCCGTCGGGCGACGGACGGCGACAGGGGCGGCTGACCCTGCTCGATGCGCTGGAGATAATGCACGATCATTTCCGGCTCCTGGTTTTTCACCAGATAGCCACGCGCGCCGGCCGAGAGCGCGTCAAACAGATGCACATCGTCATCATAAATGCTGGAGACAATACAGGTGACGGACGGATAGTTTTTCGTGATGTCGGCGATCAGATCAACGCCGGAGCCGTCCGGCAGGCCCAGGTCGATGACCGCCAGTTCAAAACCATTCCCCGCCGCGGCACGGTCGCCGGATAGCCAGCGCCGCGCCTCTTTCAGGGTGCCCGCGACGTCCACCTGGATATCAGGGAAAGCCGCCAGCAATGCCTGCGTCATCCTGACCTGGTTGGGCAACTGATCTTCGACCAAAAGACAAAGCGTTTGAGCCTTCATTCGCGAACGCCTTCTGTAAAGCCAGGCGCCGGAGTTACAGGCAGGTCAAACTCGATCCGGCCGCCGGCTGTGAGGTTTTTAAGGTGGAGTTTGCCGCTCATTTGACTGATCCTGTCTGCCATGCTTTTGAGTCCCTGGCCGCTGGAGTGTCCGTCGAGCACAGCAGCCGGAAAGCCGGAGCCATTGTCTTCCAGACACCCTGTCAGGGCTTGTCCGTCAAAGCGGAACATCGCCGTCACGCAGGTGGCGCGAGCATGTTTGATGATGTTGGTAATGCCCTCCCGAACGATCGAAGCCAGGGCCTTTTTATGCAGCGCCGACAGTTCAATGAACGGAGCGTCTTCGGGCCATAGCGGCCAGTCGAGCGTAATATTGGCCGCGTCCAGTCGCCGGACAGCCTCATGCCGCATTTCAGCCAGTGTGCGATCCAGGGGCGCGCGTTCGTTGATGAGCGCGGCGGCAATTTCACGGATGTCGTTCAGGGCGCCGTAAATGAAAGGGCGCGAGGCTTCATCCGCCACGATCAGGCCGGAAACCAGTTTGGCCCCGACATCATCGTGCAGATCCTGTGCCAGGCGCTGACGTTGTTCGGCGGCGCCGCGCTCATAGGCGCCCAGCCCCTTGGCCGCCTCACGGGATAACCGCAGAATGTGATCTACAAGATCAATATGTCGTGGCGCAAACAGGCCGCGTCCGGATTGCGGATAGGACAATTGAAGCGACGGCGTGTCCAGATGACCCGGCACAAAGAGATGGAGTCCGTTCTCGTCCATATGGGTTTCACCTACGGAGACGGGAGAGGGCAAAATCGTTAGCGGAACAAACAGTTTTTGCAGCAGATCGCGCCACTGAGACTGGCGTTGTGCTGCCTCTGGTGCGAAGGCCATCTCCAGAACATGACTGAAAAGTTCGTTTTCACTCATGCTATTCGAACGGACAAAACGCCGCCAAAGCAGATCACGCAACGGCAAGTAACCGAAGGCGACAATCAGCAAGGCCAGGGCCATGGCGGTTTTTTGCGCCAAGCCCGCCAGATAGATCAGAGCGGCATCGAGGGAAACGAACAAAAGGGCGGCGACCATGAAGAAAAATATGCGTAAGGCCCAGTCGCCCACTTCGAACAAGCGAAAGCGGGCGACCCCTACCGCGATGCCCACGTAAAGGATCAGGAAGCTCAGGAATATGTAGCTTTCCGGCATGGTCTGGAATTGGCCCATAAGCGCGTAAGCGGCGATCGTAACGCACCACACGCCGCCGCTGCCAACGACCGCCAGTCCCAGCCAGACCAGGGAGGCGCGTAGATGGGGGGCACCTCTCGTATTATGAAATTGAAGGGCAACAAGACCCAGGGCGGCAACGACGACGAAGAAGCAAAAGACGATAATGCCACCGGGACCGCCGAGCAGGCGAAGCTGATCCAGGGCCAGAAGCGGTACGCCCGTAGCCATGAATATCCAGTATTGTCGATCGGATACGAGCGGTTTGGGAAAAAGAAGAAAAATGCCGACCGTTGTGAGGCCAAAAAGAATAGTGGCAAAATGATTGAGCGTCGTCAGCGCCGATAGCATCACCGATGGCAGGGCCAGCGGTTGGGCAAAATCGGCGCTGCTTGAAACGGCGGCGATCAACATGCCCAGGCCGTTGGCGGCCAGAACCTGCGTCACCTTTTCCTTTGGTTTCAGGCACCACACCCATCCGCCGACCAGGAAGGCAGTCAGCCCCACAACGAGCGCGACCCAAAAGCTGTTGTCGAGCCCGGAAAACCTGAGTGATGCAACCTTAACCTCTGCCTCAAAGGCAGGGCCCTCTGCGGGCTGAAGCCCCACCATGACGGTCGGGCCTTGTATAATATCGATGATCTGGTTCTGGCGTTCGAGATGGGCGTCCACCTGGCTGAAGGCGTCAAAGGCATCGATCTGCGTGACCAGATCTGACGCCTGGATCAGGAAAGGGGCAGTCTGTCCTGGCCGTCGCAAACTGGCAACGGTCGAGGGGGGATGGCCGGGCACAGTCAATGTCAGGGTTTCATCGCCATGGCCCAAGCCCTCCAGCGTTTTCCCTTGCAGAGCCAATCCGAAGCTCAGGGCCGAGCTGACTATGGCGACCATGACAATGAACCATAATTTCCACACCCGGCGCCATTGGGGAGCGAATATCCCTTTCAGATATGGAATGGAAAGGCTTTGCAAAAAAAAGTGCCCCGCTCAATGACTGATGAATCTACAAACCACTCATAACCCCGTTTTTTATTTCATTCATCCCCTCTGTTCAGAGGGTGACGCTGAAAACCTGTCCCCATAGTCTGAGCACCATTGCCGATACACGCCGTAATTGATCAGAATGGGGACTTAAACGTGAAACGAATCCGCTTGCCAGCACTGGCGCTGCTGACCTTGGCTCTGGCCACCACAACCTTCCAGCCCGCTTTGGCCGAAAAAGCCGTTTCGATTCAAAAACCAATCGATTTCGATCCCAACGCCTCCCATGCGGCCGATGCCAATGCCTTGTTCTGGATGAATCAGGAAAATGGCGCCAGAGGCGTAAAGAAGGTCATCATGCCCTTCTTCCAGATCCAGTTCGTAGTGGATGCCCAGGCCAATGCCACCGGCGCCGGTGGCGCCCATTCCAAGACTGTGGTTCACCTCGCCGGTCCGACGCCTGAGCAGATGCAGGCCATTACGGACGAGATATATGCCAGCTTTATTGCCGATCTTAAGGCGGCCGGACTTGAGGTTATATCGCCGGAAGAGGCGCGTGATTTCAGCGCCTATAATGAGATCATGGCGGCGGCGAAACCCTCTGGCCAGACGGTAAAAGGCATGAATTCGGTCAGCTCCGTCTTCTTTGCCCCGACGGGCATGAATTATTACTTCCTGCCGACCATGTTGCCCGATCTGGCCGGCGGTGGCTCCATGACAGCGGTCGGTAATGCCCAGATCGTTCGCAAGGAAGCGGACCTGATGACCCAGTCGGGTGCGGCGGTTATCGGATTTCGCGCGGTCGTCGATTTTGCTTCGCTGTCGGCCAGTGATCGTCGCGGCTTCCGGGCCCTGGCGCGCAATGCCAAGACCAAGGCCGAGTTCGGCCTTCTGATAAAACCGGCCGCGACCCAGGTTTTCCTCATAACCCCCAACGCCAAGGCGACCATGATCGATCCGCAAAATCGCCTGCGCCTGGAATTGCAGGCGCCCCTGATGATCGACAGCAACGCCATTCAGGCCACGGATGATAATCGCTCCAAAGGCCAGAAAACCGGTGAGATACTCGGCAACGCCATAAGCCTCATGGGAGGAGTGGGCATGAGCAAGACCAAGTCGTTCGATGTCGTCGTTGATCCGGCGCTTTCGCAGACTGATGTGACAGGCGCGCTTTAAGGTGTTTCCCA
>CAMLIY010000010.1 GCA_946480125.1 uncultured Asticcacaulis sp.
TGGTCTTGTCGGGCTACACCTCGGAGCAAGCCATTTTTACGAGGTTGACCGATTCCTCCGGAAAATTGACCAACAATGTGCAATTGAGCTTCGAGGGCAGTTCCACCGACAGCATTAATATCGGAACGGTAGAGGAGAGTAATGGGAGCGGACTGGAACAGCTTCAATTTGCCGATGCCACCTTTGGACGTGGCGATTTGCGCACGCTTCTCATTGCTCAGTCCGGGACAGCGAGCGATGATACCATTGTCGGCTTTGGCGAAGCTGAGACTTTCCAAGGGGGAGCCGGAAACGACAACATTGCAGGCGGCGGTGGCAGTGATACTTACCTCTACAGTGCTGGCGATGGCGCAGATACGATTAGCGAAGCCGCGACCTACAATAACGATGTCGATAAGCTGGTCTTGTCGGGCTACACCTCGGAGCAAGCCATTTTTACGAGGTTGACCGATTCTTCCGGAAAATTGACCAATAATGTAGGTTTGAGCTTCTCGGGCGGTTCAACCGACAGCATCAATATCGGAACTGTCGAGGAGAGCAGCGGGAGCGGACTTGAACAGATTCAGTTTGCCGACGCCTCTTTTGGGCGTGGCGATTTGCGCCCCCTTTTAATTGCTCAGAGCGAGACGGCTGGCGATGATACCATCGTCGGCTTTGGTGAAGCGGAAACTTTCCAAGGCGGAAACGGAAACGACAGTATTGCTGGTGGCAATGGCAGCGATACCTATCTCTATGGCGCGGGCGACGGAACCGATACAATTGTTGAAGCGGCGACTTTCAATAGTGACGCTGATACGCTGGTAATTTCGGGCTACGCCTCAGACCAGGCTACTTTTACACGCCTGACTGACTCTTCCGGTAACATGACAACCAACGTACGTATCAGCTTTGGTGGCGCCGATAGTATCGACATCGGAACAGTCGAAGAAAGCAGCGGCAGCGGTCTTGAGCAAGTGCAGTTTGCGGACAAGACCTATTCACGCGAGGATTTCCGCACCCTCCTGCTCGCTCGGAGCGAGACAGCAGGTAACGATACCATCCTTGGCTTTGGCCAAGCCGAAACTTTCCAGGGCAGTTCAGGCAATGACCGAATTGTTGGCGGCAACGGCAGCGATACCTATCTCTATAGTGCGGGTGACGGAGCAGACACGATCGTTGAAAGTGCGACTTTCAACGGTGATGTCGATTCGCTGATTGTCAGCGGATACACGTCCTCGCAGGTTCAGTTCATTCGTTTGGCTGACGCCTCAGGTAATCTGACCAACAATGTTCGCCTGGTGTTCAATAATTCAGCGGACCAGATCGATATCGGAACCATTTACGGGACCTCTGGCGAAGGGGTCGAGAAAATCCAATTCTCCGATCACACTTTTTCTTTGGCCGATCTTCAAAGCTTGGTGTGGACATACGGTTCTGTGAACGCAGATCGTCTGACAGGATCTGCGACCGCAAATATGATTTCCGGGCTGGATGGCGACGATGTTATCGCTGGCGGTAATGGCGATGACACGCTTGTCGGCGGCGGCGACAACGACAGTATCGATGGCGGCACAGGATTCGACGAGGCGGATTTTACTGCGGCGTCCACGGACTATACCTTTATGCGAAACGCAAACGGCTCGGTGACCGTAACAGCCAATGTCGGGTCGGATGGGGTCGATACCCTGACCAATATCGAGAGCATATATTTCCAGGGCGACCAAGTGGGGTCGCTTTTGGAAGATGTGGCCGGGCAATACGGCACAGGAGGCAGTGACGCTTCAATCCAAGGGACTGACCATGCCGACAACCTTTATGGTTTGGGCGGCGACGATACGTTAACAGGTAATGGAGGCGACGACCTCGTCGATGGAGGCGCTGGGGCGGATGAGGCTGATTTCAATGGTAATGCGTCAGACTACGCGTTCAAGCGTACGGCTGACGGCTCAATCCTTGTCACTGACAATGTTGGCAGTGATGGTACTGACCGACTGGTCAATATCGAAAATGTGTACTTTCGCGGTGACCATGTAGGCAAGCAAATTGCACAAGTCGTAAGCGACTATGGCACGGCCGGTAACGATAGCTTGATTGCTGGTACAGCCGGAGATGACAACTTATTCGGTTTGGCAGGCGATGACGTTCTTTATGGTGAAACGGGCAACGATGTTTTCAATGGCGGTGATGGCGAAGATCAGGTGAACTTCCTCGGAGATATTACAGACTATACTCTGATACGCCACGCGGACGGCACAGTTTTGGTCAGTGGACCATCAGGACAAACTGATACGCTCATTCAGGTCGAAGACGTTTATTTCGAAGGCAGTGGTAACTGGCGGTCGTTGAATCAGCTTGTCGGGGACTATGGCACATCGGGCGACGACGCCTGGATTTCCGGATCGGTTGGAAATGATCATCTTTATGGCCTCGCCGGTGATGATACGTTGGCCGGCCAGGAAGGGAACGACATTATTGACGGCGGCGCCGGAGAGGATCAGGTCAATTACAATGGCAGTCTTACGAATTTTACCTTCACGCGCCAAGCCGACGGAAGCGTAATTGTCACTGATGTCACTGGTGCTGAAGGCGTGGATACCTTGGTGAATGTCGAAGCAGTTTACTTCGATGGCAGCGGTTCATGGCGATCCATGTACACGATGGTGGGAGAGTACGGCTCATCGGGAGATGATACATGGATTGAAGGAACAACTGGTGCAGATAGCCTGTATGGCCTCGCCGGTGACGACACACTGATTGGTCACGCAGGGAACGATCATGTTTACGGTGGGGACGGATATGATCAGGCCAATTACGAGGGTAGTTTCGCCGATTTTACGTTTATTTCAAATCCTGACGGCACTGTCACAGTGACGGACACCACCCAGGCCGAGGGGACAGATATCCTCGATGGAGTCGAGGCCCTCTATTTTGAGGGAGATAGTAAATGGATATCCGTGACCAGTGCCCTGAACGTTTCTGGAACCGCGCCGGTTGTGCTGGACTTGAACGGTGACGGAGTCAATCTGGTATCTCGTGTCAGTTCCGACATACAGTTCGATATGAACGATGATGGCGTTAAAGATAAGACGGGTTGGGTCGCAGCGGATGATGGCTTCCTGGCGTTGGACCGAAACGGCGATGGTGTGATTTCTTCGGGCGCCGAAATCAGCTTCGTGAGCGATCTGGAAGGGGCAACCTCTGATCTTGCAGGTCTGGCGGCTTACGACACCAATCATAATGGCCAACTGGATTCCAGTGATACACAGTGGAACACTTTCAGGGTCTGGCAAGACGTCAACCAGGACGGCGTAAGCCAGGCGGCCGAGTTGAAAGGGCTGAGCACTGTCGGGATTAAATCCATCAACCTGGACCGCCAGTTAACGGGCGCGACAGGACAAACGGGCGATAACGCCGTTGTGGCGACAACAACGGCCGCACATATCGATGGCACCGACACCGAGGTTGGGGATGTGACGCTCGCCTATACCGCCGGCACAGGCCCCACAACTGGGGGCAGTATGCCCGCCAGGAAACGGTTAGCACCTGTGATGCGAATGCAGAGCGTTGCAGATCTTGAGCGCATCGCAGAGGGGCAGTCAGACGGAGCCGGGCTATCTGCGGAAATGGAAAAAACGCGGCTTAAGCTTATCAGTGCCATGGCCGGGTTTGCACCGTCATTCAGCGCTCAAAACGAACAGTGGCATAATGTCCAGCGTCCAATTGATGCCCTGTCCTATGCCCCATCACCTGACGTTCATTATGCGCGTTAAGGCATAGCCATTGGCCACTGCATGCTGGGGTTCAATCCTGGAGCATGCAGTGGCGACTTCTTGCCTTAAAACCTGAGTATTTCAGGGAAGACGCCGTCATCTCTGCTTGTAAACGTAACTGGACCGTCAGCCTTAAGGCCTTCGGTTGGATACCCTTGAATATGACCAACACCACAACCGCAACCGATCAGGAAAGCTTCTCTGAAAAGAGTGATAATGGCCTTGAATGCTTTGCTGTATTAATGAGCTTTTTCAGTAAAGCCGTCGATGTCAGGCAAATTCGGCACGATCTGGGTATTGGCTCACGGCCAGCGGAAACTCAGGACATACTCCGTGCGGCGAAGGCCTTTGAGGCGAGAGCGCGGGCTGTGATCGCTGCATCAGGCGACCTGAACAAGAAGCCCTTGCCGGCTCTGGCCGCCATGAAGGACGGACGGTTTGTCGTCCTGCTTCAGGCTGGAAAAGACCAGGTCCTGATCTTCGACCCTGATACGGCGCAACCGACCGCATTTCCCTTGACACAGTTTGCCGAGGGCTATGCCGGTGAACTCATTTTGATTACGACAAGAGAAAGTCTTGCTGCCGCAGGGCGCGCATTTAACATTACCTGGTTTATTCCTGCCCTTGTCAAATATCGTCATCTGTTGCGTGATGTTTTGCTCGCGTCATTCTTCCTGCAGATATTGGGGCTGATCACCCCACTTTTTTTCCAGGTGGTGATCGATAAAGTTCTCGTGCACAAAGGCCTGACCACGCTGGAAATTCTGGCTGTCGGTCTTCTCTGCGTAAACATTTTCGATGTGACGCTGAGCGGCCTGCGGACCTATTTGTTCTCGCATACCACCAGTCGCGTCGATGTCGAACTGGGGGCAAAGCTCTTCAAGCACCTCACCCATTTGCCTATGGCATATTTCCAGGCCAGGCGCGTCGGGGACACCGTAGCGAGGGTGCGCGAGCTTGAGAACATCCGTGAATTCCTGACGTCTTCCGCGCTCACTGCCGTTCTCGATATGGTATTCGGCCTCGTGTTCCTTGTCGTGATGGCCATGTACAGCCTGTGGCTGCTGCTGATCGTTCTGGTCACTTTGCCGCTTTACGCCTTGGTCGTCCTGAGCCTCGCGCCTGTACTGAAGCATAAGCTGGACGAAAAATTCGCCCGCGGCGCGGAGAGCCAGTCGTTTCTGGTAGAGTCCGTCACGGCCGTTGAGACGATTAAGGCCGCCGCCGTGGAACCCCAGACCCAGGCCCGTTGGGAAGGCCTGCTGGCGGGATATGTCAAATCGAGCTTTTCCGCACGCATGATAGCGAACTGGGGGAGCCAGGCCATCCAGTTGATCAATAAGCTGGGAAGCGTAGCCCTGCTGTTCTTCGGCGCCAGGCTGGTCATCGGCGGACATCTCACGGTCGGTGAGTTGGTGGCCTTTAACATGCTGGCCGGTCAGGTGGCCGGGCCGGTTCTGCGGATTGCCCAGTTGGCTCAGGATTTTCAGCAGGCAAAGCTTTCCGTGGAGAGGCTGGGCGACATTTTGAACGCGCCGACCGAGCCTTTTCCAAGCGCCGGACGCGGACGGCTGCCCGATCTGGCGGGGCAAATCGATATTGAACATGTCAGCTTTCGTTATCGCCACGATGGCCCGGAAATCCTCTCGGACGTGTCGCTTAACATAGCCGCCGGCGAGGTTCTTGGCATCGTCGGGCCATCCGGGTCCGGCAAATCGACCCTGACAAAGCTCGTCCAGAGGCTGCATACGCCTGAGCGCGGGCGTGTCCTTGTCGATGGCATGGATATCAGCCTGACCGATCCAGCCTGGCTGCGACGACAAGTGGGGGTCGTTCTTCAGGAGAACGTCCTGTTCAATCGGACGGTCCGCGAGAATATTGCCTTGGCAGACCCGGCCATGCCACTCGAATATGTGGTCGAGGCGGCCAAGACGGCAGGCGCTCATGATTTCATACTGGAACTGAGCGAAGGGTATGACACACGCATCGATGAACGTGGGGCAAACCTTTCTGGCGGCCAAAGGCAGCGCATTGCCATTGCCAGAGCGCTGGCGTCCAATCCACGTATTCTGATTTTTGATGAAGCGACCAGCGCGCTCGACGCTGAATCCGAAGAAATCGTTCAGAACAACCTGCATAAGATTGTCGAAGGACGGACAGTCATCATCATCGCGCACAGGCTGTCGGCCGTCAGACGCGCTGACAGAATTATTACTGTCGAAAAGGGGAGGATTACCGAGGCGGGAACTCATGAAACCCTTTTGAATGCGGGGGGGCGCTACGCGCAGCTCTACCGTAAACAAATGGGCGTGCAGCAAGGGGGCGAAGCCGCACATGTTTGAGAATTTGCGACATCATCTGGCGATGGTATTCGATAGTCTTAAGGCTACCCATCAGGGGGAGGTTGACAGGGTACGTGTCGATAATCCGGAATTTTTGCCCGCAGCTCTTGAGTTGCTTGATACGCCGCCTAACCCACTTGGCCGTTTGATTCTTTGGGTTATCCTGGCGTTTCTCGGTCTGGCTTTGTTGTGGTCCATATTCGGTTCGGTTGACATCGTTGCCACCGGGGAGGGCAAGCTCATTCCCAGGGGGCAGGTTAAGGTCATCCAGACTGCGGACGGTGGCGTGGTTCGCGCTCTCCAGGTAGTGGATGGACAGTTTGTCCATAAAGGTGACATCCTTGTAGAACTGGATCCCACAGCAGCCAGCGCTGAGTTTGAGCAGGCCAGTCAGGCGTTGTTGACGGCTGAAATCGAACTTGCACGATCTCGTGTATTAGCTGATTACGCCGCCGGTCGAAATTCAGGCTTTGTAGCGCCGGCCGGCGCCGATCCGACCATCGTAGCCGTGCAACAGGCTTATCTTCGCGAAAAAATCGGCCAGCAATCAGCCACCATGCAGGGGTTGGAAAATGATCGTCGGCAACGGAGCCAGGAAGCGGCAATGGTCCGCCAGGAAATCGTGAAAATCCAACAACAGCTACCGATCTTCACGAAGCAGTTGGCTTCTCTTCAGAAACTTGAGGCGCAGGGATATGCCGCGTCGACCAAGGTCGATGAACTGCGCGAAAAAGTAATAGAAATGCAGCAGGATCTTCAAATTCGGACCGCAGAGGTTCAGAAATCCGAAGCGGCTGAAATTTCCGCTCAAACTGCCATAAGTACGCAACGAGCGAAATTCGCCAACGAGTCCCTGGATTCCCTGACCCAGGCCGAAGCGAACTATCGGCTGAGAGAGGAAGAACTTAAGAAGACCGCTGAAAAGCAGAAACAAACGGCCCTTACTGCTCCGGTCGATGGCACCGTACAACAGCTTGCAGTTCATACTGTTGGTGGAGTCGTGAAGGCCGCCGACGCCCTTATGATTATCGTGCCGCGTGAGGCAGAGTTGGTTGTCGAGGCACAGATTCCGGGCCGTGACATCGGGTTTATACATCAAGGCCAGCCTGTAGAGCTGAAGTTGGAAGCTTTTCCATTCACGCGTTATGGAACAGCGCATGGAGTCATGGAGCAATTGAATCCAGATGCGACGATGGACGAAAAGAAGGGGCTGCTCTACACGGCCGTGATAAAAATCAATGAGGCGGATCGATTGGGAACTGGCATTCGCAAGATCGGTCAATTGGATGTTTCAAAATTGAAGCCAGGGATGGCGGCAACGGTAGAAGTTAAGACCGGGCGACGCTCGATTATTAGCTTCCTCCTGTCGCCCCTGACACGCCGGGTAGAAGAGGCGGCGCGAGAGCGATAAGTAAGCCTTTCCAGCCACTTGTGCGGTCATAACTCGCCTTAAGAGGTGCCATGCCATTATAGGTCCTGAGAACCTGCTCCAAAACGTTGGGGGTGCGGACGAAAACTTGATGTCCTGAACCCGCTGCCACGCCCCTTGAACCAGCTCAAGGGATCGTACTGTCCCCGCCGCCACCGCGTCTCATCGACCAAATGAAGAACGGTAGCACTCACTTATCTTTTCGATGGTCGACCAGAGGAGACTAGCGTGAAGGATTTGCTCCAAAAGCAGCGTGTCTTTGAATTCGGCTTGGTGCCCGCGGGTTCACATTTGATTTCACAACAGCCAGTCCAGTCTCAGAATATTCGACCAAGCTCTTCAAGATCGTCGTGACCAAAAACCTGACGGAAGGCGAGGCGAGTAACCCCTAGTTCAGCCTTCATTTTTTCAAAGTTTCAACGCCGCCTAGTGGTAAAAAAAAACCTGCGCCTTGCGCACAACCAAAACGTACCCGGAAGTCATAGGAACGATTATGTTTGCGACGTCTAAAGCCTCCGCCCTTGCTCGTATTCTTGCGGGTTTGATGTTTATGAGCATAACGGCCGGAACGGCCTCAGCCCAAAGTCGTTCGAATGCCGAAAAGACACCACCTGCAAAGGATGCAAAGCCCAAGGACAAAGCGACAGACACCACTACCGTTACTGTGATCGGGCAAAAGCCACTCAACCGAATTGACCGACAGGTCTATGACAATACGAAGGACCCTGACAGCAAGACCGGCACCGCCTTAGACGCCTTAGCGAAGGTGCCAGGCGTCAGTGTCGATCCGTCGGGTTCGGTCACCCTGCGCGGCAAAGAGCCGACGATCTTGATCAACGGCCGGCCAGCACCGCAGTTGCAGGGAGATAACCGTGCCGCCGCCTTACAGGGTATGTCGTCCGGCTCGATCACCTCGATCGAGGTGAGCAGCAATCCAGGTGCTCAATATGGGACTGGGTCGTCCTCCAGCGTTATCAATCTGATCACAACAGCTATTCTGCCGCCAGGTGGCTTTGCCTCGGTGCAGGCGCAATCGACAGGAGGTTATTCGCTGAATGGAAGCGCCCACTCCCAGTTTGGAAAGTTCAGTGTAAATGCGTTGCTGAGTACGACAGACTTTAAAAATGACAGCGTCAGCAGTTCCGCGCGTCGTTCGCTCGACGCTCACGGCCAAGCGCAGCGCAGCACACAAAGCAACAGCCAATCTGCTGGTGATTTTTTAGGGAATTTCGCCAACCTATCAGCCGACTACCGCGTGAGTAAAAGCGATGTGGTGACCGCCGGCCTTCTTTATTCCCGCTCTTCCGGGTCAGGTGGTAGCAGTGGCAACAGCGTTAACTATAATCCGGCCGGTGTCGCGACAGACATCTATACATCCATCGGCGAGAACCGGAACGCCTTTGAAAACCAGACGGCATCCCTAACCTGGAACCATACGGGCGCCAAACTGGGCGAAACCCTTAAGGTAGATTGGCGCGTCACGCAGGGGTCAAGAGCGTTCGGGTTCAACAACCGATCGAATTACAGCCTGGCCACAGTCGAGAGCAATCTGGCGGGATACCGGACTCAGATTAAAAGTGCGAGCCGTATCGGCAACAGTACATTTAGTATCGATTACAATCAGCCTGTTGGCGACGACCAACTGACCGCCGGGCTACAGATCACCTCCGATACAAGTACATTGCATTCAAACTTTACAGCGCCCGGATCGGCCGCTCTTGGCACCTTGACTAACAGCGAATACGACTATGACCAGACGGTCAGCGCGGCCTACGCCACCTATCAGAAAGCCCTGGGGACGCACTGGACCGTGCTGGGCGGCCTACGGGTCGAAGGCTTCGACCTGACGGGCAATGCGCTCCTGGTCGGCCTGAGCAACCACGTCCGCTATACGACCTATAACCCGAGTCTGTTTGCCACCTACGTTATGTCGGAGACGGCCCGTATTCGCCTCAGCTATTCGCATCGCCTGCAACGGCCATTTGCCACCGATTATAATCCGCAGACCATCCAGACCAGCGAAACTAGCGTCAGCGTGGGTCAGACCAATCTAAAACCGCAAGAAAACAACAACTATGAAATTGGCTATGAATTCGGTCGCAAGGGTACGAGCTATTCGTTGCGAGGCTATTATTTGCGCGAGACGCAGATTGTGACCTCTGTCAGCACCTTCATTCCCGATCCCCTCAACCTTGGCAATCTAGTCACACGCACTGGCCGGCTAAATGCAGGCGCGCGCGCGACTACCGGCGCAGAATTTGTCTTTTCGGGCAAATTAACGCCGAAGTTAACAGTGAACGCCAATGCTAATTTTGCATGCGTTTCGTTGGACACGCCCAATTTCCAAGGCGCGAAGACGATCAGCGGCATAACCGGCCGCATCGGCCTCAGCTATGAAGTGACAAAGAAGGACCGGCTATTTCTGACAGGCAACCTCTCTGCAAAAACACTGGATACTCAAGGTTTTCGCACGGGTTACAGCTCCTTCGGCCTGCAATATAACCGGAAGCTGCCGAATTCGATGCAGTTTACGGTCGCGTTCAACGACTTGGGGCGGACGAATAAGACATACACCTATACCACGACTCCGACCCTAGATGGCTTCAGTGTTTCGAGCCGACCGTCACCTACGTTCTATATAAGTCTCCAACGCTTTTTTGGAGGTACGGCAAAGTCCAGCACAGCCCGCCCAACGGCGCTCAACCCGGCGATAGGAACAACCAATCGTAGCACCGGCACGATCATCCGATATTAAAAGAAATTCGGGAGCCTGCTTCGAACGTGAAATTCTCAAAGACGTTCACTTCTGTAACGGGCGCCTTTTAGTCAATCCCTTTTTGAGTCATTTCCGGTCGCCGGCTTCGTGCTTCTGTACGCAGTCATCTCGGAGAGTGCTGCTTGATGGTGTAGGAAAAGGTTCGGCCGACCCATCTAATGGGCGCAGTCCAATAGGCTGCTAGCGGACAGGCGGTCTGACCGATCCTCGCGTCCCGGCGAAGGGACCTGGCTCAGGTCGCAGATGGTGGAAGCGACCTGAAGGTATAAATTCGCTTATGCCATGGCGCCCCTCTCGGATTGCGGGGTTCCAAACTCTTGCCCGTTGCGAAGCATGGCGTGCATGATGACGCCGAGTTTTCGTGCCAACGCGACTTTGGCCTTCTTCATGCCGGACCGCTTGGCAATCGCCGTTGCCCACGCCTTCAGTTGGATGGCCCTGTTTGGGCGGACCATGATTGTGTTAGCGGCCTCATAGAGTGCTGTGCGCACACTTGCGTCCCCCGTCTTCGAGATGCGGCCGGTGTAATCCGTTTCTCCCGACTGATATTTTCTGGGTGTCAGTCCAAAATGCGGGCCTATGTCGCGCGACGAAGAGAAGCGTTCTGTTTGATCGACAGCCGAAACAAAGGTCAGCGACGTCAAAGGGCCGACGCCGGGTATGGTCATCAGTCGACTGGTTCGCGCGTCGGTCTTGGCCATCGCCAGGACCTTTCGATGGAGAAGGTTAAACTGATCCAGAAGGGCGCGACGAGCATCAAGCAATGAGCGCGAGATCTGGCTCAGCATTTCATGCCCCTCGCAAAGCTCAAGGATCCGAGTTTCGAAGCCACCGGTAGAGATGGCGCCGACCTTCAGGCCAAACCCGCGCAAGAGACCCCGAAGGCTCATTTCAATATCGATAAGTTTAGACTGAAGTAGCTTCCGTGCGGTCAGTATCGCACGGACTTCCTGAGCCGACTGAGATTTACAGTGCACGGGCCGGAACCAGCCCAGCCGCATCAACTGGGCGATACCGCGGGCATCTTTCTTGTCGGTCTTGACCGGCATAATCTTAAACGCCGTGCGCACATGGCGGGTTTCGATCAGTTGGCACGCTAACCCCATGGCAGTCATCTCGGCGTAAAGCCACTGCGACAACGGACCGGCTTCCAGTCCGATGAGCTCAAATTCCAGCCCTGACGCGCAGAGCCACCCCGAAAGAGCTTCGGGATCGCTAGGCGCGTCGCCCTCACGACAGATTTTACCCACAGCGTCTACGATACAGACACTTGAGCGTTCCAAAGACACATCAATACCGGCATAATATTTCATGGTCGTCTCTCGATGATGCTTGGCGCAGGCCACGAACCTGACGCCTTAGGTTGATGACACCATCATTCTGAGGGATGACCACCAAAGCGCAAGCTCTGGCTCGAGCCGCCCGTTACTCCATCTAATGGGATATGTTTTTAGAGTGACAAATTCATAAGTAAATTTTGGTCATGATGCGATGTACGCTAAGCCGACTGTAGGGGCCGTCCAAATTATATGGTTCTTCCGCCTACACGAGCCATATGGGCTGACCTTCTCGGGCCTCGGGCCGGTACCTCGTCCCGGAACTCTGTCCTTACCTTTATGACCGCTGTAACCGTTAGATAGTCCTATGGTCCTGGGTCTTGAACCGCCTCCTTTTCATGCTGCACAGTGTTGTGTGTCACTCTCGTCGGCCGGGCATGTCCGGCGAGCCCTTTTCGTGCAAGACGATCGATATGCTGCCATCTGGTGCCTCGACGAATTCCAGTGTCAGGTCATCGACTTGCCTGGCGTAAAATACCGTGTCCGACTGGCCGTAAAGGTTGACCTTGGGCATGCCCGTGCCTTGCGCCGTCAATTGGCCGTCCTGGTAATCAATGACGACGCTGAGCTGAGGTGTCACGACATAGGTTCCGACGTAGCCGGCAAGCGCGTCTGCCGCGACGGCATAGGGTTGGGGCGGTAGTGTGCCCGGCAGGCCATGCGCCACCGCCAGCAGGCCGTTACCCAGGACCGACACGCTTTCGCGGTCGAGATTGCCGAGAATGATTATGCCCAACTGGTCGGCGGGTTCATATTGCGCGTCGGCACGGAAACCGGGGACGCGGCCGCCATGGCGGATGTCGACAGTGCCAAAGGGCGCAGCAACCGCGACCCCCATCCCGTAACCGTCCCTGACCGGCGTGATCATCAGCCGGAGCGATGCAGGCGACAACAATTTTCCTTCGACCATCGCCTTTTGCCATTTGGCCAGATCGCCCGTCGTCGAAACAATCCCCCCGTCGGCGAAGGCGTCCGGGAGAGCAAAACGGGGTGGAACCGGGCCGGCGAGGCTTGGCGCATAGCCCGTGGCCTGGTTCGGAGCGTGAGGTGGATTGAATGCTGAGGCCGTCATGTGCGCGGGCACGAAGATATTGTCGTGCAGGAAATCACCATAGGCTTGCCCGCTGACCTTTTCGATAATCAGGCCGAGAAGCGCGTACCCCGAATTGCTGTATTTCAACTCGCTGCCAGGTTCGAACTGCGGCGCCTCCTCACTTATCAATGTCAGCAGCTGTGCATGGGTGATGCTCTGCAAAGGCGAAGACCGGTCCTCTGCCGCCTTGCGTTCAAGGTCGGCGAGATAGTCGCCGAGTCCGGACGTATGTGTCAGCAGATGGCGAACAGTGACGTGATCCCAGGACGCCGGCGCGTCGGGCAGATAGGTCTTGATCGGATCGTCAATCCTTAGCTTGCCGCGCTCCTGCAGCAGCAGTATGCAGGCCGCCGTGAACTGCTTGGTGATCGAGCCAATGCGGAAGGCGGTCTGCGGTGTGTTCCGCACGCCGCGGGCGATGTCGGCAAAGCCGTAACCTTTGTCGAGCAAGATCTTGCCGTCCTGCGTAACGAGCACCGATCCCATGAAGCGACCGTCATCGGCAAAGGCCTGGACCAGCCCGTCAAGCGCCTGACTTTCCGCCGCGGCGCTGGCATAGGTGACCGGCGTCGGCGCACCGGGCAGCGACTGCATGTCCGTCCGGCTCAAGGCCAGAGTCGATTTATACCCGCCTTCACCCCATTGGAATGTGCCAGCCCAGGCCTTTTTGCCGTCATCCCACCGGCCATCGAAAATTCCGCTATTGCCCGGAACGGTGAAAGCCAGATGATCATCGCTGGCAACAATATTGAGAATGGTGCTTTTCAGGGCATGCAGATCCGGGGCGGTCAACGGTCCCTCATGGCTGGCAAAAGTCCCCGTCAAACCGCCGCTGGCCGTGCGTTCAATATGGACCAGACTAATGAGATGGCCGTCGATCGCACCGGTCCAGTTGCCAACGGCGTCTTCAGCAAAGCAAGAAGAGCTCGCGACCCACATCAGGGCAGCGGCAGCGGTCGTAGCAAACAGTCTTGTCATTTAATGTCCCCTCATGTGCCGGCTCAGGAAAGCCGACGGTTCGAGAGGATTATGAAATATGCACGCCGAAGATGCGAACTATCTAAGCTATTGTTAAGGTAGGATGTTTATTAAAATTGGCGGTCCGAGTGTCCGATTTTGGACGTTGAATGACCGTTTTCGTTCAGAAGCGGAGGGCGGGCAGGCGCAGACTGATGCGGGTGCCGTCACTGTCTGACCTGGCCTCGGCGCGGCCGCCGTGGGCGACGGAGATTTGGCGTGCCAGGCTGAGTCCGATGCCTGAGCCGCCCGGCTTCGTCGTGAAGAACGGCACGAAGACACGGTCGAGTAGGTCGGAGGCGATCCCGGGGCCGGTGTCGGTAACCGCAAGCGTGACCATTTCCTCGTCGCCATGGGCTGTAAGGGCGATCGTTGCATCGGGATGGCCGGCGACGGCATCAGCGGCGTTGCGCAATAGATTGATCAAGGCCTGCTCGATCAGGCTGCGGTCGCAGACGAGGGCGAGGTCGGCGGGAAACACCTGCGTCGTCAAATGAACCCCTGCGAGGTCACTGCGCAACAGGGTTTCCACCGACGCGAACACGTTCTTGACGGTGACGTGCGCGACGACCGGCACCGGAAGTTCCGCAGCCGCACGATAGCGTTCGACGAAGCGCATCAGGTGCTGGCTGCGGCTGCCGATGACCTCGATGGCGTCGGTGATCTCTTGCGACCCTCCGGCGACCAGGGGTTTCAGGCTTTCAGCCAGCGAGGCGACAGGTGTCAGCGAGTTCATCATTTCGTGCGCCAGGATGCGCGCGAGGTCCTGCCACCCCTTGATCTCGGCGGCGTCGAGCTCGCTTTCGATGGCCTGTACGGCGATCAGGCGGGTTTCCGTTCCGGTGCTGAACCGCGCGACCGTGACAAGCGCCCGCTGGCCGCCGGTCAGGGCGACGACGCAGCGCTCGCCCGGCGCAAGCGCCTGAAGCCGGGCCGACAGATCGGCCTCCGCTGAAAGCCTGCGCGCGGCGCGATTGGCGGCGACAAGGTCGGCATCGTCAACCAGGAACAGGGCTGCGGCGGCCGTATCGACCAGGGCGCGCAGCTGCTCGGCCTCGCGATGCTGCCGCGCCCGTGCTTCGGTCAGGGCAGCATGGGCCTGGCCGAAAGCGCCTTTCAGCCGCTTCAGGCCGGGCAGGGGCTCTGCCGGCCATTCCATATCGCCGGCGGTGACCGAGCCGATGAATTGGCTGAGCAGCCGGTCCGTTCGTCCGGCATGGCGCGCAAGGTCGATGCCGGCGACAACGACCAGGGCGAGAGCGACGGCGGCGCTGGCATATTGTTGACGCAGCGCGGCCTCAAGTGCCGCCACGCCGAACGCGGCGATCAGAAGCGCGCGCCAGCCGGTCGCCGCGGCAAATCGCATACTGCTAGAGTCCATGCTTTTCGAGCCTCCGGTAAAGCGCCGGACGTGTCAGGCCCAGCGCCGCGGCCGCCAGCGAGACGTTGCCGTTGAAACGCACCATGGCGCGGTCGATGGTACGCTTTTCCAGCGCCTCGAGATCGAATTCGTCATCATCCTTCGTTGGACCGAACAGGAACGGAAAATCCTCGATGCCCAGCCGGTCGTCGCCCGCCAGCAGGGTGGCCCGTTCGGCGGCGAAGCGCAGTTCCCGAACATTGCCCGGCCAGTCGTAGGCTTCCAGGCGGCGCAGCAGGTCGGGGGGTAAGCGGCGGCGCTGCACATCGTGCTTGCGGGCGTAGAAGCCGAGAAAATGATCAAGTAGGGGGCCGATGTCGTCGCGGCGCCGACGCAATGGCGGAATTTCGATCTCGATCGTGCGCAACCGCATCAGGAGATCCTGGCGCAGCACCTCTTCGCGGGCCAAGTCAGAGGGATTGCGGCTGCTGGCTGCGATGACGCGGACGTCGACGGGCACCGGACGGGTTGCACCGACCGGTAGGACCTCTTGCGTTTCAATCGCCGTCAAAAGCTTGCGCTGCAGGTGCTGGGGCAGGTTGCCGATGTCGTCGAGGAAGAGGGTGCCGCCGTCCGCTGCCTGAAAGCGGCCGGCGCGATCGCTTTCGGCCCCGGCTGTGGCGCCGCGCTTCTGGCCGAACAATTCGCTTTCGAAACGGCTTTCCGCAAGTCCGTCAAGATCGACGGCAACAAATGGTTTTGCCGCGCGGCGCGATAGGCGGTGGATTTCCCGCGCCGCAAGCGCCTTGCCCGTGCCGCTTTCGCCGAGCAAAAGGACGCTGGTGTCGGCGGGCGCGGCGCGCTGCATCATGCGCCAGGCCTTTTGCAGGGCGCCCGATGCACCAACCATTTCACCGGTGCGCACTGAGGTTTCCAAATGCCGCAAATGCGCCTGTGCCGCGTCCCGCCGGGCCCGGCTCAGCGCTGCGGCGGTCGTCATGGTGGCGATCAGCTTCTCGTTCTGCCAAGGCTTGAGCACGAAATCGACGGCGCCGCGTTTGAGGGCCTCGACCGCCAGTGCCACGCCACCATAGGCCGTCATCAGCACGATCGAGAGGGTGGGATCGACGCGGTGCAGCCGGTTCAGCACGTCGAGGCCATCCTTGCCCGAATGTTGCCCGGACGAGAAGTTCATGTCGAGCAGGATGGCGTCGACCGGGCGCGTCGCAAGGACCTCGTCCAGCCCTTCGGGCGACAAAAAGGTCTCGACGCTTTCGGCATGGGGGCGCAGGGCCAGGCGCGCTGCCATCAGCACGCCCGCGTCGTCGTCGACAATGAGGATGTGGCCGCCATTTGCGTCTTGCGTCATGTTCAATATCGTACATAGTTGTCCGAATTTGTACATGTGCGTTTTCAGTGAAGCAGTTTCATCAATGAATCCAATGGTGAAAAGCCCGCTGACGGCACCCGGTATTCTGTTAGGCTGACACGATGCTGACGCTCGATTCCATAAGGCAGACCTACCGTTCCGGCGACGTCGAGACCCGGGCGCTCGACGGCGTGTCGCTACGTGTAGATGCGGGTGAGTTCGTCGCCGTCATGGGACCGTCGGGCTGCGGCAAGTCGAGCCTGCTCAACATCATGGGGCTGCTTGATTCGCCCGTCGGCGGGTCGTTGCGCTTTCGCGGCGAGGAGGTGGCCTGCGCCTCGCGCTCGCGCCTGGCCGACCTGCGCCGGGGTGCCATCGGTTTCGTCTTCCAGACCTTTAACCTGATCGAGGATCTGACGGTTGCCGAGAACGTCGAGGTCGGCCTGCTCTATACCGGCGTTCCTTCGGCTGAGCGGCGGCGGCGCGTCGCCGAAATGCTGGACCGGGTCGCCATGGGCCACCGCGCCCGGCATCTCCCGCGCCAATTGTCGGGCGGTCAGCAGCAGCGCGTCGCCGTGGCCCGCGCGCTTGTGGCGCATCCCGTTCTGATCCTGGCCGACGAGCCGACCGGAAATCTCGATACCGCCAACGGGGAAAAGGTGATGGACCTCCTGAGTGCGTCAGTCGATGCCGGCGCAGCCCTGGTCATGGTCACTCATTCGCGCGGCCATGCCGCGCGAGCACGGCGGATAATCCACCTGCTTGATGGTCGCGTCGTCAGTGAAACCGTGTCGGGAGCCTGACCCATGTGGCTCAGCTTTTTCATGGCGGCGCTGCGCAATCTCGGCCGAAACCGGCTGCATGGCGCGCTGACCATTGGTAGCCTGGGACTGGCGCTAGCGGTGGTTATTTTGGTCGGTCTGGTGGTACGAAACGAGCAGCAATTCGACCGCTTTATGCCCGATATGGACCGCACTTACATGTTTACTCTTTCGGGCACTTTGCCGGGCGGGGTTCCCTTCACGACGGACAAGATACCCTACGAGGCAAAGGCCTGGCTAAGCACGGAGCTCCCTGAGGTGTCTGCGGTGGCGCGAATGGCCTACGGTCAAGCCTATATTGCCTCTGTCGATGGCCGTCCCGTATCAATAGCGCGTTTTTCAGTGGAGGAGGGGAGCGTTCGGATGGCTTTTGTCGATCCGGCTTTTTTCGAAGCGCTCCCGCTGCCCGCTGTGAATGGCATTGTCAGTGCGGCGGCCCAGGCGCCCGACACGGTCATCATCACTGAGACGATTGCGCGGCGCTATTTCCATACCTCTAACCCCATAGGTCGCCGGATGTCGCTAGTTTTCTCAGGCAATGTCCTCCAGCCGGTGACCGCGCGGGTCGGGGCCGTGCTGCGCGACTTGCCCCCGGAAAGCCATCTTAGTACCCAAGTCTTCCTGAGCGGCCCTTTGGCGGCCCGGCTACTAGGCGATTTTGCAGCGAGCAACCCGTGTAAAGGCTGCATCGGCACCGGCATTACCACCTATGTGCGCCTGATGCCGGACGTCAGGCCCGCAGTAGTGGCAACCCGCCTGCGCGCGCAAGTATCGCGGCTTGCCCAAGACATGCCGGATTTGGTTAGCGCGCTCAACAGCGGCAATGCGCGATTCGAGCTTGTCCCGGTATCCTCATTGCATACCCGCACCGACATCCCGCAGCAGACCTACACTGTCCCCATGGGTATTTTCGTTGCCGTGTCGGGATTTGCTGGGCTGGTCCTGATCATGGCTGCTGGCAATTTCACCCTGCTGATGATTTCCCGCGGCAAGGCGCGTGGCATCGAAATCGGTGTGCGCACGGCATTGGGCGCGCGGCGCCGCGACCTCGTCCTGCAACTCGTGGCCGAGGCCACGGTGTATGCTCTGTCCGGAGTCGTGCTCGGAATGGCCCTCGTCGAGCAGGCTTTGCCGGTGCTCAACCACGCCATTAGCCGCACGATTGCCGTTGATGGCTGGCGCGATAGCGCCGTAATCTTCGGCCTGTTCGGTCTGTTGTGCGCGGTCGGCATTGGGGCAGGTCTGGTGCCGGCTCTGGCGCTGGCGACGCGGCCCCCGTCCAGGATGCTGAGCGATCCGCTGGCCGGCGCCGCCCATGCAGCCGACGGGCGCGACTATGGGCGCTCGGGTCTGGTGGCGCTGCAGTTCGCGGTGCTGGCGTCATTGCTGCTGGTGACAATCGTGTTCTACCGGCAGATCGCGCTAGAAGGCACGTCACTCGCGCTCGAGGCAGGCAATGTTTTGGTCGTCAACGCGCCACCGGATATCCAAGCCGAGATCAGGGCGCTGTCGGGCGTCGTGGCGACGGGACGGTCCGAGGCCGGCGCCGTGTTCGGGGGACCACCCAACATCAACATGGAGACGTCGGGTGGGGTCAGGACGGGCGTCAGTTTCAATCCAGTCGATTCTGGCTTCTTCGCCCTCTACGGCATCAGGCCTTTGGCCGGCAGCCTGACGGGACCCGCGCCATCGGGCGACCTGCCGGGCCGAGTCGTCCTCAACCGGGCGGCGGTACGGGCCTTGCGCTTCGCGTCACCGGAAGCCGCGATCGGGCAGCGGGTGAGGGTTACGGGACGCAACAATGTCATCATGGAGGAAGACATCGTCGCCGGCGTCGTTCCCGATATGGCCCTGAACGCCGCGCGCGCGCCGCCGCCGTCAGTCTATCAGATGGCCCGGACCCCTCCGGAGTTCCTCAGCGTGAAGATGCGGCCGGCTGCTGCCCCGGACGTCGAGCGCGCCATCACGGCTTTGTGGAACACGCGTGTCAGCGAACCCATGCGTGGCTTCACGCTCGACGACTGGCGCCGCGCCGAGACCGCTCCGATACGGTCGCTGGCGCGGATGCTGGCCTTTATCACAGCCGCCGGCGGGGTGATCGCCAGTGTTGGCCTTTTTCAACTGTCCACCCACAGCGTTCGCCGGCGCGCCCGGGAAATCGCTCTTCGCCAAGCGTTTGGCGCACGGCCCTGGGAGGCTGTGCGGCTGATGATCCGGGATCAGACCCCGCCGATCTTACTGGCTATCGTCGTGGCCTGGCCGATAGCTTCCTTGCTGACCGCGCCTTGGCTGAGGGGGTTCGCCAATCATGTCGAAGTCGGACCGGTGACGGTGGCGGCGGCGGGCTTGAGTATACTCGGCATCGCCTGGCTGACGACGGGAATGCAGGCTCTATGGATCGGGTTCGCGAAGCCAGGTCCGATCTTGCGCTATGAATAGCGAGGCGGCCGGTTGCGAACCGTTTAGTTTCAAATCCGAGTCATCGCCAAAATTCGGAAACGTCCTTTAGCATTTAGGCGGTCTGTTCTTGCCGCGTCCGGCTAACACACGAAAAGTTGACAACATTGACCTAACATTGGCACACTTCTTGGCACACCCGTTAATTTTCTTTGTAAAATGAGTAAAAATAAGCTATGTAAATCAACATAAAGCGTGTGTAATGCCCGGTAGCTCGTCAGGCTCATAACCTGAAGATCGTCAGTTCAAAACGTCGACATAATATTATTTAATTTCAATGTATTAGTTGGTTTTTGAGGGCGGGTCATCACACAATAAATTCTCCCCCTCCCTAAAGTATCTACCTTGCAGAGCTAGCACAAAAACCTAACGTGCCAGGAGCAGTTTTTGACCATATGCCGCCGAGCTGCCATGCGTCCAAGCTACTATTCAGATGTAGGTTCCAAGCCGGCAGCAGGTCATATCTTCGAAGGTTACGCCAGAAGCCATCGGGAAAAAGACTTACTCATTCACCTCACCACGGCCTTTTCGCACACAGACTTTCGGCCGTTGATTTGGCAGATGTTCAGGATCTTGCCGTTTCCATCGTGAACCTCGGCCCGCCATTTTTCGCTACCCACGCGTTCCAGGGTCATGAAGCCGAAGCCGTCGATCCATGAGCTGAAATGGGCGATAAGGGCGCCCGGAACCGGCTCGAGACCCTCAGGCACGGTGGCGGGCAGGGGCACGCGGTCTTCTTGCGTGCCGGAGAAACCGGCCACGAACTGTGATGGGAAGTTGGTCTTAAAGCTGACCTGTTCCCACAGATGGACATGGCCGGACAGCATTACATTGACGCCCTTCGGCATGATGAACGGATTACGTGCGCCGAATGTGGAGGCCAGCGCCTTGTTGCCGGCCACGATGGCATGGGTGCTTTCGTCGGCCATTACGGCCAGAAACGGATAATGATCAACCGTGAAGGTGAAACGGGCCTGCTTTGACAAGGTGTCGAGCTGATCATAGGTTTTGGTATATTGGGCAAAACGCGGATCGTCCTGAGCGATCACATTGCCGCCAGCACGGGATAGATCCATCACCACGATCTGCGCGCCGCCGCCGAAATCGACGGCATAGGGCGGGCTATAGTCCCCCGTCACATCATGCTTTAGATCGTTGCAATCGCGCAGGTGTTCGAGTGGACGCGGATCGAGGAATCGCCACCAGCCCTGACCTGCGCGGGTACAACTTTCGTGATTGCCGCGCGCAAGGATCAGCGGGGCGGCCTTCAGCATCGGTGCACCAGGTGCGAAGAAATCGGCGTCCCATGTATCCCAGCCATAACCCCAAGGCGATCCGGCGCAGCCCTTTTGATCATCGGGGCAGGGGTTTTCGCGGTAATTATAGTCTCCAACATGGATGACGGCGTCGGGGTGCCATTTGGCGACTTCGTTTGCCACCTGCGCAAACGGGTAGGCCTTCGGGTCATTGCAGGCTTGCCAGGCGTCATCAGCGGCCTTGAGGCGGCATCCGGTGTCACCGATCACAACGAGGCGGTCGAGGTGGCGTTTTCGTACCGGCAGACGCTGGTTGGCTATCATTGCAGAGCGCGTGCCGGCGGGTAGGGGCGCCTCGCAGGTAAGTACATTGAATGCTGAAGGTTTGGACAGGTCAGGTTTGGACTGGGTGGGACGCTGTGGCTCGGTCCCGGGCAGGGCGCGCGCCTGCATCCGGTGTGTGTGGCCGTCGATAACGATGTGGGGACAATGATCCGCCTGGGTGATCAGTCGTGCCTCGGCGTTTTGGCCATCGCCCAGCACGACATAGGGAATGTCCGCTGCGCGGACCGAAGGTGCGAAGACCGTCAGAATGGCCAGACTCAACAGGATTTTCAGCGGCTTCATGGCGTCCTCGCAAATGAAAAAGGCGGAACGGTTTGTCTGACCGTTCCGCCGAAGGGGATAGAGCTAGAGCGTTAGAACTTGGCAGACAGGGTCAGCATGGCATTGGTTGGCGCCTGGAAGTAGTATTGGTCATAGGGCGCGCCATTGATGGTGATCTTGGTGATGTTGCGGCTATCAAGCAGGTTATCGACCTGGATCTTGGCGGTGTAACGCTGGCCGAAATCGTAGGACAGGGCCAGGTCGACATTGTCATAGGCCTTGATCTTGTAATCGATCGGCTCGCCGTCATCAGCCCACTGTTCGCCGACCTGCTTGAAGGTCAGGGCGGCCTTGACCGGGCCATTCCGGTAGATGCCGCCGAAGCCGAGGGTCGACTTCGGCGCCTGACCGATGGTCAGGTGCGTGTCATTCGACTTGGCCGAGTTCAGTGAGGCATTGGCGAAGACGGTCAGGCCCATATCAAACGCGTAGGCCGCCTGGCCTTCGATGCCCTTATAGGTGACCGCGCCCTGATTGTAGCAATAGACATTGTTGCAGGCGAACTTGTTCTTGAAATCGATCTGATAGATATCGGCATCGATCGAGACATGGCTGCCGTTGTAGACCGAGCCGAACTGATAATTGGTGGTCTGTTCCGGCTCGACCGTGTTCTGGCTTATGTCATTGACATAGAGATCCTTCAGCGGCGGCACCAGGAAGCCCTGGGCATACTGGCCATAGAGCGACCAGTTCTTTTGCAATTTGTAGTTCACCGTCAGGAAGGGCAGGGTCTTGCGGAAGGTTTCGGCCTGCGGCGTCGAGATATATGACAGGGTCGGCTTGGCCTTGATCTTGCCGGCCAGGTTGCGCGTGAACTGGATGTTCTTCACGCCTGGCGTGATGGTCAGATTGTCGGTCGGCGTCCATATGAAGTCGGCGAAAAGCTGGTACTGCGTCCACCAAGACCGCTCGTCATACTGCACCGAACGGTCGTCCGGATTACATTTGACATTGGTCGTGCCGACGGTTTCCGCGGTGATGCAGTTCTTTTCGCGGTAGTCCTTGATGCTGGTGTCATACGGATCGTTCGGATTTATCTGGTAGTCAAAGCGGTGGCGGAGGGTGTCCGAGGTCTCGGCCAAAGCGCCCATCTTAAGCGTACCGAAGCTGAACTGCTTGTTGACGCGCAGGATGTTGCCGTTGACGTCGTAATAATTGAACTTGTCGTAGCCGCTGAGCGCGGTCGGGTTGCCATTGGCTAGGGTCGGCTTGGCCGTCGAAGTCAAGGGATTGACGCCGGTGGCATAGCCGTAGGTTCCTGGGGCGGTTTGACCGGTTACATCCAGAGCCGACAGGGTCTTGTTGGAATAGAAGTAGGTGTAGACTGTGTCATCGAGAGTCCAACCACCGCCGAGGTCGCCTTCCAGTTTGGCGTAGGCAAAGGCGGTGTTCTTCAGGATACGGTTGTACTTGTAGTAGGTCGAGCTCGACGGATCATTGGACATGTAGAAGTCCTTGCCGTACTGCGCCAACTGAGCCAGCGTCGCGCCGTCATTGTCCGGCTGGTAGCTGAAGTTCTGGTTGTGTGTGGCCAGAACCGTCAGCTTCCACTTGTCGCCAAACGGCTTTTCGATCTTGAATTCCCAGTTGTCGCTTTTCAGGCCGAAATTGCTGAGCGCGCCATCGGTCTTGCGGGTTTGCAGGTTGACGAGGGCTTTCAGGCCGCCGGTGTTGGCAATCTCACCGGTCTGGAAGATCGACACCGCCTGATACGAATTGAACGAGCCATAGGACAGCTTCTGGATGAAGCTGGCATCATCCGTCACCTTGTTGGAATACATATGGATGGCGCCGCCGAAATTGGCCTGGCCCAGATCGCCTGCCATGCCGGGACCGCGATCGACGACGAGCGCGCCGATGGTTGAGGCCGGGAAGAAGGTGTTGGAGTGGTGCGACGGATCGTTGGTGTCGCCATAGGCGATGCCATCATAGGTTACGTTGTATTCGCCGTCCTGGAAACCGCGCAGCACCAGTTTGGCATCCCCGTAACCGGCCCCATTGCCTTGGGTGCCCGAAACACTGGGCGCGATCTGGGCAACGTTGGTGAAATCGCCGGTCTCAGGCACAACGAGGTCGATATAGGGGCGCGAAATGATGGATTGCGGCTGGGTAGCGTCAACAGAAGCCTTGGTGGGGGCGGTTGCGGCGGCTTTCGAGCGCTCGGCCTTAACGATAATGGTCGTGATCGCCTTGTCGCTGACGTCGGGCTGGTCGGCTTGTGAGATTGTATCCTGCGCCAGGGCGGCCCCAGCGGTAAGCGAAAGCAAAATAGCGGAGGAAGCGAACAGGACCGTCCGGCCCGAGCGGCGATAAGTTGATGACATTTGGAAAGCCCCACGATCTGAAAAGCGCAAACCGCACCGTTCGGCGATCTGTCGTGTTGCGGCTGATGTCACCCACCTGTGACAATTGGGCTGCAATTCAATGACACAAAAGTGACATCTGGCGCGCCAGACAATCCCTGTCGGATGTGTGCCATTTCCGTCATGATCTCCTTCAGTTTCGCTTCAGTTTTCCGTGCTATCAATCGGTCCGAGAGCTTTTGGATACAGTTTGACAATGCGCATTTTGCTGGTTGAAGACGACGACCTCCTGGGGTGGGCGCTGAAAACGGGCCTGGAACAGGCGGGTCATACACCGGAATGGATGACGGACGGCGAAACGGCGCTCGATGCTTTGCGGACCAGTCCGTTCGATGTTGTGGCGCTGGATCTGAATCTGCCACGCATGTCCGGGATCGACGTTCTGAACAAGGTGCGCCAGACCTCCAAAATACCGATCGTTATCATGACGGCACGGGACGCCCTTGAACAACGTATCGAAGGTCTGGATCTGGGGGCCGATGACTATCTGGTCAAGCCGTTCAAACTCATCGAATTGCTGGCGCGTATCCGCGCTGTGGTTCGCCGCGCGCAGGGGCTGGCACAATCGATTATCGTCTATAAGGACATTGAGCTGGATATGACCGCGCATACGGTCAAGCGGAGTGGGCATTGGGTAAAGCTGACCGCGCGGGAATACCAAATATTGGCTTTGTTGATCACGCGTATTGGACGCATTATGAGCAAAAGCGAAATAGAGGAACAGGTTTATAGCTGGGAAGGCGAGGTCGAGAGCAATACAATCGAGGCCGCGATCTATACGATACGCAAGAAACTCGGCAAGGACCTGATCAGCAATGTGCGTGGCGTGGGCTACGTGGTTCCGGATTGATTTTCATGCCCGATTCACAATCATCACACATCAGTGCGCCGGGGTGGCGTCGCTCTCTTTCCAATCGTCTGCTGGCGGGGGTGTTGTTACCCACCCTTGCGATCATGATTTTTATTGGCGTCTCCGCCAATATGAGCGCGCGGTTTGAGATCAATGAAGTCTATGATGCCCAATTGGCAACCGCCGCCAATTTTCTGCGCTATTACAAGGATGATATTCGCACGGCGCCGAGCGTCATCAAGGGGACCGCGGGCCTCTCCCTCAATCCGGCCGCCCGTGGCGGCCTGACCGAATATTCGCGCTGGCGCCGGTTCCGTGTCTGGCGGCAAGGCAAGCTGGTGCTGGCCTCCGGCGATGTCAGTGCGCTTGGCGCGCCTCTGCCCGCCGGCTATAGCGACCTCACGGACGAACAGGGACAATGGCGGTTTTTTACAGTATATATGCCCGAGACTCAGGAAATTATCGAAGCCGGTGAAAATGTCAGAGCGCGGGGCGAACTGATTGAGCGGGTATTCTGGGGGCTGATCCTGCCGCTAAGCCTGGCACTGCCCTTACTTGGCCTTGCCATTTGGCGCGGTATTATCTGGGGCCTGAAGGACTTGCGGATGTTCGCCGCATCGGTACGTGAACGTTCGGCGGACAATCTGACGCCAATCGACACCAAGAACGCGCCGACGGAGTTGCAAGTCCTGTCCACCTCAATCAATGGCCTTTTGAAGACCGTTTCCATATCTTTGGAACAGGAGCGTTTGTTCACTGACAATGCGGCTCACGAGCTGCGCACGCCATTGGCGGCGATCAGAACGCAGACGGAGGTGGTGACAGGCGCGCGTAGTGCCAAGGAGCGTAGCGCGGCCTTGGGCGAGCTGACCAAAGGGGTCGATCGGGCCGCCCGCCTGATGGACCAGCTTCTCACCCTGGCGCGTTTACGGCAAAATGCGCCGCCGGTTATGCAAATCGGTCTGCAGCAGGCTGTCTCGGACGCCGTTAGGGATTTATATAGCGAGGCGCTCCAGAGGAGCATTGGCTTTAATATAGCCGGCGACCCGGATGGAAGTGCCAGCGCGAACCCGACCCTGGTGGGAATCATTTTGCGCAACCTGATCGACAACGCGATAAAGTACGCCCCCCAAAACAGCGACATAGACATCGATATCTCGCAAGACAGTATTGTGCTTCGGGACAGGGGGCCGGGCATACCGGAAGACGAGCGCGAGAAGGTGTTCGCCCGCTTTTACCGTGTGAAGGGGACGCGCGTGCAGGGCAGCGGCCTGGGGCTGGCCATAGTCCGCATCGCGGCGACCCAGACCGGTGTCGACGTCAGGCTTTTCACACCAGACGATGGCGTCGGTCTGGGTGTGCGGCTCCGTTTTTCCGCCTGAACAAGGTCGTTACGTCTAACGACCCCTCGTCGAGGCGGAAATTTGGACGCGCTTGGTTCAGGCTCAATCGGGATTTTTGCCCTCAGGGGCATTCTCAAGGATGGCGCCGGACTTCGCGTCGACACCCACCTCATAGGTCTTGCCATCAGCCTTGATATCAAAGGAATATCGCAGGCCACTGCCGCCTTTTTCCTTTTCCAATTCCTGATCGGTCACCGTTCCGGGGCGCGCTTTCAGAGCGATCTGCTTGGCATCGTCGATTGTGACCTTGGCGTGTTTGGCCAGTTTCTCGCCCTGATAGGCTGCATGGCTGTCGGCAGCCATTGCCTGTCCACCCAGTAAGACTAAAGCCGTGGCGGCAAGCGTGATTACGGTTTTCATATCCATCTCCTGTGCAGGAAAATCCCTGCAATAAGGAGCGTGCGCCTGCAAACTGAAGCCACGCTGAAAGGATGCAGGCTAAAGCAAGGTCATTTCGGGCCAATTGCGGCGGAGGGTGGGGCCGCCGGGCCATTGGACGCCTTGGAAGACAGGACGAGTATCATGGCCGGCAGGAACAGCAGCAGGAGCGGCACGGCGGCGAACAGTCCGAAGATGATCGCCGTGGCCAGAGGCTGTTGCAGGCCGGCGCCGCGGCTGAGGCCCAGGGCCAGCGGAGACAGGGTGAGTATGGCGATCAGGGCCGACATCAGGATCGGCCGCAGGCGCTTTTCCCCGGCGTCGCGCAGAGCCTGTATGGTGATGGGCCCCTCCGTTTCGATTTCGGCCAGATAGAAAATAGCCAGCTCTGTGACCATACCCACCACCATGGTCAGCCCCATAAGGGCTGAGATGTCGAGCTCAATGCCGGTCAGCCACAAGCCGCACAAAACGGCCGCGACGGACAGCAGCACGGTGCCAAGGGTGGCGATCGTCCAGGCCACCCGATGGAACAATACCGTAAGCAGCAGGGCGGCCAAAAGAAGCGCGGCGCTGAAAACCATGGCCAGATCGGTAAAGCTCTTTTGCTGTTCGGCGTACATGCCGCCATAATCGACGCGCACAGATGCCGGCAGGTGCAGGGCCGCTACGGTGGCGCGCACCGCCTTCATGGCCGAGCCGAGGTCACGGCCTTCTAGGCGTGCGGTGACCGCGACAAATGGTGCGAGGTCTTCGCGGGTTAACTGCTTCTGGCCCGCGACAACCGACACGGTGGCGATCTGGCTGACGCGTAAGGCGTGGCCATCGGCAGCCGCCAGCGGCAGGTTTGCCAACATATCGGCGCGTTGCCGCAAGTCCTGTGGGCCGCGGACGCGCACGGCGATAAGTTGCTCGCCGATACGCATCTGCGTAGCGATGGACCCGCCGATTAGGGTTTCCAGTTGCGACGATACGGCTTCGGCATCCAGGCCCTGCTGCGCGGCGAGGCCGGGATCAACCTGTATGCGGATGGTGTCGCCAGCCACACGCTGGCCATCGACCACCTCGACCACACCGGGGATCTTGCCGATGGCATTGCCGACCCTTGTGGCGCTGTTACCGAGTTCGGCGGGATCATAGCCGAACAGCTTGACCTCTATAGGCTGGGGCACGGCGGTCAGGTCGCCGATCAGGTCCTCCATAAGCTGGGCGGTTTCGATCTCAAGGCCTGGCACCTTGGCGGCGATCTGTTGACGGATGTCCGCCATGACGTCTTCGATATTGCGCCGCGAACCGGATTTAAGGCGGATAAAATAATCGCCTTCATCGGCCTCTGTCAGACCGCCACCGAGCTGGGCGCCCGTGCGCCGTGAATAGCTGGCCACTTCAGGCGTGTGAGTGATGATGGTTTCAACCTGACGCAACAACCGGTCGGTATCGCTTAGGGCGGCGCCGGATTGAGCCTTGTAATCGAGTATAAAGCCGCCTTCATCCATTTTGGGCATGAAGCCTGAAGCCAGATGTGTCCAGGCCAGGCCGCCGGCAATGATAAATATGACAGCGATTCCGCCCGCGAACAGATGGGCCTTGCCAAAAACAGCGGCACCGGCCTTGTGATAGAGCCCGATCAGCCCGCCCATAAAGCCATTGGCGCGCTCAGCGGCCGCGGCATCCTTGTCACGCAGCCAGTGGGCCGCCAGCAAAGGGATGAAAAAGCGGGCATAGAGCAGCGAAACGAACAGGGCCGCGACCATGGTGACCGCCAGGGCCTTGAAGAAGCCCCCGGTGACGCCACCAATGAAGGCCAGCGGCAGGAAGACGATGATGGTGGCGGCGGTTGAGCCAAAGAGCGGCCCGCCCATCTCGGCGGCGGCAACCAGAAGGCTCTTTCGGCTCTTGCCTTGCCCTTCCTGCATCCGGCGCATCATGTGTTCGAGCATGACCACGGCGTCATCAACGACCAGACCGACCGCCGCCGCCATGCCGCCCAGGGTCATCATGTTAAAACTCATGCCCAGGGAAAACAGGACAAGGCAGGTGGCCGCCAGAACCGCAGGCAGCATCAGGCCGGTTATCAGCATCAGACGCACAGAGCGCAGGAACAGGAACAGGACCAGACCCGCCAGAAGCGCGCCCAGAAGGATAGCGTCACGAACCGAATCGGCGGCGCCGATCACCAGCTCCGACTGGTCATAAAACGGCGTCACCGTCACGCTGGGCGGAAGCCCGGCTTCTTTCAGGCGCGCCGTTATGGCCTTGACGATCTTGACGGTATCACCGCTGGGGGCCTGATGAATATTGACAAGAACAGCCTCCGTGCCGTTGGACGTGATGCGCGTATAGTTGGGTTCAATCGATGGATGAATATCCGCCACCTGGCCCAGGGTCACGACCCCGGCGGCGTCCGCCGCCGCCTTGATGGGCGTCGCTGCGAGATCCGCGACGGACGCCAAACGGTTTTCCGCCAGCACGAGGTAGAGCCTGTGGCGGTCTTCGATGCGCCCCAGGCCGGCAACCTGATTGGCCTTACTAAGCGCCGTCGTAATGTCGGATACGCTGAGGCCAAGACCTTGCAGTCTGGCCGGATCGATATCGACCTCGATTTCGCGCGGCGCACCGCCGAGGATGTAAACACCGGCGACCTGAGGCACACCCGTCAGGGCCGGGCGGACCTTGAGTTCGGCCAATTGCCGAAGGGCGGCCGGGTCGAGCGTTTTTGAGGTCAGGGCGATGCCGAGCACGGGAAAAACCGTCGGATCGGAACGGTTGACGGTGAAGCGCGTGCCGGCAGGCAGATCCGTGATCAGGGTGGCGAGAGCGCTTTGCGTCGCCAGCTTGGCGGACACCATGTCCTCGCCCCATCCGAAGCTCAGGGCCACCTCGGCCGACCCACGGCTTGTTGTCGAGCGGATACGCGTCACATTGGGCACGGCGCGCAGGGCTATTTCGACCGGTCGGGTGATTTCCGCCGCCATTTGATCGGCGTCTCGGTCGCCGGCATCGATCGCCACAACGACGCGCGGGTAGTTGATGTGCGGAAACAAACTGACCGGCAGATTGAAGGCGGCGATGAGGCCGCCGACCGTCAGCAGGATCACCGCCAGCCATATGGCCGGCGCCAGACGTTGCAGATGTGTTTTTGTATCTTCCGCCATCACTTCAACCGCACCTTCATGCCGTCGTCCAGCGCGGTGCCACCCTCCGTGACGACGCGGTCTCCGGCCTTCAGACCCTGGGTGATGGCGATGCGATTGCCGCTCTGCGCACCCGTCATGACATCGGCGCGATGCGCGAGGCCGTCTTTTACGACAAAGACATAGGGCTGGCCGCCATCATCGAGCAGGGCGCTATAGGGGATGGTCAGTGCGGCGGCGCTGGAGGTGACCGCCAGGTCACCATGCAGCGGCTGGCCGATTCCCAGGCGCGTGCCGGCAGGAATGGCGACGACGACCGGCGCCAGCCGCGTGGCGGGATCAACGACCGGGCTCGCCGATATGACAAAGGCGTCGAACACCGGGCCATCGGGTGGCGTGATGTGGATACGCGCACCGGGTTGAACCTTTTGTGCGAGGGCTGGGTCCAATCCGAAACGTGCCCGCAGGTTACGGGTGGAGGCAAGGGTGGCGATCGGCGTACCGGCGGCCACCAGCGTGCCGGGGCTTTGCGTCACTGCCACGACATAGCCCGCCTCAGGCGCGCGCAAAACCAGATTGCCGTTGCGCTGTGTCGCGGCGGTAAGCGCTGCCGCTGACGACCTGGCCGCCGCGGCGGCCGTTTCGACCTCGGCGTCGCTGACCAGATTGTCGGCGCGCAACCGTTTGGCGCGCGCATAGGCCGCCTCTGCTGTCTGCGCATCCGTCCTGATCCTGACCGCGTCCGCCTGGCTTGCCTGGCTGGGTGACAGACGCACGACCGGCTGGCCGGCCACCACCGCCGTGCCGATGGGCGCGTCGATTGTGCCGACCACGGCCTCAAGAGGGGCCATCAGCGCAGATGTACTGCCGGCTCCACTGTCCGTAACGCCATAGACGGAGACCGTCTGGTCGACGCCGCCGGTTTCCGCCTGACCCAGGGAGACGAGCGCAACCGGATAAGAACCGGCCTCTTCCGCCGGTTTGCCAGAGCAGCCGTCAAGAAGGACCAGGGCGGCCAGAATCGGCAGGGTCAGGGCGCGGCGGCGGGGCATTCCGCCGAGTGTCATTCTCAAAGTCATTTCGGCCAGCGTCCTTGTGGCAGTCCTGTCAGCAATTCGAGGCTGATGGTGAGTTCGGAAATATCCTGCTCGGCCTGATAGACCTGGCTTTGTTTGTCGCGCAGCGCCTGGGCGGCAGACTCGGCAGTGGCCGGGGACAGGTCTCCGCGCTCTGCGGCTTTGGCCGTCTTGTCACTGAAGCTCTGGACGGCCGGCAGGTCTGCCAGCAGCCGTTCGCGTTGCGTGCGCAGCCGAATGATCTCGGCCACGGCGGCGGTGATGTCGGCACGGGTCTGGAACAGGCGGGCGTCGTATTCGGCTTTCAGCGCGGCGCGGGTGGCGCCCTCTACGGCAATGCCGCCCCGGTTGCGGTTCCACAGGGGCAGGGTAAAATCGACCGCCGGCCCGATCAGCAAATTATTCGCGGAATCCCGGTTGGTATTGAGGGTGAGATTGAGCGCCGGAAACTGATCCAGAACCGCCTTATTGAGCGCGTTTTCCTGTGCGGCATAGCCTTCACGCAGGGCCGCCAGATCGCTGCGATTGGCGATGGCTGAATCTACCAGAGTCGCGTAGGGCGGCGGAGCCTCCGGCAGGACAGCCGGGGCCAGGGTCAGGGTCAGGATGGTTTCGGGCGGAAGGCCAAGTAGGCGAGTCAGTTCAAACCGTGCGGCTGCCAGGTTTCGCTGGCTGGTATTATAGGCCTCCGTGGCGGCGGCCGCGCCACTG
>CAMLIY010000011.1 GCA_946480125.1 uncultured Asticcacaulis sp.
CATTGAAGTTGCCGGTGCGTGTCTTCGCATCGGACTTCGCCGGCGTCTTTTTGACCTCAATCACGAAACGGTTCGTATCCATCTCACTACCTTCTTACTCGAAGCGACCCGCTAAGGCCCGATACTCTCAACCCGGGTGCTAAAAGCGCAAAACCCCGGCAAAGAAAAGTTCAAATCTCTATTCCGGCAATGCTCTGTCAGCTTTTTTACCACAAAATGACATATTTGCCGCGATGGTATCGTTTGTAATTTGTTTGATGTCTGATACCCGACATGCAAACCCCCTCGGCTGATCTCTTGGCCGCCCCGCGTGGGGTGGGCCTTGAGGTCAATCGCGAGGGGGAAATCTCAGTCCAGCTTTTCAGCCTTTTGATTTTATCCGTGCAGGGTCTCCCCGTGCTGCGATTGATCGAGGCCCTCGATCTCCTCTTCCTCTGTTACGCGAAGGCCTGTTGTGTATTTGCAGACCATGAGGATGAGGAAGGTAATCACCGCGCTCCAGCCTATCACCACCACCAGGCCGATCAGCTGTTTAAGCAGGGTGGCGTGCGCCGCCGCGTCACTGGTATTGATAGTTTTATCCACGAAGATGGCGGTCAGCAGGGCGCCCACGAACCCTCCGATGCCATGGACGCCAAAGGCATCCAGGCTGTCATCATACCGGAACAGGTTCTTAACATAGGTGGTGCCGAAATAACAGGCCACGCCGGTGATCAGGCCAATGGCCATGGCGCCGGTCGGATTGACGAAGCCGGCGGCCGGGGTGATGCCGACCAGGCCGGCGACAATACCGGATACCATGCCAAGCAGGGTTGGCTGCTTGCGCTCAATCCATTCCGGAATGATCCAGCCGATGGCGCCGGTCATGGCGGCGACGATGGTATTGAGCATGGCGACCGAGGCCAGCGAATCCGCCGCCCATTCCGAACCGGCATTGAAACCGATCCAGCCGACCAGCAGCATCGAGGCGCCGATCATGGTATAGCCGAGATTGTGAGGGGCCATATTGTCACGGCCGAAGCCCTTGCGTTTGCCGATGACCAGACAGGCGACCAGGCCGGCGATACCGGAATTGACGTGGACGACGGCGCCGCCGGCAAAGTCAAGCACACCCATCTGACCGAGGAAACCGCCACCCCAGACCCAGTGCGCCACCGGGGCATAGACCAGGACGCTCCATAGGGCGACGAACAGGACAAAGGCGGAGAATTTCATGCGCTCGGCGATTGCCCCGGCGATCAGAGCCGGGGTGATGATCGCAAAGGTCATCTGATAGGCGATCCACAGATATTCCGGCAGATGCGGCGCGGCGCTATAGGCCGTGTCCGGTTTGACGCCATGCAATAAAGCAACGTCGAAACCGCCGATGATCTTGTTGAGGAAGCTGGCCGCATCCCCGCCGCCGACGCCAAAGGCAAAGCTGTAACCGATGAATATCCAGATCACCGAGGCGATCACCGAGGTAGCGACCGATTGGGCGAGCGTGGACAGCAGGTTCTTCTTGCGCACCATGCCGCCGTAAAATAACGCCAGGCCCGGCAGGGTCATGAACAGAACCAGACAGGTGGCGACCAGCATCCACGCGGCATCACCTGCGCTGAGGTCAAGCACAGCCTGATGCGCCAGCAGAATGGGCTTCGCTGCCTCTGCCGTTGTCACCGCTGCACTGGTCTGCATCATCACCATCTCAAGTCCTTAGAAACCCAAAGCTTACCGACACACCCATGTCCGGGCACGGACAAATTGTCCGTGTGTTGCACACGCGAGATAGAGGGTATTTTTTGTCCATAGCGGAAGATTGCGGGGATTAAAAGACAAATTTTTCCCGCACCTCAGCAAAATTTGAGAAATTTTACGACCCTATGGCAAATTACCGCATCCGCTCGTCATAATGACGGCTGATGGCGTCAGTTTGCTTTTCAGTCTTTAAATGACAGCACCGCCGCCACGATCTCATCCTGCGTCGCGGCATTGAGATACGGGCTGAACGGCAGGCTGATGACGGTCTTCGACTTGGCCTCTGAGACGCTAAGATCGCCGGTGCCCGATGTGAACATTGCATAGCCGGGCTGCTGGTGCAGCGGGATCGGGTAATAGACCGCCGAAGGCACACCCTTTTCACGCAGATGCAATTGCAGGGCATCGCGGTTTTCATGCTCGATGGTATATTGCGCCCAGGTCGAAACATAGCCCGCCTTGACATGCGGCACCGAGATCACCTTGCCATCGAGCAGTTCATTATAACGCTTGGCCACTTTTTGGCGCAGGTCGATTTCCTCGCCGAAGATAGCCAGCTTCTCGACCAGCACCGCCGCCTGAATGGTATCAAGGCGCGAATTCATGCCGATGCGGACATTGAGATACTTGGCTTCGTGGGTGTAATTCATCGTCGCCGCGTCGGTCGGGGTGGCGCCGCCATGGACACGGAACGAGATCAGGCGCTCCAGCAGGGCGTCGTCATTGGTCACCACCGCGCCGCCATCGCCATAACAGCCGAGCGGCTTGGCAGGGTAGAAGCTGGTCGCCGTCGCCACGCACCAGTCCAGCGGCTGCTTGCCGTCGATGGTGCAGCCGAAGCCTTGCGCCGAGTCACAGATCAGATGGATGCCGTATTTTTTGGCGATAACCGACAGCGCCGGATAATCCGCCGGCTGGCCAAACAGATCGACGGCGATGATGGCGGCGGGTTTCAAACGGCCTTCCTTAAGCACGGCCTCGATAGCCGCTTCCAGCTTGACCGGGTCTATATTGTAAGTATCCGGCTGGATATCGACAAATACCGGCTCGGCGCCGGTCATCGGCACCACTTCGGCGGTAGCGACAAAGGTAAAGGCCGGCACGAAAACGGCATCCCCTTTACCAATACCCAAACCCAGCAGGATCAGTTCGATGGCGTCGGTGCCATTGGCGCAGGAAAGCGCGTGCTTGGCGCCGGCGAATTTGGCCATATCGGCTTCAAATGCCTTGACTTCCGGTCCCATAATATAAGCGCCGTGCTTGATCACCTTGAGAACGGCATCTTCGATCTTCGCGCCGATACGTTCGCGCTGGATGCCAAGGTCGATAAACGGAATAGCCATGGGAACACGCCTCAATAACTGCCGCGCCGGATTTCGGCGTCACATGCGCTTTACCAGCATATGAAAGCAATGCACCTCAAAAGGCGTTTCCCAAGGTTTCAGTAAAGCCGCCATCAAAACGTATACGATTTTACTTGAAGCCGTCAGGTCGCAAGGTTATAGAGGCCGCGCATCAAGAGCGGCCCAAAAAGAAATACGGTCCGCGCCAACCTGCCTTCCCCGGCAAGGTGGCAGCCTTCCAAGGCGATGCGGCCGATGACCGGCAACGAAACGGGATTACCAAACCTCCCTTTCGAGACCTGAGCTTTAAAGGCTTATGACTTGAACGCACGCACCCTCTTTACCGAACCGGATGACCTGTTGGCTACTGAGCTGGCCGGCAATCTCCATCACATCCTTACCCTGACCACGCTTGCATCCTTCGATATCGCCGCATGGATAGGCGGGCCAATCAGCGGGTATCAGCAATCGCGCTTCGATGATATGTTCCAGTACCGATTCCGCCTGACCGGCTTGACGCCCGGCGAGGCGCGCCGTTTAACCGACCGCCTCGCCGCCCTGCCGGACGTAGCGGGAATTCAGGTCGAGCACATGATCAGCCGCCCATGGAGATAATTGCGAAATCTTCCGCCTGCGCCGATGACAAACACCTATTGTCTGACTATATAAAGGCGCACCACACCCCCTTGTGAGCGCTACCATAACGGCCTATAGAGCCGTTCCAGTGCTTGCTTATAATGCCACACATCCTCAGGAGAGCTTCGGCCATGACCACTAAAGGCAATCTGATCAACGGCGAATGGGTCGTCATCGACAAGACCTTCAACGACATCAACCCGTCGGACACCAACGACATCATCGGTGTCTATTCGACCGCCGGTGAAGCCGAGGTCTCGGCCGCCATCGCCGCCGCCCGCGAAGCCTTCAAGACCTGGCAGTTCTCGACGCCGCAACAGCGCTTTGACGTGCTCGACAATGCCGGCACCGAAATCCTGGCCCGCAAGGCTGAACTCGGCGCGCTGCTGTCGCGCGAAGAAGGCAAGACCCTGCCGGAAGGCATCGGCGAAGTCACCCGCGCCGGTCACATCTTCAAATATTTCGCCGGTGAAGCCCTGCGCGCGCATGGCGAAGTGCTCGATTCCGTCCGTCCGGGCGTCAAGGTGGAAATCACCCGCGAGCCGGTCGGTGTCATCGGCCTGATCTGCCCGTGGAACTTCCCCATCGCCATCCCGGCCTGGAAGATGGCCCCGGCCATCGCTTTTGGTAATACGGTCGTCTGCAAGCCCGCCGAACTGACGCCGGGCTGCGCCTGGGAACTGGCCGACATCCTCAACCGCGCCGGCCTGCCCAAGGGCGTGCTGAACGTGGTCTTCGCCCGTGGTTCGGTCGCCGGCCCGCTGCTGATCGACGGCTGCGACGCCATCTCCTTCACCGGCTCCGTGCCCACCGGCACCCGCGTCCGCGATCAGGCCGTGGCCAAGGGCAAGCGCGTCCAGTGCGAAATGGGCGGCAAGAACCCCGTCGTCGTGCTTGATGATGCCGACCTCAACATCGCCGTCAATTCGGTGCTGAACTCGTCCTTCTTCTCCTCCGGTCACCGCTGCACGGCCTCGTCGCGCATCATTGTCACCGAAGGCATCGCCGACCAGTTCGTCGCCAAACTTGCCGACGCCGCCAAGGCCATCAAGGTCGGCGATTCGCGCGCTGACGGCGTCCAGATGGGCCCGATCGCTTCGCAGGAACAACTCACCATCGCCCGTGACGCGGTCGCCAAGGCCAAGGCTGAAGGCGGCGTCGTCCTCTCCGGCGGCGAAGACCTGACCTTTGGCACCCCCGGCTACTATTACGCCCCGACCCTGATCGACAAGACCACCCCGGACATGGCGATCAACAAGGAAGAAGTGTTCGGCCCGGTCGCCTCGGTCATCCGTGTCAAGGACCTGGAAGAAGCCATCAAGGTCGCCAACGACACCGAGTTCGGCCTGTCGGCGGGCATCTGCACCTCGTCGCTGAAGTCGGCCGAAACCTTCAAGCGCCGTTCGGAAGCCGGTATGGTCATGGTCAACCTGCCGACCGCTGGTGTTGACTATCACGTGCCGTTCGGTGGCCGTAAGGGTTCCAGCTTCGGCCCGCGCGAACAAGGCGCCTATGCGAAGGAATTCTACACCATCGTGAAGACGGCTTACCAGTTCGCCGGCTAAACCCTCCGAACACGGATTAAATAAAAAGCGGCCTCATATGGGGCCGCTTTTTTTTGGCCGCAATGCTTCATGGTGATCGATTTTGATCTAAAATGATATTTTTCTTGCCAAGTTACCGGGGAATAGTTCTATTATTATGCAGATAACCGGAGGTTTGCCTGATGCCCATTCGCCAAAGCTTGTCATCTCTTGCCGCCCTCGCCGCCTTAGCCACGGGCATCCTCTCAGGCGTGGCCCAGGCTGAAACACTAAAGCCGATCCGCATCATTCTGGCAGGCGACTCGACCATGGCCCGTAAAAGCGGTTACGGCGACGCCTTCTGCGCGCAGTTCCGCCCCGAAGTGACCTGCCTCAATGCCGGACATGGCGGACGCAGTACGAAAAGCTATCGCATTGATGGCTTCTGGGACAAGGACGTGCTGTCCGCGTTAAAACAGACGGCCAATAGCAATGGCGTTCCTTACGCCAAAACCTATGTCTTGATGCAGTTTGGCCATAATGACGGCTCTCCAAAACCCGAAAGACATGCTGATGTTTTGTGGGAATATCCGGCTAATCTGTGGGGTTATGCCAAAGACGCGCAGGCGGCCGGCGCCACATTCGTGCTCGTGACCCCCATATCGATGCGCGATTTTGTTGACAATAAGCTGCTGCCTGATCGAGTCGCCCCGTTCGCCGCCTCAATGCAGAACGTGGCTATAGAACACCGCCTGCCACTGATAGACCTGTTTGGCGAAAGTCAGCGTGCCGTTCAGGCTATGGGCAATATAGCCGCCAATCACTATCTTGCTGGTCAGCCAATCCCGAAAAACGTACTGGACAGCGAAGCCAGCGGCACCTCTGTTCCTGCCGTTTTCACCGATGCCTCGCAATCCAGCGGCAATGAGGTGCAGAAATTCGATTACACACACATGAACCAGACGACCGGCGCGCTTTTTTTTGGTCGGATGGTGGCTAACCTGCTGGCCCAGACCGAACCGGACACCATCCCCTATCTGAAATAAATAGCTGCACCTGTATCAGGCCAGCGCTTTTAACCTGACCATATCCAGCATCAAAACCTCCGCCAGCGGCTTAGGGCGGCTGTAGAGATAACCTTGCAGATACTGACAGCCAGCCAGCCTGAGCAAACGCGCCTGGTCCTCGCTCTCAACGCCCTCGGCCGTCACTGAAATGTTCAAGGCCTGGGCGATGGCCACCGTCCCCGCCACCAGGGCGGCCGCCTGCGGATCACGATCCACCGTGCCGGCCAGCGATTTGTCGATCTTGATCTTGTCAAAGGCATACCGGCGCAGATAGCCGATGCTCGAATAGCCAGTGCCAAAATCATCGAGCGCCATCGAGACACCCAGCGCTTTGAGATTGGCGATGGCCGCGACCGCGCGTGCCGGGTTTTCGATCAGATAGCCTTCGGTCACTTCCAGTTCGAGGCGACTAGTCGGAAATCCGGTCTCTTCGAGGGTTTTCGCCACCTTTGCCTCCAGCTCCGGATCACGGAACTGCGCCGGCGACAGATTGACGCTGAGGCGCAAATCGGGCACGGAACCGAGGTCTAGGCACGCTTTCCTCAGCACAAACTGGCCGAGCGGATGGATCAGGCCACTCGTTTCGGCGACATCTATAAACTGATCCGGCATGAGGGGCCCTTCAGGTCGGCGCGGCCAGCGCACCAGTGCCTCGACACTGCTGACAGCGCCCGTGCGGGCTTCAATAATCGGCTGGTAGACGACATCGAACTCATCCGAATCCAGCCCTTTCCGGATACCGGCTTCGATAGCGGCTTTGCGCATACGTTCGGCGTCCAGTTCAGCATCATACAACGTAATGCGGTTTTTGCCGGCGCTTTTGGATTCATACATCGCCATGTCGGCGCGCCTGAAAAGCTCCTGGCTGCGCACCGTCTTGATGTCCGCTGCGGCGATGCCTATACTGGCCCCCACCTGTAGGCTGCGTTCGCCGATCCGCACCGGTCTGGCGAAGAAGTTGAGAATATTTTGGGCGAAATCGAGGCAAGGCCTCATGGCTTCCGGTCCCGTCAGCACCATGGCGAATTCATCGCCGCCCATGCGCGCCAGCATGGCGCCTTCGGGCAATATACCTTTCAGCATGGCCGCCACGATCATGATCAGCTTGTCACCGGTGGCATGGCCGTAAATGTCATTGACCTCCTTGAAGCCATCGAGATCGAGATAGACCACGGTTTTGAACACCGGCCCACGTCCCGATTTGGCTTTTTGCACCAATTCAAACAGGGCCCGCCGATTAGGCAGTCCACTTAGTCCGTCGGTCAGGGCAAACGACCGCGCCAGTTTCTCACTCTTGGCCAGCCGGTACAGACCAAAGGCGCTGGCGGCAGTAAACAGCAGTATGATCAAGGCCGCCAAGCCCGCCACCTTGCGGATTCCGCCAGACGCTGCGCGCGCCGCTTCCATTCCCACCTTGCGCGGCGTCCATGTCAGTTGGCCAATGCTGCCGGCCGCGCCTTGCAGACTCTCGGCCGGTTCTACCTGCGTTTCAGGCGATACGAGATGCAGTCCGGCCAGGCCAAAGGTGCTGCTGATATCATGGAGCTTTGATGCGGTTAAATGACGCGTCATCACCAGATATCGGCGTTTGGTTCCCAATCCGGCAATCCCGCTATCCGACCGCCGGACGAGACTGACGGCGATAATCGCCGGTCCGTCGTCCATCCGGCTCAGACCGGAAACGACCTTTTCACCTGTTTCGAGAGAGCGGCCATTGGCGGCGACCATGGCGCTAAATCCGGTGCCAAATACTTTCGGATCTGCGCGTGTGTAGGGTTTGGCGCCCAGGTATCCCCACAGAATCCGATGATTTTCATCAAGGATAAAAACGCCGTCATAGGGGTGCGTGTCGTCCGCGACCACACCCCAGGTCGAGTAAAGCCAGTCACTATCAATGCCACGGCCATATATCTGCTCGGTTGCGCCATTCCATACAGAATTGTCAGTGACCGTCGCTTCCAGGTTTTCGATGGACGTGGTGATGGCCGCCCGCGCGGTTTCGCCAGCGCGTTGATTATCGAGTTCGTTGGTCTTTTCGGCGATCATTGCGAGCGACGAATGCAGCAGGATCAACACAGTCAACAGCAGAGCAAAACCTGCCGCACATACCAGGCCAAACAAGGCCCGCGCCTTCAAATTCAGTAATCCCTGCAATAGCTTCTGCATTTGCGCCCCCTGAAAGAGAACGCAGCCTAGGATAAAATCGTGAATTTCTTCCTTACGCGGACGGTAAAGTCAGACCTTCAGCACTTCGCCTTCCGGCGCGCCGCGGTGCAGACGATCCGGCAGGGGCTGACCTTCCGGGATGAACTCCATCGCCACCGAGTTGAGGCAATAACGCAGACCGGTCGGGCGCGGGCCATCCTCAAAAACATGGCCGAGATGCGAGTCACATCGGGCGCAGCGGATCTCTATCCGGGTCATGCCATGTGAGCGATCGACGATATTGCGGATATGGTCCTTGTCAATGCCCTGATAGAAGCTGGGCCATCCGGAACCGGAATGGAACTTGGCATGGCTGTCGAACAGCGGCAGGTCGCACATATTGCAGACATAGGCGCCTTCTTCCTCATATTCATCGAACTTGCCGCAAAAGGCAGGCTCGGTGCCCGCATTGAGCAGGATGCGGCGGGCTTCCGGATCGAGCCGGGCGGCCAGTTGTTGCTTTTGTTCTGGCGTCGGCGGGGTCAGGTCAAAGCCGAGCGCGGACTTATTAGCGGAGGTTTGAGTCATGAGTATCTCCATTTCCGTGGCGATTTCGCCACGGCAAGGGCAACCGCCCGCCGCCGCTAATCCGGCGAGCCAGGCGGCGCCTGAGCTGATTAATGTCCCCTATATACGACGTCTTCACCCCACCAGTTACGGGTATCACGGAATTTTTTACGAAATTCCGCCCAGTGCGCCGCCGACTGCTCAAAAATATAAAGGTCGTGGCGAACGCCATCCTTCAGCGTATGATCCTTTAGAACGCCCACCTGACGATAGCCGTTGAAGGCCTGCATTCGCACCGTGCGATCATTCCAGGCAACCACATGGTTGACCAGCTTATGCAGCCGCATGGTGAAAAAGGCATGGTTAAGCGTACCGACAAAATTATAGATGGTCAGTTCCTTAGGCGCCTCAAGATCGCCGATATAAACGCCGATCTCGCCTATGCCTGAGTGCATGTCGGTAATGGTAATCGAGGCATAGCCAACATCACGGCCTTCGATCTGAATGATGCAGTGCTGATAATCCTTTCGGGCATTGCTGCGCTCGATCCACGCAGCCTGACGCGCGATATCGTATGGCACGTCAGTCAGCATATATTGCGTGATATGGGGGGCCGTCCGCCAGTCGAGCAGCATCCGGGCGTCATGGGGCAAAACCGGGCGGTAAGATAGAAACTCATACATGGCGCATAGCTTCCATAATGCGTGCAGGACCTTCTCCATCAACAATTTTGGATGCCGCTTCAGCTATGGCTTTTCGTCTGTCGTTATCATTGAGAAGCTGTCTCACTTTCGAACCCAGATCAGATGGCAGGCCATTGCGCGCATCGATCACCGGGAACGGACTGGCTTTCAGCGCCGCCGCCTGGTTGTCGTAAACCACCAGAACCAGCGCCGGCAGCCCCATCGCCGCGATTTCGCCGACGCTACCGCCGGCCGCCGTGATCACCAACGCCGAGCCATAAAGAATTTGCGCAACGCTTTCCGGAGACACATGAAGCTGCATACGCGGCAAGTTTATCGCCAATTGTCTCAGGCTATCCAGATGCTGATTGGCAGGCCCGGCAATGACCCGAATGGTCACTGTATCTCGCAGACATGCGTTAAGGTCTCTCACCGTCTCCGCCGTAAGCCCTTTCGGATCACTGCCGCCAAACATCACGATTATAAAAGGCTGATCCTCGGCCGGCATTCGCGGCCGGCAAAACTCCTTACGGATCAGGGCATAATCCGCCCCCAACAACAGCCGCGCTTGAGACTTGCGCTCATAATCGACGCGCCGCGCCGCCTGTGCCGGATTGATCAGCAGATCGCAGTCGAAGCGGTCCAAAGCGTTTAAATCATCAATCACAGCTACCCGTGCCGCCTTTTTCTGAAATGCGATATAGTCTTCGCTGGCGGCATAGCTGTCGATCAGCAGCCAGTCCTGCCGCGTCAAACCCAGTGTGCCCAAAGCCATGAAATCGGCCGTGCCGCCCAGGGCGCCGTCAACGGCCAAGCCTTTCGCGCCGATCTGCGCCAGCCGCATCTCTACAGTCTCACCGATCTCATTAAGCAGAAAGGTGACCTCAATGCCCTGTTCCCTCGCCTCTTCGGCAAGAGCGAAACAGCGCATGAAATGCCCCAGGCCAATCCGTGATGACGCCTCTGTGCGAATGAAAAGGCGCATTTTTAACGCACCCTGATAATATCATGACAGGCGGGCACGGCAGTCTGCCAAACTGCGGTCGCCCACGACCAGCCGACACCAAAGCCGCACAACAACAGGCACACGTCCGACTGCGGTTTTATCCTTGTCAGGTGGTCACATATGGCCAGAGGAATTGAAGCAGACGAGGTATTGCCGAAATCGCGCACGGCATAGACCATCTGATCGTCACGCGCCTTTATCTTGTGTCCCAGGGTCCGGATCATCATGGCATTGGCCTGGTGCAGGATAATATAATCGACTTCATTAATCTGGCGGTTCGCCGCCGTGAGAGCGCGGTCGATGGAGGGGGCCACCTGTTTCAGCGAAAAAGCCATGACCTGCGTTCCGTCCATGAAAAGTTCCGCCGCGCCGGGCTCAGCCAGACCGCCGGTTTTAGAAATCAGGTAAGGGGCGCCGGAACCATCCGATCCCAGGTCGAAAGACATTGATCCGCCTTCGGATAATTCCAGCGCCGTTACCGCTACGGCGTCGCCAAAAAGCGGCGCCAATGAGCGATTGCTGTCTGAAATCATGTGCGTGGTCATGTCGCCACTAACCATCAGCGCACGGAAAATACCACCGGATTGCATGAGCCCGTTAACGACAGACAGCCCATAGACATATCCCGAACAGCCCAGTCCCAGATCGAAAGCCGCCGTCTGCTTGCTAAGGCCCAGGGCATTTTGCATGATGCAGGCCGTGCTGGGCAGAGGATAATCAGGTGTTTGCGTAACGACCACCAGCAGGCCTACGGTTTCGCGGTCCCACCCCAGCTTTTCCAGCAAAATTTCCGCTGCGGCAATACCCAGCTGGCTGACAGTATGGCCACCGGCCACCGGCCGGCGCTCAATACCCGTGGCGGCGATGATCTTGGCCATGGTCTCTGCGCCGAAGCTCGCAGCCAGATCGGCGTTTTCACTGACAGCTTCCGGCAGGGCCGTCACGATCCCGCAGAGTTTCGGCGCCTTGACACTAAAATTGGCCATCAGCTGGTGAGACCTCCATCTACCACAAGCGTCTGACCTGTGATGAAGCCAGATTCCTCCGATAACAGAAAGCGAACCAGATGAACGATATCAGCCAGTTCACACAGGCGTCCCAGTGGCGTTCGGCGAACGATCTGTTCAAGCTGCCTGTCGTCCAGACCAGCGGAAAGCTGAGTTCTCATATAGCCCGGCGCCACTGAATTGACGGTAATACCAACCCGTCCGACTTCACGTGACAAGGCCCGCGAAAAACCGTCCAGTCCGGCCTTAGAAGCGGCATAGGCGGTCAGGCCGGTATAGCCTCGCAGGCCGGTAATAGAGGAGATATTGATGATCCGCCCCGGCTTCCGCGCCTTCATCATTTGCCGCAGGGCCGCCCGCGCCAGGCAGATGGCGCCTGTCAGATTGACCTGCAAAATCCGCTCAATATCCCTCACAGGCAGCGTCGATAAAATGCCTTCGATCGACATGCCGGCATTATTGACCACACCCCACAGACGCTGACCATCAAAAGCCCGGCACGACTCAGTGACAAATTGCTCGATCGCTGCGGTATCAGCCATATCGACGCAGCGCCATATGAACCCGTCGCCGTGAACCGCCTTTAAAGCCTCTAAATCACTGCCTTCGCTGGTGCTGCACCCGGCCACACCATAGCCCTGAGCCAAAAGATCGCGCGCCAGGGCCAGGCCGAGCCCGCGGCTGACACCGCTGATCAATACCCATTTGCGTGGAATATCCGTCATGACAACCTCGATTTCTTTCCAGTGGCCGCCACATCAATGCAATCGACAAAGTGCACCCTGACCGGGCGGTGCGCCCGCGGCAAGGCTTGTAAATGTGCTTTGATGTCCGCTTCAGCCCTGTCGAAATTTTCCTTGAGCACAATATCCGCGACCAGAACATGGCCGGTAATCGGGTTGGGCCGGGCCGAAATGCGAACCTCCCGTATAAAAGGTAATTGCAACAGGTATGACTCCACGGTTTCGGGATAGACCTTGATGCCGCCCACATTGATCATGGCGTCAGCGCGCCCCCGGAACAAGACGCGATCGCCGACAATTTCCACGACATCACCAGTCTCCAGGCCCTTAACAGTAAGGATATTCTGGTTTGTGACCGCAATGCCGCCCGTCAGCCAGTCATGCGGAAATCCAGCCCGTCCGTCATTGACCGAAAAAACCGTTCCCGCTTCCGTCGTGGCATAGATATGGCGCAGGCTGGCAAGGGGAAACCGCTCTTTCAGGGTATCAAGCAATGTCTGATCGGCCGCTTCGCCACCCAGGGTCACCCCCTTCAAAGGCAGCGAACGCTCCCCAAGCGCCATCAGAAAGGCCCGCCAGAACGTTGGCGTGGCGGAAATGTGCGTGACGTTTTCAGCAACTGCCAGATCGGCCATTTCTGTAATGCCGGCGCCATAGGCCGGTACGACCAGGGTATGGCCGCCAGATATGGCAGACAAAATAACCTGAATTCCCGCAAAACTGCCAGGATTGAAAGTTAACAACCAGCGCGCTGTGTGCTTGCCGGATTTTATCCGGTCCATCAGACGGCTTCGACTGGCAGTCACCCATTTGGGCGTCCCCGTCGTACCGGAAGTTTGCAGCCAGACCTCGCCCGCTTCTCCGCTCGGCAGGGCCACGCCCTCATCACGAACGATAAAAATTTCCTTTTCGCTTAAAAGCGCCGGAATCAGGCCGCGTACCCCCGCCTTTGCCACCTCAATAATCTGCGCTGTCTCAGTTGGCAGCCCGGCAGCGGATAGGGTCATGCCATTTTCGATAAGGGTGAAGTCCGGGTTAAGCTGCACCATCTCAATCGCCAAACAACGCCGCCAGCTCGCCGGCCGTGTGGAACAGAACGAATCCCTGTGCGAAAGGCGTAAGGCCGGTTTTTTCTTCCAGAATAACAACCAGAGTGGCCAGATCAAGGCTGTCTATATCGAGCGGGCCATTCAATAAAAGCGTATCAGCCTGGATATCGCCAGCCGCCGCCCCCTTGTCGGTCAGGATGTGCGTCAGTTCGTTACGGATCAGGTTGAGAGCGGTCACGGCAGGAATTCCTTGAGATAAGTAATGACGGCGGCGGGCACCTCCATGTGCGGCAGATGGCCGGCACCGGCGATCAGACGCACTGGCGCCGACTTCGGTAATAAATGTGGTGCCGGCACGGGAATGAGCCGGTCATGGGCGCCCCAGAGAATCTGAATGGGGCAATTCACATGCGTCCAGTCAAAACCTTCCGGAGACAGCGCTAGGCCGTAAGTCTTGGCATTACCGAGTAGCGCTTTCAGTGCGTTGCTGCGGGCCGGATCGGATGAAGCGTTGAGAAGCGAGGCCGTGAGGGCGGCCACCAGTGACTGTCCGGCTGGCCCCAGCAGATGACACGCCAGGGCTTCGGCATCCTGGTTATGCAGGAAAGCCTCCAGTGTATCGTGATGGAATTGACCACCGAGTCCGGCCGGTGAAATCAGCGACAGGGATTTGACGCGCTGCGCATGACTCACAGCGAACCCCAATGCGATCTTGCCACCCATGGAATGGCCCACCAGATGGGCCGCGTCGATGTTCAGGACATCAAAAGCCTCGTCTAGCCAGCCGGTCATGAAGATGAGATCGGCCGCGCCGACATCCGCCATACTGCGGCCATGCCCCGGCAGGTCAAGCGCCACCAGACGGTACTTAGCGGCCAGGGGCACAAGGCAAAAATACCAGGTCAGCAGATCGGCGCCGAAGCCATGGATAAACACCACGGTTTCGCCCGCCGGATTGCCCATTTCGAGGTAACCGAGCGGCCCATGGCTGTGTTTTTCGCTAATCGACAGCGATATTTTGCGCGATGGCTTTATGGGCATTTGGGCATTCACGCCAAAAACCCTCCGTCTACGGACAATATAGAACCGGTGATCCAGCGCGACGTATCCGCCAGCAGGAAAGCGATCGCCGCCGCCACGTCATCCGGACGCCCCAAACCCAGCGGATGCATGTCGACAACACGCTGGAAATTCTCTTCGGAAAGAATGGTGCGGAACTGATCCGACATCGGCGTATCGACCATGGCCGGCGCCACGGCATTGACCCGCACGCCGTCGCGCACCAGTTCGACGCCCAGCCCTTTGACCGCCGAAACGATGCCGCCTTTCGACGCCGCATAGACAACATTGCCCGGGGCCGTCCGTAGCGCCGCCGAGGACGAACAATAGACCAGCGAAGCCGGAGCACCGTGACAGGCCTTGAGGCGGAAAGCCTGGGCCAGCATCAGGGCCGCACCCAGATTTTGCGTCAGCACGTCCATGACGAAATCGGGCTTCACCGCCTGAATCGGCCGTGTCGCCTGCACGCCGGCGCAGTGGGCGATACCGTTCAACGGCCCGAATTCGGCGCAGAGAGCCTTCATCCACGGTACGATGGCATCGAGGTCGGCGAGATCGAACAGGCGGCCGATGTGGCCTTCGCCGTCCAATTGACCAAGCACCCCAGTCAGGCGGTCTTCATTGCGACCCGAAGCCACAATGCGCGCACCGAGTTTCGACAGGTAGATGGCCGTGGCCTTGCCGATCCCGCTGGTGGCGCCGGTAACGAGTATCGTGCGGCCCTCAAGCGACATAGGGTTAAAGGTCATAACGCGCCCTCCATACGCTTCGCATAAGCCTGCTGGAAATGGGCGATACGGCCTTCCAGTTCGCCCAGCAACGGCGGGCGCTGTGGCAGTGCATCCCGCGTGCCCTGTTGCGCAATGGCGCAGATATCGCGATCCTCGTTGCGCACCTGCTCCAGGAAGCTTTTCAAGCTGTCGATCACCATGCCGCGCGCCGCCCGGCCATTATTCCTTGCCAGCCATGAGGTCGACTGGATGCGCAAGGATTGCGGTCCGGTCGGCTCGAAGGTCTGGAAGGTCAGAAAGGCGCCTGCCGAAAAGGTGACGACGATATTGGGAAAGATCAGGAAATTGCCGTATTGCGGATAGCGTTCGCTGGGCTCCAGCTTAATGCTTTTAGACACTTGCCCCCACCATTTCAGCGAGCGTTCCTTTAGATTGCCAACATAGCGGCTGTGATCGGCATCGTGCGAGGCTTCCAAGTCGGTGCTCAGGATCAGGCCGAAGCTATCAGCATGGACCAGCGGTACATGGTAGCCCTCGGCGGCATTATCCATGCCAAGCTTCCAGTTGGCGGCCCAGTCATAGCTTTCCTGCTCGAAATGATCCGGACAGACTTCACTGACGTGTTTCAGATCATCATAAAAGCTGCCGAGGAAGTCTGCCAGTGACGGCCCGCCAGGTTTCATCCGCACAAAGACGAAATGGCCAACGGTTTCCAGTTCATAGGCTTCCAGCGACAGCCGGGCCTTGTCTGCTTCATCGAAACCGAAGCTCTGCTTGTTCAGCGGGATGCCAACCGGCTTGCCAGCACCATCATAGGTCCAGCCGTGATAAGGACATTGCAGGACGCGATTGCCCTTGCCGCACTGAATCTTAGAGAAACGGTGCGAACAGACATTGCGGAAGGCCTTCAGCTCACCACCGAAATTTTGCACCACGATCGATTTTGGCCCGATTTGCGCCGTGATGAAGTCCTTGTCGTTTTGCAGGTCATGCATAAACCCGACACACAGCCAGGACGGTTTGAACACATGCTCGATCTCGGCGGCAAGCACATCCTCGCGCCAGTAATGATCCGCCGGTATCTGCCCTAAGCGTTCCTGGTACATCAGGCCAGTTCCACAACCTGCGGCGCCGGCATGGGCCCCACCGTCATCTTGATGGCACTCCACGACCAGCCAACGCCAAAACCCATCATGACCAGGCTTTGCGGTGTATCGAACTTGTCGGCCAGCTTGGCGGCGATGGTCAGCGGGATTGAAGCCGACGATGTATTGCCATAGGTTTCCATGGCGATCGGCACCTTATTTTCCGGCAGACCTGATTTCTTGCGCAGGTGATTGAGCATGAAGACATTGGCCTGATGGAACAGGACATAATCGACATCATCGATGGTCGTGCCCGACGTTTCAAAAATCGATTTGACCAGCGGCGGCACGTTTTTCAGCGTGAAATTGAAGACTTCGGTGCCATTCAGGTGCAGGCGTGACTTGCGATACAGTTCTTCGGCCCGTCCGGGGCTATGCGGGGCCTTCGGCGGCAGCAGCGGATGCTTCAAACCACCGGCCTCGACCATGATATGCGGCGCGCCGGAACCATCGGTGCCGAAGACGCCATACATTTCATCCGTATCCGGATTAATTTCAAGCGCGGTGGCCGAACCGGCATCGCCAAAGAGTGGAATCGTCGCCCGATCGCCTTCTAGCAGCTTGGAGGTCGAGACATCACCGGCCAGAACCAGGGCCCGCGCCGGCCGGCCGGAGACTTTCAGGGTCTGCATCAGCGAGGCGGCGGTCCACAGGCCATAGGCATAGCCCGAACAGCCGAGATTGATATCAAAGGCAAGGCATGAGCCTAGGCCAAGCCTTGATTGCAGGGCGCAGGCGGTGGCGGGAATGACGAAATCGGCGCTTTGCGTCACCATGATCAGCACATCGATTGTATCACGCGCCCAGCCGAGTTCATCGAGCAGGCCATCGGCAGCCTTCTGGCAGAGGTCTGAGGTCAGGATGTCCGGGCGGGCAATATGACGCGAACGAACACCGATCGAGCCCATCAGGCGTTCGCGTTCGGCTTCATCCGGGATCAGGTTTTCGGCGGCCAGATCGCGCGTCTCGGCGGGCACGCAGGCGCGAATGCCGCGAATACTGACGCCCTTCATTGTCGCTTCGGTCATGTCCGGCACCTCAAATTACGCAACGCTTATCGGTGATTCGCTTGAACGCCACCAATCACAACCCTGCGCATGTACCCTTTAAGGGATTATTGACGGAATCGGCCTTTATTAACCTATATATTTTCAGGAGTGCCCCATGGATAAGTCCGCCTTTTTTGCCGCCGTTGCCGAAATTCTGGAAGCCGATCCGGCCGGCCTGTCCGGTGACGAACAGATCAGCGATGTCGGCAACTGGGACAGCCTGTCGGTCATTTCCTTCGTCGCCATGGTTGACAGCGATATGGACCAGATCGTCGATGGCGAACAGCTCAAGGGCGCCAAAACCCTGAACGACCTGGCGGCTCTGGTCGGCCTCTAAAGCTATGAAACGGGTCGCCATCATCCCGGCGCGCGGCGGCTCGAAACGCATTCCGCGCAAGAATATCAAGCCTTTTTTTGGCCAGCCGATGATCAGCTATTCGATCCGGGCGGCGCAGGCGTCCGGTCTGTTCGACAATGTGGTGGTCTCGACCGATGATGAAGAGATCGCCGACGTGGCGCGGTCTTTCTGTGCCGATATTCCCTTCATGCGGCCGGCGCACCTGGCCAATGATCATGCCGGCACGGGTGCAGTCGTCATTCACGCCCTGGAATGGTTCCGGAAAAATGGAATTGATTATGATGCCGCCTGCTGCATCTACGCGACAGCGCCCTTGCTCGATCCGGAGCGCCTGAAAGAAGGCTGGGAAAAGCTGCAAGGCAAGCGCTTCGCGTTCAGCGTCACCTCCTATGCCTTCCCGATCCAGCGCGCTCTGAAGCAAACCGCCGATGGCAGCGTTGATATGTTCTGGCCGGAAAACCTGACCAAACGCTCACAGGATCTGGAGCCCGCCTATCATGATGCCGCGCAGTTCTACTGGGGCTGGACCGATGCCTGGCTCATGGGCGAGATCGCCTTTTCGCCCATATCCGTGCCGGTTATTCTGCCGCGTACTCAGGTGGTCGATATCGACACGCCGGAAGACTGGGAAGTCGCCGAAGTCACCTATAGGGTGCTGAAGGGCTAGTATTCCGTCTCGCCGCCGCCTTGGGCGAATCCCGGCAGGCGCAGATTGTATTTGATGGCGCAGGCCCGCAAAGCCACGCCGGCGAAGAAGCCGATAATCGCCGCCAGCCAGAAATCCGCGCCCATCAGTCTTAACCCGGTGAAGACCGACGCGCTCAGCAGCGCCGCCGTGACATAGATCTCGCGGCTCATCAGCAAATTGGGTTCACCGGCCAGTACATCACGGATAATCCCGCCGAAGCACGAGGTCAGCACGCCCATAATGATCGCCGAAAACGGATGGATGCCCAGACTGAGCGCCTTGGCCGTGCCGACCACGGCATAGGCCGCCAGGCCCACGGCATCGAGCCACAACAATGCCCGGAATCGCCAGCCGCGCTTGGCGAAGATCCACACCGCCACGGCGGCCACAAGACTGGCAATGATATAACCCGGCCGCTGCACCCAGAAGACCGGCGCGCCGATCAGCAGATCGCGCATCGTGCCGCCGCCGACGCCGGTGATCGCGGCGAAAAAGCCGAAGGTGACGATATCCTGACGCGAGCGCGCCGCCGCCAGCGCACCGGTCATGGCAAAGATGGCGACGGCGGCGTAATCGAGCCAGAAAAGGGCCAGGGAAATCGGCGAGGTCAGGGTATCCATGACCTCGCCTTATCATATCTTACCAGTGACGCCCATAGTAGGGACGGCCACGATAGTGATGATAGCCGTAGCCATAGCCGGGGCTACTGGAAAAGAAGACGGTGACGTAGCCGCGCGGCGGCGGTGGCGGGGCGTAATAGCCGTCATCATAGGCATAATAAGCGTTCTGGTAGCACTGAACGCTGTCAGAACCGACGGCATTGCCGAGCATCCCGCCGACCATGGCGCCGCCGATGGTATTGCCGCCGCGGTTCCAGCGGTTGGACAGACCGTTGCCGACCATGCCGCCCAGCACGGCGCCGACAATCGTGCCGGTGGCGCGGGCGCTGGCCTGGCGTTGATAGCAATAACCGGCGGGTTCGCGGCCTTGTGGCGCGGCGGAAGGATATCCGCTGTCTCTTGCCATATCTTTGGCCTGATCAGCTCGTCCCTGCTCGTAGGCCTGGCGCAGTTCGGTCTGGCTATAGGGACGCAAATTAGGCGCCGCGTCAGGCGTTTGCGCCAGAACCGGCTGGGCCAGCATCAGGGCCGCACCCGCCAAAAGGCATGTCTGTGTGATCAGGGATTTCATCTACGCATACTCCGCTTATGGATTCCCCCTTACCCTAAAATTATGTCCGGCGCATGGCCAAAGTATTGACCAGGGGATGACATGGGTTCAAGCCTTTCGTCTGTATCAGGAGCACCGAATATGTCCGAAATGAAACCCGTTATCGCTCTGCACAGCGCCTATCGTGACGATATCGGCGACCTGGTGACGCGCCGGCCGGTGCCTTCACAGAACCTGAACAATATCGGCGCCTTCCTGTTCCTCAATCACCACGGCCCGCAAACCTATGCGCCGAATAATCGCGGCCTGCCGTTTGGCCCGCATCCGCATCGCGGCTTCGAGACCGTGACCTTCATCCTCGAAGGCGACCTGGCCCACCGCGATACCGGCGGTCACGAAAGCATCATCCATGCCGGCGGCGTGCAGTGGATGACGGCCGGCAGCGGCTTGGTGCATGAGGAGGTATCGCCAGAAGCCTTCAAACGCGACGGCGGACCGATGGAGATTTTGCAGCTTTGGGTCAATCTGCCGGCGCGGCTGAAAATGACCGCCCCACGCTATACCGGCGTACAGCAACCCGAAATCCCGACCATCGAGGCGGACGGCGTGACGCTCAACCTGATTTCCGGCCACTGGCGCGGGATGAATGGCCCGATTGAGTCGCTGACCGGTGTTTTCATGACGACGCTCGAAATGACAGCCGGCGGCCGGATCAGCTTTGATGGCCTCGAAGGCCGGGACGTGTTTTTATATGTCGTGCGCGGTGACTTGGCGGTCAATGGTGCCGACGTCCCGCACTGGAATCTGGTGCAGTTCGGCGCAGGCGGGCTGATCGATATCGAGGCAGTGAAGAATAGTGTCGTGCTGTTTGGTCATGCCGAACCGATCGATGAGCCGATCGTGGCGCACGGCCCGTTCGTGATGAATACAGTGCCCGAAATTCACCAGGCCTATGCCGATTATCAGGCGGGGAAGTTTGGGTAATTCTCCTCCCCATTTCTTGAATGGGGAGGTGGCATTTGCGCAGCAAATGACGGAGGGGCGCAGCTCAAAAATTGACGCACGGTTTTTGCTGCGAACTATAGCGAAGCGCCCCTCCGTCAGCGGCACCAGCCCTTCGGGCTTCGCGCTGACACCTCCCCACTTCGTAGGGAGGAGGGTTATTCGATCATATCCAGCGCCAACGGCTCACCCCGCGCGATATCGCGGCTGGCGGTCTTGCCGAGCACGTTCCACAGCTGCGAGGGCGGCAGGCCCAGGCCCGGACGGATGGAGCGGATATTGTCATTCGTCAGCACCTCACCGGCCATGATATCCTTCACGACATAGAGCGAGCGGCGGAAGGTTTTTGAACCCTGCTCGGTGCCAAGCGTCTCATAATGGACGCGGCCCAGCGCCTTCCAGGCGTCCTTGCAGTCTCGCACCAGGGCGGTGAATTCCGCCGGCTCCAGCGAGAAGCCGGAATCCGGGCCGCCATCGGCGCGGGCGAGTGTAAAATGCTTCTCAATCACGCAGCCGCCAAGCGCCACAGACGCCACGGACGCCGCCGTACCGAAGGTATGATCGGACAGACCGGACACGCAGCCGAACTTGCGGCCGAGGTCGGGCACCGTGCGGACATTGGCATCGGCGATATTGGCCGGATATTCCGACACGCAATGCAGCAGGATGATCTCACCGGAGCCGAACTTGCGCGCCGTCTGCACCGCCGCATCGATCTCATTGGCATTGGCCATACCGGTGGACATGATCATCGGCTTGCCCTGCTGCGCCACATAGGCGACCAGCGGCAGGTCGACCAGCTCAAACGAGGCGATCTTGTAGGCCGGCGCACCGAGACTTTCCAGCAGATCGACGGCGGTATGATCGAACGGTGAGGAGAACATAGTGACGCCGCGCTTCTTTGCCCGCTCGAAAAGGGCCGGATGCCAGTCCCACGGGGTATGGGCTTCCTGGTAAAGATCATAGAGCGAATAGCCGTCCCATAGCCCGCCATGCAGTTGAAACTCTGGCCGGTCGGATTTCATGGTGATGGTGTCGGCGGTATAGGTCTGGAGCTTGATGGCGTCACAGCCGGTTTCCGCCGCCGCGTCGATCATGGTCAATGCGCGATCGAGCGAGCCGTTATGATTACCGGACAGTTCGCAGATAATATAAGGCGGATGATCGGCGCCAATCTTTTGACCGGCAATCGTGACTTCAAGATTCATAACACTTCACTTAAGGCTTTAATGACCCGCGCCGGGTCTTCATCCGCCATATCAGCATAGAGCGGTAAAGAGAGTGTGTTCTGATAGAAGCGATCGGCGCCGGGCAATGCACGCTGGGCAAGCGCATGTGTCTGCCAGTAAGGTTGTCGATGGACCGGCGCATAATGCACCTGCGTGCCGATGCCGCGCTCACGTAAACCGGCCATGACCGCGGCGCGCGTGGTGCCGAGGGCGGTGAAATCGATATTGACCGCGAACAGATGGAAGACGGCATCATAATCCGAATATTTCCAGTTTGCCGGAATATTAGCGGCCGCCAGCGCCGCCTGATAAGCTGTCACCAGCTCCTTACGCCGCGCCGCGAAATGCGGCAGGCGCTTCAGTTGCGACAGGCCAAGCGCGCAATTGATATCCGGCAGGCGGTAATTATAGCCCAGGCACTGCTGCTCATAGACCCAGGGGCCGGTATCGCCCTCGCCATCATATCTCAGGCCAACAAAGTGGGTTGGATCACGCTCGATTCCGTGTGAGCGCAAGGCCCGCAGCCGCCGCGCCAGTACCGGATCATTGGTGGTAATCGCCCCGCCCTCGCCGGTGGTCAGGGTCTTGACCGGATGGAAGGAGAAACAGGCCGCGGTTGAGCTTTGACAAGAGCCGACCGGCCCTTGCGGCCCGACCGTGCCGATGGCATGACAGGCGTCCTCTATGACGAAGGCGCCATGCTCCTCACATACTTCCTGAATATGTGAAAGATCAACCGGCCGGCCGGCATAATGAACCGGAATGACCCCGCCCAGGCGATGGCCGTGATAGTCACGCTCCAGAGTCTTCAGCGCGTCATCGAAGGTCTCGTCAGTCATCAGGCCGGTGACCGGATCGACATCGGCGAAGATCACCGGCGCCCCACAATAGGCGACGCAGTTAGCGGAAGCCGCAAAGGTAATCGCCGGCACGATGACGGCGCAGCGCGGCGACAGTTCCTCGCTCATGACGGCGAGATGGAGTGCCGCCGTACCATTGGCAACCACCACCGCCTCTTTCGCGCAGACCGTCTCGGCCACGGCGGCCTCAAAGCGCTCCACCATCGGACCTGTGGTCAGGAAATCGGAGCGCAGGGTCTCGACCACGGCTTCGATATCGGCCTCGCTGATCGACTGGCGGCCATAGGGGAGAAAGGTCAAATTCTCCTCCCTTGCGAAGCGGCAACTTCGTTGTGACGGAGGGGGGTAACCGCGCAGAGCCCCCCTCCGTCTCGACGCGCTACGCTTGCTCGACACCTCCCCCGCTTCGCCAAGAGGCTCGCAAGGGAGGAGAAGGTGAGGCAAACCATCATGATAGATACGCCTTCATCATAGCCTTGATGCCGTCCGCGTCCAGACGTTCTTCGTTGTTATCCGAGGCATAGGAAAAGCCTTCCGGCACCTTTTTGATACCGCGCACCTTGGCGAAGCTCTTGCGGGTGTATTCGGCGAATTCCGGCTCAATGACATAACGGTCATCGAGTTCGAAGGTCGAGCGCGCATCATCGGCCGAGATCATCATTTCGTGCAGCTTTTCACCGGGGCGGATACCAATGACGGTCTGTCTGGTTTTTGGCGCCATTGCCGTTGCCAGATCTGTGACGAGCGTCGCCGGAATCTTAGGCACAAATATCTCGCCGCCTTGCGTCAGTTCCATGCAGGAGAGCACAAAGGCCACGCCCTGGTCGAGCGATATCCAGAAACGCGTCATGCGCGGATCGGTAATCGGCAGGTCGCTCGCCCCCTTTTCCAGCAGACGCCTGAAGAAGGGCACCACCGAGCCGCGCGAACCAACGACATTGCCATAGCGCACCACGCAGAAGCGGGTGCCGATATCACCGGACATATTGTTGGCGGCGACAAAGATCTTGTCCGAGGCCAGCTTGGTGGCGCCATAGAGATTGATCGGCGAGCACGCCTTGTCGGTGGAAAGCGCCACCACCTGTTTGACATGCGTAGCAAAGGCGGCGGCCACTACATTTTCCGCGCCATTGATATTGGTGGCGATACATTCCGACGGGTTATATTCGGCCGCCGGCACCTGTTTCAGCGCGGCGGCGTGGATGACGATATCAACCCCGCGGAAAGCCATGACCAGACGTTCACGGTCACGCACATCGCCGAGGAAAAACCGCAGCTTGCCAAGCTGCCCCTTGTCGAAGCGCTCCTCCAGTTCGTTCTTCATCTCGTATTGCTTGAGTTCGTCACGCGACAGGATGATGACCTTGCGCGGATCATAGTGCTCCAGCAAGGTCTGCACCATGCGGCGGCCAAACGAGCCCGTGCCGCCGGTGATCAGCACGACCTTGTTCTTGACCGGGTCGGTCTGCGGCGAAAAATCACGATGAATGTGGTCGGTCATGCAGCCCTGCGATTGATAATCCGGACATTACCCGTCCGTGGCCCGCATGGTGCCTTCAGCCGGTTAAAGGGCCGTTAACCGAAGTTAACCCCCTGAATAACCGCCAACCACTGGCAGAATTTCGCCGGTGATATAGGAGGACATTTGCGCCGACGCGAGGAATACATAGGCCGGCGCCAGTTCTTCCGGCTGGGCCGGGCGCTTCATGGCGGTTTGCGCGCCGAATTGCGACACCTCTTCCGGAGTCTTGTCGGCTGGATTTAGCGGCGTCCACACCGGCCCCGGCGCCACGCAATTGACGCGGATACCCTTTTCGATCAACTGGCCGGAAAGCGCCCGCGTGAAGGCGTGAATGCCGCCCTTGGTCATCGAATAATCGACCAGAGACGGGCTGCCTTCGATGCCGGTGATCGAGCCGGTGTTTACGATCGCGCCGCCATAGGGCAGATGCTCGATCGCCGCCTGGGCCATATGAAAATAGCCATACAGATTGGTTTTCAGCGTCTTGTCGAATTGTGCCTCGGTAATATCCTCAAAACGGGCGTGGAGCTGGAAAGCGGCGTTATTGACGAGAATATCGAGCTTGCCGAGTGTCGCTACAGTCTGCGCCACGGCGTCACGGGCAAAGGCGCGATCCGACACATCGCCGGCGATCAGCAGACAGCGCTGGCCCTCCGCCTCTACAAGACTGCGAGTCAGTTCGGCATCATCGTGTTCATCAAGAAAAACAATGGCGACATCGGCACCTTCACGGGCATAAAGAATGGCGACGGAGCGACCGATACCCGAATCAGCGCCGGTGATCAGCGCCACCTTCCCTTCCAGTTTTCCGGAACCTTTATAATAGGGCGCATCATAAAGCGGTTTCAGTTCCATATCCGCTTCACTGCCGGGTTTGTTGAGCGTTTGCTTCGGCAGAGGCGGTTCAGGATATGTGCGCGCACCGGCCTGCATGGCTTTTTCCGGCTTTTCAAGCGGATGGATTTTATCGGTCTGACGTCGCTCCGCCTGCAGGGCGCGTTGTACAGCGGCGGTATCTTCCGCCTCTTGCTGATAATCGAGTGGGGTCATTGTCATGATTTGGGCTATCACCTGGCTGAGCGCCCCTGCCCGCCGGTGATTAAGCCTCATCAATCATCAAAAATCGATCAGGCCGTGCGCTTCAAATCGTTTTTTTGGCGTCGCCATATATCGCGTAAGGCTTGCGGAATAAGCCACCACGGCTCAATGAAATAGCGCTCGAATAGACGCCTTGGCTCATGGAAAAAGCGCACCAGCCATTCAATGCCTAACTGGCCGGTCCAGCGCGGCGGGGTGTACATGACGCCGGCCTCATAATCGAAGGCCGCGCCGACAGGCAGAATAACGCAATCAGGCAGCCCGTCGAGATTGGCCAGAATCCACGTCTCCTGGCGGGGCATACCCATACCGACCAGCAGGACATCCGGTTTTTTCGCTTTCAAATCAGCAAGCAAGAGCGCATTGGCGGTGCCATTCATATCGAAAAAGCCGGTATGCAGGTCGAGGTGGACATGCGGATAGCGGGCCAGTATCGCCGCTTTCGAGGCGGCATTATGCGCGGCCTCGCCGCCTATGTGATATACACGCCAGCCCTGTCCTTGCGCCCGCGACCAAAAATCTGCGCGGAAATCGAGGTAAGTGACCCGATGATCGCGTGACACCTTATGACCCATCAGTTTCGCCCAGGCGATCATCGGCGTTGAATCGATTTCGATCAGATCGGCCTTTGCATAAAAGGCCCGCATGTCTGGGCGTTTCTGAAACAGATAAAGGCTGTGCAGGTTATGATTGGCCACAATGGCGCGCGCGTTCGCCGCCACCTTGCGGCCAACGAAATCCATCACATAGGCCGGGGTGATCACATCGACCTCGGCGCCCAATAGAGAAAGGCGGCACGGTTTTTCCATGCCGCCTTTCTAAAGGTGCAACTTTGATATTCCCTCAAAAGAGAGGGTTAACGCATTCTTTTCGTTCAGGCGTCTGAATGGAGCATCGGCCATGAAAATCTATTGATGGCCCTGCCAGATTATCACGATGCCATCTGATTATTATTCAACCGGACGCAGGGTGATTTCAACGCGACGGTTCTTGGCGCGCCCCTCGGGTGTATCATTCGTAGCGATCGGCTGGGCCTCACCCATACCGGCGATATAGATACGTTCGGCCTTCACCTTCTGACCGACCAGATAACCCGCCACAGCATTGGCGCGGCGCTCGGAGAGCGCCAGGTTATCCGCATCAGAGCCCTGACTGTCAGCATGACCAACCACATCGATATAGGTCGAGGGATACTGATTGAGGATGACGCCGACATCATTGAGCACCGGCATGAAGCTGCTCGACAGATCGGCGCTGCCCGATGAGAAGGTAACATCGCCCGGCATGCTCAGGATGATATTGTCGCCCGAACGCGTAATATACACACCTCGGCCTTCCAGCTTGGCGCGCAGGTCTTTGTTCTGGCGGTCCATATAGGCGCCGACACCGGCGCCGGCCAGAGCACCAATACCCGCCCCAATGACAGCGTTTTTACGACGGTCATTCTTGTTCGACAAGGCGCCCAGCACGGCACCGGCACCAGCGCCAATCAAAGCGCCGGACTTGGTGTTGCTGCTCGTCCGGACGCCGTTACTGGTATCAACCGTTTCACAACCGGCCAGCAGAAAAGCCACGCCGCTCAGGGCCAAAATCATATTTCGGCCATTAAAATTAAGTGTTCGCATAGGGTTTAGTCTCCTCAGATAAATTTTAGATGCCGTTCACGGCTCAACTCGTGAGCTATTTCAGGCCATCTCATTGACCATGGCACAGACAGGGTAAGAACATTGATCGGAAAGCGCCGCCCACTTGTTAGAATTTAATAAAAGCGCGGCGGGTCAAATTGTAGAAAACCGCAAGTTCTTACGTGAAGATTTACGAGGCTTTGGCTGAATACAACATGAAGGCTAACCAATGCTGCCATTCATTAACTGGCCTTGCACCGCCATACCGTCTTCGTCTCTGGCGGCATAGTGAGATAGGTCTGCGAAAGGGTGCGAATACGAGCGAGATTTTCACCCAATGCCGCCAAGGCTCCCGTGTCGGCATTGGCCGAGCATCGCAGGGAGCCCAGCGCCGTCTTCTGCGCTACGAACGTTTTATATTGCGCCGGATCAAGGCGGTAATCGTAGCGTGTAAACAGGCTGCCGTCGGCTGACAATTCCATGCGCGCCGCCACCGGATTAGCGTCACCGGTGGTAAAACGCAGCAGATTGCCGTCCGCCTGGCGCTCATAGGGGGTCCGGCCATTGATACAGGCGTGGACGAGATCAAAGTCGAACTCGATATGACCGGCATCGGCCAGCGGATTGGCAGAGGCCGACTTATCGACATCACACGACATATGCTGAATGGCGGCCGCCGCCACAGGCGCGGCCACCTTGGGCTTGGTCAGCCGGCTGTCTATTTCCCGTTCCTTGATCAGGAAACCGACAACAGCAACGATGATGATCAGCGCCAGCGCAATCCAGCCCCAGGGAATCGGATGTTTGATGCCCGGCAGCTTGACGCGATCATGGGGCACCCAGTCCATCCGGGTCTTTTCAGGTTTTGGCGGCTTGACCTTTTCCGGCCGGAGTGGCGCTTCATCAAATGCCGTTGGCGCCAACGGCGCCTTGCTGTGAATCTCGGTGCGATGGCGGATTTCACGACGGATAATCAATCCGATCAGGATCAGGACAAGCACCGACAGGACGATCATCGCGCCCAGCTGCCAGACCTCCATGGCGGCACGATCGGCTTCGGCCTTCTTCTGTTCGGCCAGGCGCTGGACCTGTGCTTCGGCGGCGGCCGCCAGGACACGCGACAGGGCGTCATCCTTGACGATCTCATCCTCGCTCTTGGCATAGCAGGGCGTGCTGATGATTGTGGGAGCCACGCCCGCCGAACTCAGGAAGGTGTTCAGCGCCGACACATGAGTGGCGACATACTGGCCGGCCGAAACATCGAGATTGCCAGCCGTAGACATCGAGGACGGCGCCGTCCAGGTATTGACGCCGACCACTTGGCCGCATTCGTTAAGCAGCGGACCGCCGGAATTGCCGTGGTTGATGGGCGCGGTATGGAAAAGAGTCTCGACCCGGCTGCCGTCCGGATTGGTGGAGGCGAACAGGGCTATCGAGCCTTGGGTCACATAGGCATCTGCGGGTTCCAGCAAGGCGGTGCCGGAGCGGTTCAACAGGTGATCGGTCACATCCGGATAACCCATGGTGACAACGCGTTCGTTTTTATAAGGCGTGAGATAGAGCTTAAGCGGCGGCACCTTGAAGCCCGGCGCCGACAAGAGGGCCAGATCGCCTTCCACCCACTTCTTCACCAGCTGAACCGGCTGGTATGCCGCGCCGGAATCCTTATGCGGCACGATATAAATATCGGCGCTGGAGGCCTCCGGCGGCACTTCGACGACATGATAATTGGTGACGATATAGCCGGGCGCCACTACAAAGCCTGAGCCCATGCCGACTGTATCCAGCGGCACGCCGCCATAACCGCGATAAACCACCAGAACGCGCACAACCGATTGTTCGGCGGTTTTCAAGGCTTGGGTAGAATTGACGGGCTGTAGATCGGAGTCAACGAGATCAGACAGGGACTGATTGGCGGATGACGTTACCTGCGCAGGCGCCGGATAAGGCAAAATACACAGAAAGGCAATCACCGCGGCCAGCAGCACCGCCGGCTGTCCGCTCCCTTTTTTAGCCCATTTTCGCATTTGGCGATCTTCGCCCATACCCGCAAACACAGAATTCCGCCTTATAGCCGAAACAAAACACCGCGCCCCCTTGCGAGTCGCGGCAAATATAACGGGTTCATAACCGAGTTTGTTACAAAAATCACCCCTGCGCCACCGCTTATTCTGAGTTGTGGGATTTAAGAAACGAATTGCCTGAAAAGGTAGAGACAGGCTAGGTTCCCGCTTGGTTTTTCACGTCACAAAGTCTTGCCATGCCCGATTATTTCACGTCTCCGGTTTCAGCCATTCCCCCCGTGCCGATGGCGCTTTATGACGCTGATTTCACGCGTTTTTCGCAAAGTCTCGGCGCGGCCTTCGAGCGCTATGGCTTTGCCGTCCTCGGCGGCCACGGCCTGGATCCGGCAGTGCTGGATCGCGCCGTGGCCGCCACCAAGGCCTTTTTCGCGCTGCCGGAGGAGACCAAGCGCAAATACAAAACCGGCATCGGTGGCGCGCGCGGCTACACCCCCTTCGGCATCGAGACCGCCAAAGGGGCCACGCATCACGATCTCAAGGAATTCTGGCATATCGGCCGCGAACTACCGGCCGGTCATCCGTACACGGAATATATGGCGGAAAACGTCTGGCCCGCCGAAATCACCGACTTCCGCGCCAGCACCTATGCGCTTTATGAAGCGCTCGATGACTTGGGCAAAAAGGTGCTGCGCGCTATCGCCGTCTACCTTAAGCTCAACGTGGATTTCTTCGAGGCGCCGGTGAAAGATGGCAACAGCGTCCTGCGCCTGCTCCACTATCCGCCGGTGACGACGCCCGGCGAAAGCGTCCGCGCCGGGGCACATGGCGATATCAATGTCATTACGCCTTTGCTCGGCGCCGAGGAGCCTGGCCTGCAACTGCTCGACCGTGACGGTCAGTGGCTGCCGATCACCCCGCCTGAGGACTGCATTGTCTGCAATATCGGCGACATGCTGTCGCGCCTGACCAATGGGGTTTTGCCATCAACCCAGCACCGGGTGATCAATCCAGCGGAGGCGCGCAAGGATTTCGCCCGCTATTCGACGCCCTTCTTCCTGCATTTCGAACCGCCCTACGTCATCGAGACCCTGCCGAACTGCATTACGCCGGCGCATCCCGATCTGGGCGCAGAACCGATCACGGCGCAGGACTTCCTGATGCAGCGGCTAAGAGAAATCAAGCTGACTTAACTTATGGGTTTGGGGCCGGCGCCCCAAACCCATACCTATATCTCGCCATCCCAGCCGCATTGCTGGCCGGCATTCTGTGCTTCCAGCCAGGCGTTCAGCGGGGCGAAATAATCCATGATCGCTGTTGCATCCATCTCGCGCTGGCCGGTGAAGGTTTCCAACGCATCCGGCCACGGCCTGGATTGTCCCATCTCCAGCATGGCGTTCAGCTTTTCACCCACGGCGCGTTCGCCATAGATCGAGCAACGCGACAACGGACCTGTCCAGCCGGCTTGCTCACAGGCAGCGCGCTGGAACTGGAATTGCAGAATATCGGCCAGGAAATAACGCGTATAGGGCACG
>CAMLIY010000012.1 GCA_946480125.1 uncultured Asticcacaulis sp.
TGACAGACTGCGACAAGGATGTCATCAAGATACGCATCCTGGTCAGTGCCGCCAACTCACCGACCGCCTGGGATCTGCGCTGTTTCGTTCGTGAGCAGATGATCCGTTTCATTCAGGACACCTATCCGCAATGCCTGCCCAAGACCCGCGCCACGCTCGAAAATTTGCATGATAATCGAGATCAACAATCCGCAGGACCCACGCCTCAACCTGTATCGTGACGTCAAGGATCGTGACCTGACGGGCCGCGACGGCCTGTTCATGGCGGAAGGCAAGGTGGTTCTGGAGCGCTTGTTTGCCTCACCGCTGGCGGAGACGGTCAGCGTTCTGACCACGCCGGAACGCCTGAACGGGCTGGCGCATTTGCCGGATGCCCCGGTCTATGTAGTGACGCAGGCGGTGATGGACGAACTGGCCGGCTTTCCGATCCACCGCGGATATCTGGCCCTGGGCCGCTATGCGCCGCCTTTGTCATTGGATGAGGTGCTGACATCGGCAAGCGTGCGTGTACTGGTCCTGTCCGGCATCGCCAATACCGATAATATGGGCGGGCTGATGCGCAATGGGGCGGCCTTCGGCGTCAATGCGGTGATTCTGGATGCGACCTGTTGCGATCCGCTATACCGCAAGGCGATTCGGGTGAGTGTCGGTGGTGTATTGCAGGTGCCGCATTACCGGGTCGATGACCTGGTGACCGCCTTACACACACTTGACCTGACGCCCTATGCCCTAAGTCCTTCGGGGATGGTGACGCTGGATGAGGTCAGGCCGGCCGCGCGCTCGGCCATGCTTTTGGGCGCCGAAGGGCCTGGCTTGGCTGCCGATATCATGGCCGCATGCACAACGGTGCGAATAGAGATGAGTGGAGGCTTCGACAGCCTGAACGTAGCAACAACGTCAGGCATTGCCCTCTATCATCTATGCCGGCGAGTGAACTTCTGACGGCCACCTGAACCTGCAATGCGACAAAAATGCGACACAATGAGTTAAATTGGATTATTTATATCGTATACGGTAGTCAATATGGCTGAGGCGTAATACCCCTTACACATGTAAGCATAAAAGGGGTTTGATATGTCAAAATGGAAGTTTCATCATTACCTGAACGCTGGCACGGCGCTGGCTGTCATTTTATCAATGGGCGCGGCGGGGACCGCATTTGCCCAGAAAGCCCCTTCCGCCGAGACGGAAAAGGCTGACACCAAGACGGATTCAGACGCCGCGGCCGAGGAAACGACGGTTGTTGTCACGGGATCGCGTATCCGCCATCGCGGGGCGGCGAGCGCCACGCCAACGACGGTTATCGGCGCCGATCTTATCTCAAAAAGCGGTACGCGTCAGATCGCCGACCTCGTCAATCAGACGCCCGCTCTGGTCATCAGCCAGAGCGACCAGACTTCCAATGCCAATCGCGACAAGGATTCGATGGATGCCGGCCACCCCGGCCTGAACGCGCTCGACCTGCGCGGTCTCGGCACCAAGCGCACGCTCGTCCTGGTCAATGGCCGCCGCCATGTGCCGGGCGCGCCGGGCAGTTCGGCCGTTGATATCAGCACTATCCCCTCCAGCCTGGTTGAACGCGTCGAAATCATCACCGGCGGCGCTTCGGCACAGTATGGCGCCGACGCCGTGGCCGGTGTCGCCAACTTCATCCTCAAGAAAAACTTCCAGGGCTATGAAGCCAATCTCCAGTACGGCAATTCCAACTATAACGACATGCCGAGCTATGGTGGCGATATTCTCTACGGCAAGAATTTTAACAATGATAAGGGCAATTTCACGCTGTTCGCCAGCTATGACCAGTCGAACGGCACGGTTTCCGGCCAGGACCGTCCGTGGACGGCGACGGGCAATCCCTGGTGGCTTAAGGGTGACAATGGCATAAGCACCATACTGGATGGCCAGAAAAACCTGTCATATTCGCCGCGCGCCCAGGTTTTGCTGGGCGGCAAGCCCTATACCTTCAATGATGACGGAAGCATGCGCGACCCGATCCTCGGGCCATCGGGCATTCTGCAAAATACCTATGACCTGACGGATTCCGGTTCGATCGCCAATCTGGTGACCGATGGCGGCGAATATGGCGGCCGCTATGATGGCTGGCTGCTGTCGGTGCCAAGCGAGCGCTTCATCACCCAGGCGACCATGGGCTACCAGCTGACGCCCAATATCCACTATTTCCTTGAAGCCGATTATGCCACCAACAAGTCGCACGGCGAATATGGCGTGTGGTATGAAGGTGGCTCCAACCGTCTGTCCGCCGATAATCCGTTCATCACCGATGAGATGCGCGCGGCCAATGGCGGCACGGTCGATAACCTTGCTTTCGTGCGCCAGTATCCGGAATTTGGTCGCGCCAAGTCGGAATATAAGCGTGACCTGTATCAGATCGTCACGGGTCTTGAAGGGGATCTGCCCGGTCTGATCGGCGATCATGACTGGAACTGGTCGGCCTATTATTCCTACGGCAAGACCCAGGAAACCAACCACGACACCAACAACACGTCGAACGACCGCTACATGAAGGCGCTGGATGTCGTCATGGGCGCCGGCGGATCGCCGGTCTGCCGTGTCACCCTGACCGACCCGAGCGATCCGTGCAAACCGCTCAATCCGTTCAAGCCGGTGACGCAGGATGTCATCGACTACCTGCAATATGATTCCAGCTCGGCCACCTCGTCGTTGCAACAGCACGTCGTTTCCGGTTACGCTACCGGCGGCATCTTCAATCTGCCGGCCGGTGAAGTTCAGGTCGTGGTCGGTGGTGAGTTCCGCAAGGAAATAGCTGACATCGGCGCGGTGCCGGAATATGACCCGGACAATCCCGCTTTCGTGGCCGATTATGGGGTCGAGCAGCATCCGCTGCACGGTGAATACGACGTCAAGGAAGCCTTCGCCGAACTGAGCGTGCCGATCCTGAAGGATTTGCCGTTCGCGCAAAAACTGTCGCTTGATGCCGCCATCCGCGCCTCGGATTATTCGACCGCCGGCAAGACCACGGCCTACAAATATGGCCTGCAATGGGCGCCGGTTAAGGATGTCCGCTTCCGCGGCACCTTTGGCGAGGCCGTGCGCGCACCGAATATCAGCGAAGTCTTCACCGCCTCTTCGATCAGCGGCGCGTGGCTGAGCGATCCGTGTAACTACTACAATCTGCCCTATCGTGTCGACAAAACGCAATATACCGCCGCCAACTGCGCCGCTGTCATGCCGGCCAACAAAAACGATTACTGGCTGTATCTTGATGTCATCAAAAAGGGCAATCCCGACCTCAAGGTCGAGACCGCCAAGACCCTGACGCTCGGCCTGGTCTTCCAGCCGCGTTTCATGAAAAACCTGTCGGCCTCGTTCGATTATTATGACATCGATATGCGCAATGTCGTTTCAGCCATGGCGCCGCAGACCATCATCAACAAGTGCATGGATGCGCCCAGCCTCGACAATGAATATTGCGGCATGATCGTGCGCGACCCGACGACGAACAATCTTGTCTCGGTCGTCCAGCAAAACATCAACCTGGCGCAACGCGTCAACCGCGGCGTCGATATGGAGGTCGACTACAATTTCAATCTGTCTGACCTCGGTCTCGGCAGCGATAGCGGCCGTATCTCCATCAATAGCGTTTATACGCATCTGCTGGAAAATACCTATACGGCTGATCCGGACAATCCCACCGTCATCACCGATACGCTCGGTGTCTTCGGTTTCCCGGAATGGAAGGGCGTTACGCGCATCAGCTATGATCGCGGGCCTCTGTGGGTGAGCTGGAACCTGCGCGCCTTCTCGCCCATGCGCCAGACCACGACCATTACGCCGGAAGAATATGATCCGTACCAGACCAAGGCGGTGCTCTACAGCGACTTTTACGCCACCTATCGCCTCAAGCCGAACGTGATCCTGAATGTCGGCGTTAACAATGTCTTCAACAAGGCGCCGCCGCGGTATCCGGGCGCCGAAGCCGGCGGGGCCTATTTCGGCGACGAGGGCTGGCAGTCGGGCATGTTCGATGTCATTGGCCGCACCATGCACATCGGCCTGAAGTTCACCAACTAAAACAAAGAACCCCGCAGGCAACTGCGGGGTTTTTCTTTAAACGGTAACCGCTGAAGCTTCTCGACCGGCGTTGCCGAAGATGCGTAAGTAGCGGGCGATTTCAGCGGGGTCTCCCGTGGCCTTTTCAGGATTGTCCGACAGCTTGACCGCCGGACGGCCATCCGCCTCGGTTACCTTGCAAACCAGGGAGATGGCGTCCAGTTGGTGGGTTTCAAAGGGCGCGCAGTCGCGGAAATCATTGGTCAGGTTGGTGCCCCAGCCAAAACTCATCCGCACCCGGCCCTCGAAATGGTGGTAGGTGTCCGCAATACTGTCGACATCCATGCCGTCGGAAAAGATCAGCAACTTGCCCGTTGGATCGACGCCCTTCGATTGCCACCAGCGAATGATCTGCTCACCGCCGGCGATTGGCGGGGCGCTATCCGGGCGAAAGCCGGTCCAGTTGGCCAGCCAGTCCGGGGCGCGGTCCAGAAAGGCGGTGGTGCCGAAAGCATCGGGCAGGGCGATCAGCAGATTGCCGTCATAGTGCGCCTGCCAGTCTTCCAGCACGCGGTAGGGCGCGCTGGCCACTTCGGTGTCACTGTCGGCCAGCGCCGCCAGCACCATTGGCAATTCATGGGCATTGGTGCCGATCGCTTCCAGGTCGTTATCCATGGCCAGTAAAACATTCGAGGTGCCGATAAAGCGCTTGCCCAGGCCTTCTTTCAGGGCCTCGACGCACCAGCGCTGCCACAGGAAGCTATGACGCCGGCGGGTGCCGAAATCGGATAGCACCAGATCGGGCAGGGCGCGCAGGCGTTCGACCTTGCCCCACAGTTTCGCCTTGGCGCGGGCATAGAGCACATCGAGCGCGAACCGGCCCTGGCCGCGCATGGCCGCGCGCGATCGCAGTTCGTTGAGTATCGTCAGGGCCGGGATTTCCCACAGGGTGGTCTGCGTCCACGGCCCATGGAAATGCAGTTCGTACTGGCCATCGGCCTTGCGCAGTTCATATTCCGGCAGCTGAAAATCCTTCAGCCAGGCGATAAAATCCGGGCTGAACATCTGGGTCTTGCCGTAGAAGCTGTTGCCCGCCAGCCAGATCAGTTCCTTGGGCGTAAAACGGACCGTGCGGGCATGATCAAGCTGGGCGCGCAACTCGGCCTCATCGATCTCTTCGGCTAGGCGAACACTATGGCTTCGGTTGATTACCGAGAAGGTCACCGGCACCTCGGGGTAGAGGTGCCGGATCATTTGCAGCATCAGCAGCTTGTAAAAGTCGGTATCAAGCAGGCTGCGAACGATTGGATCGAGCCGCCAGTTATGGTCATAGGTGCGGGTGGCGATATCTGTGACCGCCATCAGCCTTCGACCGAGGTCTCCGGGCGGTCTTCGCCATGGGCCAGTTCATCATGCCAGACACCGCTGCTATCTTCATAGGAAATGCCGGTGTCGCTGCCCGGCGCGGTTTGTTCGCGGGCGGCGCTACGGGCGGCCGTCAGCGCCACATCATGGCTGGCGAAGGTTTCCGAGAAGGTGCCGCCGACCGTATAGGCCCAGCCGCCATCGTGTTGAACGACTTTGTAAGTGACCTTGGTCATGCTTAGATTTCCTGATTATAGTCAGTGATTTCCGGATATTTGGCGAGACGCGGTTTCACTTCCTTGCGGAAGAGGTCGCGCATGTCGTCTTCGCTGCGCAGGCTTTCCACCACCACCACCAGTTCCGGCTTGTTGGAGGAGGCGCGGACCAGTACCCACGAGCCGTCTTCAAGATGAACGCGGGCGCCATTGACCGTAATGACTTCCGTCACCTTGCGGCCGAGGATCGAGCCGCCGGCGGCCAACAGGTCTTCATACTCCTTGACGATCTTTTCCAGGGTCTGGTACTTGATCTCGTCCGGGCAATGCGGGCTCATGGTGAGCGAGGTATAGGCCACCGGCAGGGCATTTTTCAGTTCCGACAGGCTCTTGCCCGGATTGCGATCCAGCATGGCCAGGATGGCTTCGGCGGCCTTGAGGCCATCATCGTAACCGCGACCGATCGGATCGGCCAGGAAGAAGTGGCCCGATTTTTCAAATCCGGCCAGGGCTTTCAGTTCGGCCGTCTTGCGCTTGATATAGGAGTGGCCGGTTTTCCAGTAGACGGTCTTGGCGCCGTTCTTCTTCAGCACCTCATCGGTGGCGTAAAGGCCGGTTGATTTGACATCGACCACGAAGGTGGCGTTCTTGTAGATTTCCGACAGGTCACGCGCCAGCATCAGGCCGATCTTGTCGGCGAAGATTTCATTGCCCTCGTTATCGACCACGCCGCAGCGATCGCCGTCGCCATCGAAGCCCAGCGCCAGGTCGGCGCCATGTTCCTTGACGGCCTTGGCCATATCGACCAGCATTTCGTGGTCTTCGGGATTAGGGTTATATTTCGGGAAGGTCGAATCGAGATGGGTATCGAGTTCGATAACTTCCGCCCCCATGGCCCGAAGCGTCTGTGGGGCGAAGGCGCCGGCCGTACCGTTACCGCAGGCGCAGACCACCTTCAGCTTGCGCTTCAGTTGCAGCTTCGAGGAGATGTCGTCTATATAGCGCTGCTGCACGCCTTCGACGCGCTTGAGACTGCCGCCGGGACGTTCGACGCCGAGGCCACCCAGCACGATTTCTTTCAAGCGGCCCATTTCTTCCGGCCCGAAGGTGAGCGGCGCCTGACAGCCCATCTTCACGCCGGTCCAGCCATTGTCATTATGCGAGGCCGTGACCATGGCGACGCAGGCCGCATCCTGATCAAACTGGGCGAAATAGGCGATCGGAGAGAGGCAAAGACCAATATCGATCACCTCGATACCCGCCTGCATCAGGCCAAGGATCAGGGCGTTCTTGATATTGGTCGAGTAAGAACGGAAGTCATGGCCGGTTACCAGTTTCGGCGTCACGCCGCGTTCATAAATGTAGGTGCCCAACCCTAAGCCCAGCGCCTGGATGCCGAGCAGGTTGATTTCCTTGCCAAAGACCCAGCGGGCGTCATATTCGCGGAAACCCGTGGCTTTGACCTTGGCCTCGGTTTCATATTCATAGGTATTTTCAGCAATATCAGCTTTAGGCAGCATAGGCATTCAGGCAGGTCCTTAAAGGGTTTCGGCGCAGGTCGGGCCTGCTATGCCATATAAAAATGTAAAAATTCAAAGTGCCTCTTTGTTGAGACACATATGCTTACTTGAATAAGGGCAGCAGAGCGGCGCGGGCGGCTTCGCCCAGTTCCGGATGCTTGAGCGCCAGGGCGACATTGGCGCGCAAAAGACCTATCTTGTCACCGCAGTCATAGGTGAGGCCGTCATATTCAAGCGCATGGAAGTCCTGGCTTTCCATCAGCCGGAACATCGAGTCGGTGAGCTGGATTTCACCGCCGGCGCCCTTGCCCTGATCGGCCAGAAGCGAAAAGATTTCGGGCTGCAGGATATAGCGGCCGGAAACGATCAGGTTGGAAGGGGCGGTGCCGGGCGCTGGTTTTTCAATCATGCCGGTCATCCGGTTCAAGCGGCCGCCTTTGGCGTCGATCGCCACTACGCCATACTGATGTGTCTGGTCGTGCGGAACGGGCTCGACCACGATGATATTGCCGCCCACGCGGTCATAGGCATCAATCGTCTGCTTGAGCGCCGGTACATTGGCATCCATCACCATATCTGGCAGGATGACGGCAAAGGGCTCGTCACCGATGATGTCACGGGCGCACCAGACGGCATGACCAAGGCCCAATGGCTGCATCTGGCGGATAAAGCTCATCTCGCCCGGCTTTGGCAATTCGGACACCAGATCGTTGAGAACTGTCGTCTTGCCCTTGGCGGTCAGTTGCGCCTCAAGTTCGACCTGATGATCGAAATAATCCTCGATGGCGCCTTTCGAGCGGCCGGTCACGAAAACGAAATGCTCGATTCCGGCGGCGCGCGCTTCGGCGACGACATAGGACAGGATCGGGCGATCGACCACATTCAGCAGTTCCTTCGGAACCACCTTGGTGCCGGGCAGGACACGCGTGCCGAGACCTGCGACGGGAATGACCGCTTTACGAACGCGTTTATATGACAAAACAACCTCGGTAATGAAGGGGTGGCCCCGGTTTAGTTTAATCAAATGAAAGCTGTATGCTGACAAATTCGTCGTCAGGTTAAAGGTCGCACGTCCGTACGGCAAGCCTGCGCGTGCCGATTTCCAAAGCGTCATAAAAATTTGTTTAAAGGAATGTGCGCGCCAAGACCGTAAATCACTACCGATTTTAATTTGATTTATGGCCTGCCAAGGCTTGCCAGCGCTTGATTTGTAATATTTTATCCACGGCAAATGCAGTTTTAATCTGTGGTCCCCGGGGAGATTGACGTGAATATCATAGGTAAATTACGCGGTGTTTTCGCGTTGATAAGTGCCGCCCTTATTTTGTGGGCGCCCCTGTCTCCCGCCATAGCCTTGGCGCACGAAACCCTGGGTCTGGAGGCCCCCAAACCCGAAATCGCCCTGACGCCGCCCATGGGCTGGAATTCGTGGAACAGGTTCGCCTGCAATATCGATGAGGCCAAGATTCGCGGCGTGGCCGACGCAATGGCGGCTTCCGGCATGAAAGACGCCGGCTATCAATATGTGGTGATCGATGACTGCTGGCAAAAGGATCGCGCGCCTGACGGAACTATCCAGGCCGACCCGGAGCGTTTCCCGTCCGGTATCAAGGCTCTGGCCGATTATATCCATTCTAAAGGCCTGAAGTTCGGCCTCTATTCCGATATCGGCGTCAAGACCTGCGGCGGACGTCCGGGCAGCCGCGGCTATGAATTTCAGGACGCGCGCACCTGGGCGTCGTGGGGCGTCGATTATGTCAAGGTCGACTGGTGTTATACCGGCTCAAGCGAAGCGTCTTCGTCCTACACGATAATGGCCAAGGCGTTGCGGGCCTCGGGCCGCGACATCGTGTTTTCCATCTGCGAGTGGGGGGATAACAAGCCGGAAGAATGGGCGGCGGGGCTTGGACACCTGTGGCGTACCTCCGGCGATATTCGCGATTCCTGGAACAAGGACGAAGGCTACAGTCATTCCTTTCTGTGGATACTCGACCATAATGCCGGCCTGTGGGCCAATGCCGGTCCGAACCACTGGAACGATCCCGACATGCTGGAGGTCGGCAATGGCGGCATGACCGATGTCGAATACCGTTCGCATTTCTCGTTGTGGGCCATGCTGGCGGCGCCCTTGATCGCCGGCAATGACCTGTCGAATATGGATAAGGCAACGCTGGATATCCTGACCAACAAAGACGTCATCGCGGTCGACCAGGACAAACTCGGCCAGCAGGGCCGCCGCGTAGCACGCAACGGCGATACAGAGGTCTGGGTCCGCCCGCTGACCGGCGGCGATCGCGCGGTCGTGCTGTTCAATCGCGGATCAGCCGCGGCCACTGTTTCGGTAGATTGGGGTGCCTTGCAATGGCCGGCCGGACTCACGGCCAGCGTCAAGGACCTATGGTCGAAATCGGTTAAAAAGAGCGTGAAAGGTGGCTACAGCGCCGAAGTGGCACCGCATGGCGTGGTGATGATCCGGTTGAGCCCCACCGTCTAAAGGCAGCGCTGGATGCCTGTGTGGCGTTACCGCCTTTGCAAACTGATGGTTTGCAGCGAGGCATCGGGTATGCGAATGTTTTCGAGCAGGGCCGTCATGCCGACCAGGCGGCCAGCCGGATCATAAATGCCCGCGGCAGTGCCGGCTGGCAAATATGGCCGGACGCGCTTGGCGAGGTATTCAGACGCCGTAACCGTGCCGGGCATAGAGCGAAAACGCTCAAAATCTTTTTCAAGCTGGGTGCGGCCGTTCAGTCCAACCACTATGTGCAGCCGATCAACGGCCTTTATATACTCAAGCAAATCACGAATATTGGACATAGACGTCTCCGAGGTGGTCAACACGGCTACTGGTACGCCGTTACTAATATCGGAGAAGGCTTTGAGTAAGTTTCTTAAATGGACTTGTCTTGCAAGCCGCTCCCTGTAAACGTTAATTTATGCCGCAAAGGTAAATAATGTATGGATTGGTGTATTTGCCAAAGTATGCGGTAAGGGGTTGCTTATAAAATACTCAAAAGCCTATTATGTTGATGCTTATTCAGGCTCAATTTATATGCTTATTTGCGTTTTTTGTACAATTCTGCTCAGGAGTTTTGTGATTCCTGTGCTTTCTCAATAAAATTCAAAGATTCCAGCAATATGTCTTCAGAGGCTTTACGGGCGTTTGCCGCGTCCCCTTTTTCAATAGCGAGCAGTATGGCTTCATGGGCCTGAATATCCGCCATATGGCCTGAAATTGTGTTGGTCAGCTGGATCGACATATGCAGGGCATTGGTAATCAGCGGTTTCAGGCGCCAGAAGAACGGATTGCCGGATGCCTTCAATATGGCGACATGGAAATCGATATCGGCCTGAAGCGCCAGGTCCGGCTGGTTGGCATGATCGGTCATGGCCTGCAACCCTTCGCGGATGCCGGCAATGGCGCGCCTGTCCTGTTGTTCGGCGGCCAGCGCCGCGGCGGCGGGCTCGATGGCCAGGCGCATCTGGGCGAATTCGAGGAAGATCTTGTTGGAGTAGGGGCGTTCCATCAGCCAGCGCAGCACGTCCGGATCGAGCAGATTCCAGTTGTCGACCGGTTCAACGCGTGTGCCCTGGCGCTGGCGGGAGCTGATCAGGCCCTTGGCCGACAGCATCTTGACCGCTTCACGCATGACGGTGCGGCTGGCGCCAAACTTGGCGCAGAGTTCGGCTTCGGTGGGGAAGCCGGTTTTCTCAAATTCACCGGTGACGATGGATTGACCCAGAGAGGCGAGAAGCCCGTAGGCGAGGCTGACGCCGAGTTCGGAGCGCATGACGTTTCTTTCGTTACTTTTAGCCCTGTGGCGTTGCCTGATCCTCGGAAAGGATTCGTGGCTTCGCCTTAATAAGCTTACAGAAAAAAATACTATTTAAAACCAGATTCGTCATTTGATGCTTGCGGGAATGATGACTGATATTGTACGACATATTTTATATGTGACTGTCCATTTGCAGGTGAAACTTTGCGAAAATAAGCGGGCAGCGGTTTGAGGGAGCAGATTTCAGTGATCAAAACAGTCCAAAAGAGCTTGCCACGCCGGCTTTTGTTAGCGCTATCAGTGAGCGTCCTGACAGTAGCCGGGGCGGCGTCAGTGCACGCTGCACCGATTCCCGAACTGGTACAAAAGAACGGCAAATTCGCCCTTATGGTCGATGGGGCGCCATTCCTGGTTCTGGGTGGCCAAGCCAATAATTCGAGCAATTACGAGGCCGCCCTTCCGAAGGTGTGGCCCGCCATCAAGGACATGCACGCCAATACCCTGACGATGCCGGTGGCGTGGGAACAGGTCGAGCCGGTAGAAGGTCAGTTCGATTTCAGCTTCGTCGATGCCTTGGTTACGCAGGCGCGCGAAAATAATGTCAAGCTGGTCATTTTGTGGTTCGCCACCTGGAAAAACACCGGCCCGTCCTACGCGCCAACCTGGGTCAAGACCGACAATAAGCGTTTTCCGCGCCTGACCAACAAGGATGGCACGACCTCCTACGCACTATCGCCGCTTTATGACACCACGCGCGAGGCCGATAAAAAGGCCTATGTCGAACTGATAAGGCATCTGAAGGCGATCGACGGCGACCAGCACACGGTCATCATGATCCAGCCGGAGAATGAAACCGGCGTCTATGGTCCGGCGCGTGACTATTCGAAAAAGGCCGATTCCCTGATGGCGAAGCCGGTGCCGGCGGTCTTGCTCAAGAAATACAATAAGACGGCGGGAGACTGGAACACGGTGTTCGGCAAGGATGCCGACGAGTATTTCCAGGCCTGGTCGATCGCCAGCTATATTGACGATATCGTGGCGGCGGGCGACGCCATCTATCCCTTGCCGACCTATGTCAATGCCGCTTTGAAAGACCCGCTCAACCCGAACCAGCCGGCCGGTTCCTATGCTTCGGGCGGGCCGGTCTACAGCGTCATCGATGTCTGGAAGGCGGCGGCGCCGCACATTGAATTGCTGGCGCCAGATCTCTACAGCCCGTCATCGGCCAGCTACGAAAAGACACTTGAGCTGTATGCCCGCAAGGACAATGCGCTCTATGTCGCCGAAAGCGGCAATTCCCCCATCTATGCCCGCTATATTTTTTCAACGCTCGGCCGCCAGGGCATCGGTTTCGATCCGTTTGGTTTCGACTATACCGGCTATTCCAACTATCCGCTTGGCAATACCAAGACCGATATCGAAATGGTCAAACCCTTCGCCACGGTCTACAAGCTGTTCGGCGGCATGGATCGTGAATGGGCGAAGCTGAGTTTTGAAAATCAGGTGTGGGGCGTCTCCGAGCCGGATGATCACTCAGAGCAAAAGCTCGATCTGGGCGCGAAGTGGAATGCCACGGTCAGTTACCGCGAGTGGCAGTTCGGCCTGCGCAAATGGGACCCGGATAACAAGAATGGCTTCCCGGAAGGCTCTGACGTGCCGAGCGGCGGTATCGCCGTGGCGAAGCTGAGTGACAATGAGTTCCTGGTGGCCGGTCTCAATGCACGGATCACCTTTGGCGCTGGCAAGGATAACGCAAAGAAGGGTATGTTGCTTGATCGTGTCGAGGAAGGCCATTTCGAGAACGGCAAATGGGTCTTTGAGCGCCTGTGGAACGGCGACCAGACCGATTATGGCCTCAACTTCACCGGCCACCCGGTGATATTGAAAGTCCGTCTGGCGACCTACGAGCAGTAAGTAAAGTAAGATACCCCACCACCAACGGGCAAGAGCCCGTCGGTCCCCCTCCCCGACAAGCGGGGAGGTACAAGAGGAATAGTTCCTCCACGGCTATGCCGGGGAGGGGGACCGCACGAACCGCGAAGCGGTGAGATGTGGTGGTGGGACTTCTTGCTTCTAAACAATAATATGGGAGAGTTGAGATGAAAACAGCGAAGATTTGGGCCTCGGTATCAGCCATCGCCCTGGTCATGTCGGCGGGCGCGGCCCTGGCCGGTTCCTACGAAAAGACGGCCACCGGCATTGTCGTCAAGCCCGATACCGGCACAGCGAAAGAAGTCCGCTTAGATGTCATGAGCGATTCTATCATCCATGTGCTCGCCACAGATGATCCGTCCCGGAAGCAAATCCCGTCCCTGATGACGATCGCCACGCCCGGCGGCAATTTCACCGTTTCGGAAACCAAAACAGCCGTCACGCTCAAGGCGGCGAAAGCCTCCGCCGTCGTCTCGCTGGAAACCGGCCTCGTCACCTTCTTTAATGCCGATGGCAAACAGGTGTTGGCAGAGACCAATGCCGCTATCGCGCCGGTGACTATCGAGGGCCAGTCCTATGTGACCAGCCACGCCCAGTTCAATCGCGGCACGACCGAAGGCCTGTATGGCCTGGGGCAGCACCAGAACGCACAGATGGATATGAACGGCGAGGACGTCCTGCTGTCGCAGCACAATATGGACGTCGCCATTCCGTTTGTTATGTCGGACCAGAATTACGGCATCCTGTGGGACAATAACTCAATCACCCGCTGGGGCAACCCGACGCCTTATGCCCTGTTCAGCCGAGACCTGAAACTGGCCACCGAAGACGGTAAGCAAGGTCTGACGGCCAAATACTATGTCGATGGCAAGCTGATCCTGACCCGCAACGAGAGCGATATCAAATATCAGTATCTCAGCGATGTCGCCGCCAACTGGCCGGCCGATCCGGCGCTGTCCAAGGAAGCCACCGCCGGCAAGAAGGTTCTGGTCGTTTGGGACGGCACCATGACTTCGGATATTTCCGGCGTCCACAAGATGCAACTCTATGCCTCGGACTATGCCGACCTGACCATCGACGGCAAGAAAATCCTCAGCGTCTGGCGCCAGGGCTGGAACCCGTGGTATCATAATTTCGAGCAGAATTTCACCCAGGGCAAGCCGGTCAAGCTGCACCTCGAATGGCAGCCTTCGGGCGGCATGGTGGCGATTACCCACAACAATCCGCAGTCGGCCGCCGATACCCATTCGCTGCAATTCTCATCGGAAGCCGGCACCGGCCTGAACTACTATTTCATCGCCTCGGACAGCATGGATGGTGTCATCGGCGGCTATCGCCATCTGACCGGCCAGGCGCCGCTGATGCCGAAATGGGCCTATGGTTTCTGGCAGTCGCGCCAGCGTTACGAGACGCAGGACCAGCTTTTGGGCGTACTCAAGACCTACCGCGACATGCAGATCCCGATCGACAATATGGTGCAGGACTGGTTCTACTGGCCGGAAGACCAGTGGGGCTCGCATACCTTCGATCCCATCCGCTTCCCCGATCCACAGAAGATGGTCGATGAGGTCCATAAAGAACACGCCCACATCATGATCTCGATATGGGGCAAGTTCTACGCCAATACCGACAACTACAAGGCCTTTGAAAAGAAGGGCTATATGTGGACGAAGAATGTCGAGGAAGGCCATCGTGACTGGGTGGGCAAGGGTTATCTCAATAGCCACTACTCGCCCTATAATCAGGACGCCCGCGATATGTATTACAAGCAGCTTCACGATACGCTCGTCGTGAAGGGCTTCGACGCCTGGTGGATGGATAATACCGAGCCGGACGTGCGTTCCAATACCTCGCCTGAAGAATTCGCCGCCCTTATTACCCCCACGCAAATGGGGCCGGGCGCCGTGGTGCACAATCCTTACGCCCTGATGAACACCAAGGCGATGTATGACGGCCTGAAGGTCGATCAACCGGATACCCGTCAATTCATCCTGACCCGTTCGGGCTTTGCCGGCGTGCAGCGCAATGCCGCCGCCGTCTGGTCAGGCGATACGGCCGGCCGCTGGAACAACCTCTATGACCAGATCGCCGCCGGGGTGAACTTCTCGATGTCGGGTGTGCCCAACTGGACGCATGACATCGGCGGTTACGCCCAGGAAACGCGATTCCAGGGCACGGATGTTGGCGGGCTTCAGGAAAACCGTTCCGCGGGTGGCACCGGCACGGCGGAAGACCTGAAGGAATGGCGCGAGTTGAACCAGCGCTGGTTCCAGTTCGGCGCCTTCTCGCCGCTGTTCCGCTCGCATGGCGAAGGCGTGAAGCGGGAGATCTTCGTGATCGCGCCGGAAGGCTCGGAAATGCGCGAAAACATGATCTGGTTTGACAAGCTGCGCTACCGCCTGATGCCCTATATCTACGCCACCGCCTCGGATACCTATTATAATTCCGGCACCATCATGCGCGGCCTGGTGATGGATTTCCGCGACCCGAAGGTCAAGGATATCAAGGACGAATATCTGTTTGGCCATGCGTTCCTGGTGGCCCCGGTAACGGAATATAAGGCGACCTCGCGCAGCGTCTATCTGCCGGCCGGCGCCGACTGGTATGACTTCTACACAGGTGAACGCGTGAACGGCGGCCAGGCGATCACCGCCAAGGCGCCCTTGAGCCAGATGCCGCTTTACGTCAAGGCCGGCTCGGTGGTGCCGATGGGGCCGGTTACCCAATATGTCGATGAAAAGCCGGATGCCACCCTGACCTTCACTGTCTATACCGGCGCCGATGGCACGTTCAGCCTTTATGAGGATGACGGCGTCAGCAATGGCTATACGCGTGGTGAAGCCAGCCGTATTCCATTGAGCTATAACGACAAGACCGGCGAACTGACCATCGGGGCGCGCACCGGCAGCTATAAGGGCATGGTGGCCAACCGGACTTTCCGCGTGCGCTTCATCACGCCGGGCGCCTCGACCAGCGGGGCGCTCGACGCCTTCGACAGGGAGGTGGCCTATAACGGTACGACGGTGACGGTGAAGAAGTAATCCGCCCTAACATCTTCGTGAAAAGGCCCGGTCATAATGCCAGGCCTTTTTGCGTTTTGGCGATTTTCTGTTAGCCTTCTGACTGAATTGTAACGTCAAAAACGTCCGTATCATTTGGCGCGGCGTATAAGAGCGTTACCCATTCTGAGGAAAGGCCACCGTTCATGACCATCGCCATCGATCCGGATTTGAAAGACCAGCCATTCGCGGTACGTAAAGGCGTGGAAACTCTGCGTAAGGTGTGGGCGTTCGGCCGGATGGATGTTGTCTTCCCCGATGGCCGCCACATGCTTTTGGAAGGGCACGAACCGGGACCGTCCGCCACCTTGCTTATCAACGACTTCAACTTCATGAAGCGGGTGATGGCGTCAGGTGATATCGGCTTCTGCGATGGTTATAAGGAAGGCGAATGGGATACGCCAGACCTGGCCACGCTCCTGACCGTGCTTAGTCTGAACAGTGAAAAGCTGGGTCAGCTTTTCACCGGCAATATCCTTGTCCGCACCTTCAACAACATTATGCACGCTCTCAAAAAGAACACGAAGAAGGGCAGCCGCAGGAATATCTTCGATCACTACGATCTTGGCAATAATTTCTACGACCAGTGGCTTGACCAGAGCATGACCTATTCATCGGCCTTGTTCGAGGGAGAGCGCTTCCGCGAACACAAGGATTTGGGGGCGGCGCAGACGGCCAAATACGCCAAGCTGGCGGAGATGGTCGATCTGAAGGCGGGGCAGCATGTGCTGGAAATCGGCTGTGGCTGGGGTGGCTTTGCCCAATATGCCGCTGAAGTGATAGGGGCCAGGGTTACGGGCGTCACCATCAGCCAGGCGCAAGCGGAGTATGCCATTGAGCGTATGAAACGGCTGGGCCTGGAGGACAAGGTCGAGATCGTGATGATGGATTACCGCGATATCAAGGGCCAGTTTGACGCGGTGGTATCGATCGAAATGTTCGAGGCGGTCGGCGAAAGCTATTGGGGCACCTATTTCAGCAAGTTGCACGATGTATTGAAAAAGGGCGGCAAGGCCGGGCTGCAGATCATCACCATCGCCGATGAAATGTTCGAAGATTACAAGTCGCGCGCCGATTTCATCCAGAAATATGTCTTCCCCGGCGGTATGCTGCCATCGGCGCAGAAACTTCTGGAACAGACACAAGCCGCAGGTTTGAAAGCCGTGTCGTCTTTCAAGTTCGGTGGTGACTACGCGGAAACACTCAAACAATGGGGACAACGCTTCGAGGATGCCTGGACAGAAGGCCGGATCAAGGGCTTTGATGCCCATTTCCGCAAGCTGTGGCTGTTCTATCTGGCCTATTGTGAGGCCGGATTCCGTGCCGAGCGCACCAATGTGGTGCATCTCGAATTGCAGCGGGCTGACTGACCGCGATTGTGATCATTTTCCAGGCGAGCCCTTGCTTAGCCTGGCAAGGGCGACCGCCCGCCCGAGCCAATGCGAGGTAGCCTGCGCGGCTTGAGCGCTAATGACTGTGAACGGTCATTTTCCAGGCGAGCCCTTGCTTAGCCTGGCAAGGGCGACCGCCCGCCCGAGCCAATGCGAGGTAGCCTGCGCGGCTTGAGCGCAAAAAATGCCTTGTCTCCCCCGTTTAAGGACGTTACCAACGGCCTCTGTTTAATGGCCAACGGCGAATCTGGTTTCTTGTTTGCCGGTTTGGGGGTCTGTTGCTCGACGCTAAAAATATTGATATGGCCGCGAAGCCCGTCAGCATGGGGGCGATCACCCTTGTGCGCCACGGTGAGCCGGCGCTCTCACGGCGCGTCAAGCTGGACTGGCGTGGCTATATTGAGTGGTGGGCAAAATATGACCAGGCGGGGTTGCTGGAAGGCCAGACGCCGCCGCCTATCCTGCATAAGTTTGCCAATGAGGCCCGGTATATTTATTCCTCGACCCTGCCGCGCTCAATCGAAACCGCCGAAGCGGTGTGTGATGGTAAGGGCTTCATGTCCCTGGAGGCATTGATCGAAGCGCCGCTGCCGCCGCCGCATCTGCCATCCTTCATCAAACTGACGCCCAACTCCTACGCCTGGGGATTCCTGGCGCGGGTGTGCTGGTGGTATCTCAATATTCACGGCGATACCGAAGGCCGCGAAGTCGCCAAGGTGCGTGCCCGCAAGGTGGCCGAGTTTTTGTTCGACAAGGCCCGTGAAGGCGGTGACGTGCTTGTGTTGGCTCACGGCTTCTTCAATCTGATGGTCAGTATTGAACTGAAGAAAATGGGCTATATAAAGACTCTGGAAGAGGGCTTCAAATACTGGGGTTGCCGCCGCTACGAACTAAGGAAGCGCAAATGACCGAAACTGTAGAGCTCTCATTTGAGGACGCACTGAAGCAACTGGAAAAGATTGTTTCCGAACTGGAATCCGGGAGTGCGCCGCTAGAAAAGTCATTGGAACTTTATCAGCGTGGCGCTGAACTGAAGGCGCTCTGCGAAGCACGACTCGAAGCGGCGCGTTTGCAGGTAGAGAAGATTTCCCTGAACAAGTCCGGCGCCGTTGAAGGCGTGGCTCCCGCTGATTTTAGCTAAAGATATTAGATGACACCCATCGCCGCCAATTCTGACCTGCCGCCTCTGGCCGCCCGCATGGCGGAAACGGCCGATCTGGTGACGATGGCGCTGGATCAGCTTTTGCCGCGTGGCGAGGGCGCGGAATCGCGCCTGACGGAAGCCATGCGCTATGCCGCGCTGGGCCCCGGCAAGCGTTTGCGGCCATTTTTCGCATTGGAAGCGGCGCGCTTGTTCGATGCTGACGAAAATTCCGTCCTGCGCGCCGCCTGTGCGCTCGAATGCATCCACGCCTATAGCCTGGTGCATGATGACCTGCCGTGCATGGACGACGACGATATTCGCCGTGGCCGGCTGACCGTGCACCGCGCCTACGATGAAGCGACGGCGGTGCTGACCGGCGACGCCCTGCAAAGCGTGGCCTTTGAAATTCTGGCGCATGAGGATACACATGATGATCCGCAGGTTCGTGTTGAACTGATCCGCATGCTGGCCGTCGCGTCAGGGGCTCAGGGCATGGCCGGCGGCCAGATGATCGACCTGATCGGCGTGCCTGACGATGTCGGCGGGGTGGCGCGGATGCAGCGTCTGAAAACCGGCGCCCTCATCGTATATGCCTTCCAGATTCCGCTGATTATCGCCGATGCCTCTGAAAAGGAAGGGATGGCCCTGATGCATTTCGCTCAGGATCTCGGCCTGGCCTATCAGATTGCCGATGATGTGCTCGATGTTGAGGGCGATCCGGAAGAAATGGGCAAGGCATCGGGTGGCAAGGATGCGGCGATGGGCAAAACCAATTTCGTTACCCTGCTGGGGTTGAATGAGGCCAAGGAGCGTGTGCGGATCCTTGCCGATCAGACGAAATCACACCTCGATATTTTCGGCGTAAAAGCCCGTTACCTGCGCGACAGCGTTGACTTCGTTTTAAATCGGCGCAACTGAACCTCTCCGCAAAACCCATGGCATTTTTGTTGCGATGCGTTTAAGACAGATTTGTTTACGCCAGAAACCGGTTCGCATTTGAATGCCTGAAACCCCCATCCTCGACACCCTGACCCGTCCCGAAGTCGTTCGTGAGCTGACATCCGCTCAGGTGAAAATACTGGCGGATGAGGTACGCAGTGAAACCATTGATGTGGTGTCTAAGATCGGCGGGCATCTCGGGTCATCGCTGGGCGTGGTCGAGCTGACCGTTGCCCTGCATCATGTGTTCGAGACGCCAAAAGATATCCTGATCTGGGATGTCGGGCATCAGTGTTACCCGCACAAAATCCTGACCGGCCGGCGCGATCGTATCCGCACCCTGCGTCAGGCGGGCGGGTTATCGGGGTTTACCAAGCGGTCTGAAAGCGTCTATGATCCCTTCGGCGCGGCCCATGCCGCCACATCGATTTCGGCGGCACTCGGCTTCTGCGCGGCGCGTGACCAGAAGGGTGAAAACCACAATGTTATCGCCGTGATCGGTGATGGCTCGTTGAGTGCCGGCATGGCTTATGAGGCGATGAACAATGCCGCCGAAACCACCAAAAACCTGACCGTCATCCTCAACGACAATGATATGTCGATTGCGCCACCAGTGGGCGGGATGAGCGCCTATCTCGCCAATCTGGTATCGGGCGGGGCGTATCAATCTCTGCGCCGCTGGGGCAAAAGCGTTGCCGAGCGTCTGCCGCGCCCGCTGTTCGAGATGGTGCGCAAGTCTGAAGAATTTTCGCGTACCTGGTTTACCGGCGGCACTTTTTTCGAGGAGCTGGGTTTTTACTATGTCGGACCGATCGATGGTCACGATATGGACACCCTGCTGGCCGTGCTGAAGCGTGTCAGGGAGATCAACGACCGGCCGGTGCTGGTCCATGTGGTGACCCAAAAGGGCAAGGGGTATAGCCCCGCGGAAACCTCACCCGACAAATACCATGGTGTCGCCAAGTTCGATGTCATTACCGGCGAGCAATCGAAGCCCAAGGCCAATGCGCCCAGCTACACCGATGTCTTCGCCTCGGAACTGATCAAGCAGGCACGCATCGACGACCGCATCGTCGCCATCACCGCCGCCATGCCTTCGGGCACCGGTCTTGACCGTTTCGCCGAGGTTTTTCCGGCGCGCACCTATGATGTCGGGATCGCCGAGCAACATGCGGTCACCTTCGCGGCCGGCCTGGCGGCGGATGGCATGAAGCCATTCTGCGCCATCTATTCAACCTTTCTGCAACGCGGTTACGATCAGGTGGCGCATGATGTGTCACTGCAAAACCTGCCTGTGCGCTTCGCGCTCGACCGGGCGGGATTGGTCGGGGCCGATGGCGCCACCCATGCCGGGTCGTTCGATATCGGCTATCTCGGCGCCCTGCCGAACATGATGATCATGGCCGCCGCCGATGAAGCCGAACTGGCGGCCATGATCGCCACGGCCACGGCCTATGATGCCGGCCCCAGTGCCTTTCGCTATCCGCGGGGCGAGGCGACGGGGATTTCCATTCCCGAACTGGCGGCGCCTCTGGCCATCGGCAAGGGCCGTATTTTGCGCGAAGGCTCCAAGGTTGCGATTCTGTCTCTGGGCACGCGTCTTGGCGATGCCCTGAAGGCGGCGGATATGCTGGCGGCGCGCGGTCTTTCCACCACCGTGGCGGATGCCCGTTTCGCCAAGCCGATTGACAAGGATCTGGTGCTGCAGCTGGCAAAAAACCATGAATGCCTGATTACCGTAGAAGAGGGCGCCATCGGCGGTTTTGGCGCCTTCGTGCTGCACTATCTGGCGGGCGAAGGCGCACTGGATGCCGGGCTGAAAATCCGCACCCTGGTCCTGCCTGATCTCTATCAGGACCAGAATTCGCAGGCCAGCCAGTATGCCGAAGCCGGACTGGATGCGGCGGGGATTACCCTGACGGCGCTGAAAGCCCTGGGATTGGAAGATGCCCAAAGCCTGAAAGCATTAAAGCTTTAAATAAAAAAAGCGCCTCCCGGTGGGAAGCGCTTTTTACTTTGGCAAAATCAGCCTTAGTTCGACAGTATGATCGAAGCGATCAGGCCTGTTGCGGCGGCAGCCAGCACATAGTTGCCATCGACTTCGCGCCATTCATAGCCACGCGGGGGCTGGCGCAGATGGTGGCTGCGGTAATCGACCCTATGGCCACGGTTCCAGTCGGCGCGTTGAATCTTGCCGCCCTTATGCCAATCGGTATGTGATCTGTGCGACTCATTGTGCCTGTCATTACGATGATCCGGCGCGGCGGAAGCGGCGCTGCCGAAAGCCAGACCGCCTGCCACTAGGGTCAGGGAGATGGATGTCATAAAACGCTTCATAATTTAAATCCTTACAGGTTAGCCCCGGAAATTCGGTTATACCGCCGCAAACCTGAACCTTATTTGAATGTGATAATCAAGCGATTGTTCATAAAGGGAAATATTATAAAATAACGGTTTTTTATTACCGTGGTGAAACAAGACAAACAAAAAGGCGCCCCTTTTGGGACGCCTTTTTTCTTAATAGCCGCTGTTGAGAACCACCGAGGCGATCAAGCCGCCGGCGACGGCCGCCAGAACATAATTATTGTCTACGCGGCGCCATTCGTAACCGCGGGGCGGTTGGCGCAGATGGTAGCGACGGTAATCAACGGCATAACCGCGGTGCCAGTCATAGTAGGAGACATAGCCGCCGCGACGCCATTCGGAGCGATCACGCCAGCCCGAATGATAACCCCGGTTATAGCCACTATGACCGCGGTCATAATGACGGTCATTGTGGCCGCGTTGATAGCTGCGATCATGACCGCGATCATGATCACGATGAGATTGAGCCGAAGCAACATCGCCAAAGGCGAAGGTCCCGGCGAGGACGGCCAGAGCCGTGGTAATCATAAATCGTTTCATAGCGATTTTCCTTATCCTGTTGCCCCCATGACGGTTAATATAAACCCGTGAGCCTGAACCCAGAATGAATATGTCAGTCAGGTTACAAAGAGCCGATTACAAACGGTCGGCGGGGATGACAGGAAAGAATAAGTTACCGGAACACACACCGAACCAGCGTTCTGTACCGTGTTCGCGGATCTCACCCATGCCGGCCAAATCCTGAGCCAGGGTGCGGGACAGGCGCGCCTCAAGGCCATTGCGCACATATATGTACGGCCGAAAGCCCTGTGTATCGGTTTCGAAGCGCAAGGGGTGAGCCGCATCAACCGTTACCTTGTCGTCGACATTGGTCCTGAAGGTCAGGACGCCATTGTCGGCCAGCAGTTCCACGGCAATAAATGGCACGTCCTCGACCGTGATGCCGACCTTTTCAATCGGTGTTACCAGGAAATAAGCATCATCTTCGCGGCGGAGAATGCCGGCAAACAGTCGAACCATGGCGTGTCGTGTAATCGGTGTGCCGTTATAAAACCATTTGCCGTCATAGGTGACGTGCATATCTATATCGCCGCAAAAAGGCGGATTCCAGCGCTCGACAGGCGGCATCGCGCCTTGCGTTTCGATATGGGCATAGAGGCGATCCAAATCCATCAGGCGGCCGGGCCGTTTCTCAGCAGATCCATCCAGGTGTCGGCAATATTCTTTGCGGCGGTGCGCACCTCAAAGACCGCGCCCGCGAACAGGTCAAACCCGAGCGGCAGACTGTCATAACGACGGTAAAGCGTGGGAATTTGAGCCGCGATCAGGCGCCGGGCGAAGTTTTCGCCTTGCATTGCCAGGGGGTCAAGTCCGGCTGAAACGATAAAAGACTTTGGCTGTCCCTCGAGCCGATCCTCACGCGCGGGAGACAGGCGCGAATGGGTCAGGTCGGTGCCAGCGCCAGCATAGTGAGCGATTATGATGTCAAGATCAGCCATAGTCAGCGGCCATAGACCCTGCCCGGCATGGGTTCTCATCGCGGTGTCGGCAAGATCGATCAATGGGGTGATCAGCAATTGCCCGGCGGGCATAGTCTGGCCTTCACGGTTGAGGTCGAGGCTGATCCGTGCGGCCAGACCGGCGCCGATCAGGGATCCGCCAATGGCTGTGCGGCCGGAGGTCGCGCCCAGCCTTGCGCTGTTTGCCTGTGCCCAGTCATAGGCGGCACGGGCATCTTCCAGTGCTGCCGGAAAGCGATGGAGCGGCGCCAGACGATATTGCGGCAGAAAAACAGGGCAATGGGCTTCCTGAGCCAGGAGCGCGCAAAAGGCTTTGTTGAGATCTGGTCCACCCATGACCCCGCCACCTTGATGGAAAAAGACGAGCAGCGGAGCATCTTCGGAAACGTGCGGGGGGCGGATCAGCAGCCCGCCCAGACAGGAGGCTTCGGCGGTAATGGTTTCGACCTGTACCCGAACATCATCCGGCATACCCAGCAGGGTTACCAGTCTTTGCCATTCGTCACGCGCCGTCTCAATATGAGCGCGGGTGAGCGAAAGGTGCTCCCCTCCGGCCCGATAAGGGAACGGGCCGCGCCACAAAAACTGAATCTGTGGGTCCAGCGTGCGGCCCTGGTTATGGATAACGCCGCCGCCGGACAAAAAGCGCAATACCGGCGTAGGTAATGTGAGGCCGTGTTTCAGTAGCCAACTGGTCAGGGCGGAAACGCGCATATATCCTCAGATGGTGTTATGGGCGCTCATCGAGGGGCGCCGGCGACTGGAGTTTCAGGAGAGGAATGGAGCGAGTAGTGATAAAAAATCCACCTGATTAGACTATTTTAGTCAAATTTCCGGAAAAATACACGTGGACCTCGCTTAAAACGGCGTATTTTAGTTTGACCGTTTTTAAAACCTGCGTCTTAATATCGGCACAATCCGTTAGTCTGGCTGCCTATGCTAAAGGGATTTAAAGATGTCCTGCCTGTGCATGATGTTTTTGGTCTCGCCCGCTGCTACCGAGATACACGATTGTCTTGTGAGGGGTGAAGGTGTCAGCCCTCGATATCAGCTTGCGACCAAGGAGAGCGTCATGGCCGAAGGTACAGTAAAATGGTTCAACTCCACTAAGGGCTTTGGTTTCATCCAGCCCGCCGAGGGCGGCAATGACGTCTTCGTTCATATTTCTGCCGTTCAGCGCGCCGGTCTGCAAGGCCTGGCCGATGGCCAGAAGGTATCTTACGAACTGCAAAACGAGCGCGGCAAGACCGCCGCGGTCGATATTCAGCTTCTGTAAGACACCTGTCCCTGTCTAAATAAAAAGCGCAGGCGGCGCATAGCGGCCTGCGCTTTTTTGTGCCTGGGATCAGCCTTTCGGCGCGGCCGTGAACATGGCCTTGATATCCGCTGCGCTCAGGCCCTCATTTCGATAGTCGCGCAGGGATTTTGAACCCTTGCGCTTGGCGAGGCGGCGACCGTCTGCATCCAGCAGAAGGGCGTGGTGGTGATATTGCGGGGTCGGCAGTCCGAGCAGGGCTTGCAACAGCACCTGCGTATGGGTGGCATCAAAGAGATCATGGCCACGGATGATATGGCTGATCCCCTGCCGGGCATCGTCAATCACCACGGCCAGATGATAAGCGACGCCGATGTCCTTGCGACCGAGGATGACATCGCCATTGATAGCCGGATCGGCTTTATGCGTTTCGCCATTTTCGCGGAAGGACAGGCTGTTGTAGCGCTGGCCGAGATATTGGTGTGCGGCTTCCAGGGATAGCCGCCAGGCCGGGTTTGCCGGCGCCGTCTCGTGATCGTTTTCACCTTGCGGCGCACTTAGGGCCGCTTCAGCCTCACCCTTGCGCGTCCGGATATCGGCATAGAGCAGGCCTCTTTCCCGAAGTTTTTCAAGCGCCGACTGATAATCCGCCAGATAATCGCTCTGGCGCAAGACCGGTTTTTCCCAGTCAATGCCAAGCCAGGCGAGGTCTTCATATATGGCTGACTCAAACGGCGGGCGGCAGCGCGTATGGTCGATATCCTCGATGCGCAGGATGAATTCGCCGCCCGCCGCCTGTGCCGCCTCATAAGCCGTCAAAGCACTGAAAGCGTGGCCAAGATGCAGGTAGCCGGTGGGCGAGGGGGCGAAGCGGGTGCGATACATGGCGATAGTGTAGCGGTGTGCCGCAAAAATTTCATAAAAATTTGCCGTTTCCTTTTATGGGAATCGGGATCAGAGTGGTTTCACAGCCTGATAATGACTGCCTGCTTTTATGAGGAGGATACGTCTTCAAACAGTTCGCTACCTGTACAGTGCTTTATCCTGCATGGTGGGGGTTACCATGCAGGTTCTGAAAAGCCCGCCTTCGGATTGGCGCGCGCTCGTGCTCAATGCTGATTTCCGCCCCTTGTCCTATTATCCGCTCTCGACCAAGCCGTGGCAGGATGTGGTCAAGGCCGTTTTCGAAGGCCGCGTCGATGTGGTGTCGACCTACGATATCGAAATCCATTCGCCGTCGATCAAGATGCGCCTGCCGAGCGTGGTGGCGCTCAAGACCTATATCGATCAGAACCGCCCACCGGCCTTTACGCGCTATAACGTCTTCCTGCGCGATGAGTTTTCCTGTCAGTATTGCGGTATCGACGAAGACCTGACCTTCGATCATGTTGTACCTGTCTCGCAGGGCGGCAAGTCTAGCTGGACCAATATTCTGACCGCCTGTGCGCCTTGCAACTTGCGCAAAGGGGGAAAAACACCCCAGCAGGCACGCATGATGCCGGCAA
>CAMLIY010000013.1 GCA_946480125.1 uncultured Asticcacaulis sp.
TTGCCGGCATCGAGCGCATCGAGATTTTCCGTCATCCATACGCCATACCCCGTGCCGTAAAGCAATTCCTTCGGATTGTACGGATTGATCTTCACCGCGTCCATCCAGTGGCCCATATGTTTGCGGGCCACGGAATCGGGATCAGTTCCGCCCATATAGTTGATCAGCCAGGGATGGGTTTCGGCGTGGTGAATGGCTTGCGGCCCGACCGGCATCCAGCGGGCGCCGCCATCGTGACTGATATAGAGATCATCGCCGCTGCCGCTATAGCGATCAGAGGTCGAGACCACCAGGGTGCCGTCCGGCGACAGGTCGAGGCCGGAATAGCCGAAGGAGGTTTCTTTCGAGGGCTTTGCCGGCGTGATGTCGGTCCAGGCATCACCGGTCAGCTTCCACACCGCGCCATTGGTGACGCCATGCGGGCCGAGATTATCGCTGAAGGTGACATAGAGCGTGCCGCCCCTGGTCAGCGCCATCTGGTGCGGGATCATTTTCGGCGAACCCGCAACCGGCGCAAAAGTCTTGCCGCCGTCGCTGCTTTTGAACAGGCCTTCACCGACCTCGCCGGAACCGGCATAGATTGTCTGGCCGCTGATCAGCACCGTCGTCACGGACTTCTGCCCATAGTCGGATTTAGCAAAGCTTTTGCCCTGATCATGGCTGACCCACAGGCCGTCCTGATTGGTGCCGAGCCATATTGTATGGCTGTCGGCCGGATCGACCTGCAGGCGCTCGCCGGTGCCGCGCCCCATGGCGTTGCCGCCCAGCTTGAACGGCAGGCGGGTGATTGCCCAGGTCGCGCCCTGATCTTCGGAGCGCACCACCGCGCCATTGGGCACATGGTCGTTGAGATACAGCCCGCAGGTGGCATAGAGCCGTTCCGGCTTTTGCGGATCGACCGCCATGGTCATGATGCCCATGCAATCCCAATCAGACTTGCCGAAACCATCCATCAGCGGAATCCAGCGCTTGCCGGCATAGTCATATCGGTACATGCCGCCGACATCGGTGCGGGCGTAGAGAATGCCGGCTTTTTTCGGGTGATAGAGGAAGCCATCGACAAACCCGCCGCCTTGCAGGGGAATGGTCTGCCACTCATAGGGCGTGGCCTGCGCCGCGGCGCCATTTGTGGCGATGCTGCTAAAAGCAAGCATGATGCCGCCTGCCATACCCGCCATAATGCGTTTGCTGATGATCCGGCCCATCTCATGCTCCCTGAATATTATGATCGTTCAACGCATGTTAGCGCTAACCGTCGGCACGAATATCATATAAATCAAGGCGGAACAGATAAAATCCAGCACCATATCACCGGCGAAAACCGCCTGGCCGCCGGCATCAGGAATAAAAAAAGTCAGTCACTTTTTGCCTTGGCGGCGCTTTCCTCGCGCAGAGGTTTGCGCGTCGGGCAAACCTCCTGCAGATAGCCGTCGAGCGAGTTGACGATGTGTTCTTCCACAATACTATAGTGGATGAACTTGCCCTTCTTGACGCTGGAGATCAGCCCGGCGTTTTCCAATATGCTCAGGTGCTTGGACAGCGACGGCTTGGCCATGTCGAAACGTTCGGAGATCTCGCCCGCCGTCATGGTGGCTTTCGACAGATAGGCCAGGATCCTGAGCCGGGGCTCGGAGGCCATGGCCGCGAAGATTTTAGCCGCTTGAATCGCACGCATTACATTTAGCCTATTGACGAATTGTTTCTCAGAATATAATATTTAGTTTATTAGCTAAATATAGTGAGGTTTGGCTAAAACGTCAAGATAGCCAAAGGGGGGCACATGACTGAACGTGCAGAAACAGGTAAAACCGGGCGACGCATTGCCGCCGCGTTTCTCCTGGCCCTGGCCATAGCCTTTTCCGCTTACTGCCTTATCAGCCTGAGCCGGAGCAATAGCGCCGTCAGCAGCCTGTGGTTCCTGGCGGTGCTGCCGGCCTTTCTATCGGCGCTTATCTGCTATATCGGCGATCCGAAACGCGTCCGTGGCGCCGGTTTCTATTGGGCCGTGCCGGCCGCCCTGGTCCTCATCGTGTGTGCCGCATCCGTCTTTATCCTGAAAGAAGGCGCTGTCTGCCTGGTTCTCCTCGCACCGATCTGGCTAGTCAGTGGCTGGATTGGCGCCTTTATCCTGAAACGCATACGCAAGCGGAAGATTGATCCCACCCTTTTCAATTCTTCCCTGCTTCTGCTACCTCTGTTAGCGGGTGTAGTCGAAGCGCAGATTCCGTTCCCTCATCAGACATTCGTCGTCACCCGATCGATAATCATCGAAGCGAATGGCAATCAGATCTGGCCCTACGCTGTCGCCAACGCCGATATTCGTCCCGCGGAAGGCCGCTGGACCTTTTCCCAGAATGTTCTGGGCCTGCCACGACCACGCCTATCGACCATTGACCGCGAAGGCATTGGCGCCATACGTACCGCCTATTGGGGCGACCACATCCATTTTGATGAGGTGATCACTGGCTGGCGGCCCGGCCGAAAGCTCAAATGGGATTTCGCTTTCACCAATACATCCTTACAGGACTATACCGACAAACACATTTCTCCGGACGGGCCGATACTCAAAATCGACTCTGGCGACTATACGCTGGAACGCCTTGGGCCCAACCGGACACGCCTGACATTGCAAACCCGCTACATCGCCAAGACGCACGCTAATCCCTACGCCGCGCTTTGGGGGCAGGTTTTTCTGGGTGACATAGAAAACAATGTGCTGGCCATCATCAAGCACCGTGTCGAAACGTCGCTTTCATCTTCCGTCCGGGCCCCTTAGCTGTCATAATTTGCCGGCCACCTTATAGCCTGTAGTCCTATTGAAAGTCCTTACCATGTCCACACCGATCCGCGACCTGACAGCCGAAGAGGTCAGCGCCGCCCTGGCCGCCGATGACATCCTGCTGATTGATGTGCGCGAGCCGCATGAATTCGCTGATGCCCGCATCGCAGGTTCGGTCAATTATCCGTTGTCGACGCTTGATCCTTCGGCCTTGCCCTCAGCCGAAGGTAAAACGATTGTGCTGTCGTGCGCCGGCGGCGTGCGCTCGGTGAATGCGGCCCTGCAATGCCAGGCGGCGGGTCTGGATATCCACGATCACCTCGCCGGCGGGCTGCGCGCCTGGGCGATGGCCGGATTGCCGATCGAGCGCTAGGCTCTGGCGTTCATCTGCACTTTCAGGCAGTCTTTCCTAAAAAGGGAGTCTGATCATGAAACGCATGCTCACGGTGACCGCCTTCGCGCTTTGCCTGGCCTTGCCCGCGCAGGCTTCAATGCCGATCACCTTCTGGGATACGCCGCAATATGGCGGCAACAGCTTCAATGAGGGCATCCCCGACGAAGCCTATTTCCGCGCCCTGAAAGCCACCGGCGCCACCTGGGTGCGGCTGACTTTTTCGAAATGGAAGGGTGCCAAAAACGATAAAGACCATCGCGATTTCCTGATCGGCGATGCCGACGACTATAAAGGCATTCCCGCCGGCGATCTGGCCAGGCTGATCACATGCCTGGATGCGGCTGAGGCCGCCGGCATCAAGGTGGTGATCGTGCCCCTCTCCCTGCCAGGCGATCGCTGGAGCCAGCAGAACGACGGCAAGATGGATGAGCGGCTGTGGAATGACCGCAAATACTGGGATCAGTCCGCCGCCTTCTGGCGCGATCTCGCCACGGCGCTCAAGAATCATCCGGCAGTGGCGGGCTATAACCTGATCAATGAGCCGACGCCGGAAAAGGGCCTGGATCTCGACGAGCACGCCACGCCGGCAGTCCGTCAGGCCTGGTATGCGAAGTATAAGGGCACGACGCACGATCTGCCGGATTTCTATGAACACCTGATCAAGGCGGTGCGCGCGGTTGATCCGGTGACGCCGGTCATGGTTGATGGCGGCTGGTATGCCAATGCCTGGTCCTTCAGCTACTGGCCGGCGAAGCTTTCCGACGACAAGGTGCTCTATAGTTTCCATATGTATGAGCCTTATGAAGCGACCAGCGCCCCCAATATCAAGCGTCAGCCGCAACTGCGCTATCCCGGCACCGAGACCTGGCTTGGCGGTGAAAAGGTCAAATGGGACAAGGCGGTAATGACACGCTACCTTGCCGGACCGTTCGACTGGGCCAAGGCGCATGAGGTGCCGGCCAACCGGATGGTGGCCGGTGAGTTCGGCTGCGTCCGGCAATGGGCCGATTGCGGCGCCTATCTCGGTGACGTGCTCGACACCCTGAACAGCTATCACGCCCATTGGGCTTTCTACGGCTTCCGCGAGGATGGCTGGGACGCCATGGACTACGAACTGGCGCCAAGCGTCACCTCAGGCCAGTTTTACTACCTGCACGAACAGGGCAAGGCCGACCAGCTCAAGCGCACACCGCATCCGCTGCTGGATGTGATCGAAGCGCATATGAAGTGATCAGTGTTTTGCCTTCAGCAGCATGAAGCCGAAACCGAAGAACAGCGTGCCGGTCAGGCGGTTGAACAATTTATTCAATGCCGGCTTTTTCAAATAGACCGCCAGCTTTTGCCCGCCCAGGCCATGGCGGCGGTCGACCGGCGGAAACCAAAGCGCACACTGCGCGACAGGACGTGAAGCATGTTCGGCCCCGGCGTGCCGCTCAACAGGAAGACAGCCGCGAAATACAGGCACCAGGTTTGAAACAGACACGGCTTGCTCCTCATGATCAGACTGATAATATCCTCATGCCCGCAATAAAATGGCAGGTGTCTGTCTCACAACTTCCACCGGCGTGAAAATCCCGAACGACACGTTGCCGCCGCAATGGAAATTGGCGCAACTGAAAGCCCATTCGATCAGGTCGAGATACATGGCCCCCACCCGCGCTTCATTGACCAGTTGCCGCACCGATTCTTCCCGCTGGCCGCCACATTTATCACAGGTGATCATGATCCGGCAGTCGTAGGGCAAGTCTCTCAACTGGGTATCACAGAACCACGACATTACAATTTCCCTTCCACAATGTTCCCATTTTGTTCCTGCGCATTGAAAGAGTCAAGCGGTGAGCTGTGCGTAAGTCTCAGTCGAGTGTGGAACGATATCTGAGCATGGCGATGGTCGTCGCTACGGCGATAAAGATCAGCATCGGCCAGATGTTCGCCCACATGGCGGTGAAGTCAGAGCCTTTCAGCATGACTCCGCGCACCACGCGCAGGAAATGGGTCAGCGGGAAGACCTGGCCGATCCATTGCGCCCAGGCCGGCATGCCGCGAAACGGGAACATGAAGCCCGACAGCATGATCGACGGCAGGAAGAAGAAAAAGGTCATCTGCATGGCCTGCATCTGCGAGCGCGCGATGGTCGAAAAGGTGAAGCCGACCGCCAGATTGGCGATGATGAACAGGCCGACGCCCAGCGACAGCAGCCCGATCGATCCGAGGAACGGCACGCCGAACACGAAGGTCGAGGCCAGCAGCACAATGGCGGTCTGGACAATACCGACGCCGATATAGGGAATAATCTTGCCAGCCATCACCTCCCACGGCCGCGCCGGCATGGCCAGCAGGTTTTCCATATTGCCGCGTTCGGTTTCGCGCGTCATGGCAATGGAGGTGATCATCACCATGGTCATGGTCAGGATGACGCCGAGCAGGCCCGGCACGATATTATACTGCGAAATGCCTTCCGGATTGTACATGCGGTGGATGACGATATCGACCGGCGGCGGTCCCTGCGCCAGCGCGGCCCACGCGCCTTTCAGGTCCTGTTTGAGCGCGGATGCGGTGATCTGCTGGATCATCCCCACGGCATTGCTGGCCGCAGACGGGTCAGAGGCATCGGCCTCGATCAGTAATTGCGGATGATCACCACGCAGCATGTCGCGCGTAAAGCCGGCCGGCACGGTGATGACGAAGGCCGCCTCGCCAGATTGCAGGGCCTTGGTGCCGGCAGCGGCACTCTGCACCTCGCCCCTGATATCGAAATAGCTCGAATTTTGCAGCCCTGCCGTGAGCGACCGCACCACCGCCGAGCGGTCTTCCAGATAGAGCAGGGTCGGCAGATGGCGCGGATCGGAATTGATGGCGAACCCGAACAGCACCAGTTGCATGATCGGCATGACGAACATGATGGCCGAGGTCAGCCGGTCGCGCCGCATCTGGATGAATTCCTTGGTCAGTATGGCGCCGATGCGCCGCAATGCGCTCATCTCAACCTCCAACCGAATTATCTTTTGATTGCCCCATCAGGTGAATGAACACATCCTCCAGATTGGGCCGCTCCTGACGCCATTTGATGCCTGCCACCTGATGCGCGGCAACCAGGCGTTTCAGCACGTCCAGGTCTCCGCCGCTGACATGAAGCGCATTGCCGAAATAGGCGACATGATCGGCGCCCGGCTGGCCGCGCAGGCGCCCCATCAGGTCGCGCACGCCTGCCCCCTCTGCCACGAAGGTGTGCAAGCCCGACTGGTCTATGATATCCTCCACCCGTCCCTGCGCCATCAGGTTGCCATAGGCGATGTAGACGATCTGGTCGCAGCGCTCGGCCTCGTCCATATAGTGGGTCGAGACCAGAACGGTCATCCCTTCCGATGACAGGCGGTGGATCTGGTCCCAGAAATCGCGCCGCGCCTGCGGATCAACGCCGGCGGTCGGTTCGTCAAGCATCAGCATTTTCGGATTGTGCAGGGTGCAGGCGGCGAGCGCCAGACGCTGTTTCCAACCGCCGGAAAGCGTGCCCGCCAGTTGCCTTTGGCGGGACGTTAAACCAAGCGTTTCCAGTGTCTGATCAACGACCTGTTTCTTGTTCTTCAGGTCATAGAGATTGGCGACAAACTCCAGATTTTCGCGGATCGACAGGTCTTCCCAGTAGGAAAACTTCTGCGTCATGTAGCCGACCTGGTTCTTGATCTCGCGGCTTTCCTTCAGGATATCAAAGCCGAGGCAGGTGCCCTCGCCGGCATCGGGCTTCAGCAGGCCGCACAACATGCGGATGGTCGTGGTCTTGCCGGAGCCATTAGGCCCCAGGAAGCCCCAGACCTGTCCCTTCGGCATGCGGATATCGACCTGGTTGACCACCTTCAGCTTACCGTAGCTCTTGGTCAGGCCGCGGACATCAATGGCTAGGTCTGTCATGACGTCACCAGAAGAAAGCAAGACACCCCACCACCACGAGCCAAGAGGCTCGCGGTTCCCCTCCCCGACAAGCGGGGAGGATCAAGTAAGAATCGTTCCTCCCTGCTTGTCGAGGAGGGGGACCATTGCGAAGCAATGGTGGTGGGGTATCTGACTTCGCTTCCCCTCACAGCGTTACATCCACTGGCTGGCCGGCATGGAGCGCTTCGGGCTTTTCAGGCGTCGCCTCAATCAGGAACATCAGCTTCTGGCGCTCTTTCACACTGTAGATTACCGGCGGGGTAAATTCGGCTTCCGGTGAGATAAACCGCACCCGCGCCGCCTGCCCTGTGCAGCCATCGCAGCCGACATGCACCACCGCCCCCACCCGGAACTTGCTAAGGTCAGCCTGCGGCACATAAAAGCGCACAAATTCCCGTCCCTTCGGCCGTACCGTCAGAACCGCCGCGCCGGCCGCCACAAACTCGCCCGGCTCACGCAGGCGCTCATCCACCTGCCCCGTCAGACGCGCCTTCACGTCACGGTCATCCACCGTATATTGCGCCCCGGCGACATCGGCGCTGGCGGCGGCCGCCTGCGCCTGAGCCGCACGCTGCTGGTCCTCGCGCGAGGCCAGGCGCTTCTCGGCGATCAGTTTGTCAATATTGACCAATTGTGCCTGGGCCGATTTGGTCGTGGCCCGCAGACTGTCCATCTGCGCCGCCGAGACATAGCCCTTCGGCTCCAGTTGGGCGTAACGCGCCTCATTGGCACGGGCGAGATCGAGTTGGCTTTGCGCCTCGATACGCTGGGCCAGCAGCGGCGCGATATCAGCCTCACGCGCCCCCTTGGTCAGGTCGGCAGCACTGGCTTGCGCCGCCACGGCGCGGCTTTCGGCCCCGCTCAAAGCGTGTTCCTGTTGCGTGGCATCCAGCCGAAACAAGGCCTCGCCTTCGTTCACGGAATCACCGCGGTCAACATTGACAGCAGACAGCCACCCCGATTGTGGCGCATTGATACTGACCGTCTGACTCTCGACATAGCCGCTGTAGCTGTCCGCCGGTTTCGACTGGCAGGATGCAAGCACAAGGCATGTACTCAGCAGCAGGAGATTACGCATGATCGAGGCCCTTCAGGAAGACACGCACATGGGTTTGCAGGTAAGGTAATGGCGGAAACGGCGCCTCATCGCTATCGGCAAAAACCAGCGCCCACAGCGCGGATTTCAGCACTGGGGCGATGACCAGATGCGCCGCCATTGTGGCCTCGATGCCGGATATCTCGCCGCGATCAAGCGCCCGCTGGAACAGGCTGGTCAGCGCCCCCAACATCTTCTGCACCACTTCGCGGCGATAAAAGGCGGCCAGTTCCGGAAAGCGCTGGGCTTCAGCGATCAGAAGCTTGGGGTATACCGGCAAGCGGCCCGCCTCGATGGCCATGGCCGCCATTTCGACCATGCGCATCAGGGCCGGTTCGAGCGGGCCGTTATAGCCCTTGAGAAAGGTGGAAGCCAGTTCTACGCGCGGCGCGATATCACGTCGCACCAACGCCTCAAACAAGGCCTGCTTGGTCGGGTAATAGAGATAGACCGTCCCCTTGCTCACCTTAGCCGCCCGGGCCACATCTTCCATGCGCGCGCCTTCAAAGCCGTGCCGGGAAAATTCCGCCAGCGCGGCATTCAGAATATCAGCCTGACGCACCTCGGGCGCGGCTCTGCGGCGAACTGGTTTTTCCATTTACGATTTCTTTACAGTACTGACCAGTCAGTACTGTAACTCGAAATGAAAAACCCGGCAAGTGGCAAGCTGCCGGGTTTTGCCTCATATCTTGAGGAAGATTTTTTTAAGATAAAACGGCAGCACGAACAGCCAGCAAATGACCAGCACGCCCAGCGCGAACAGGAACGACATGGCGTAAGGATCAGCGATGACGCTATGCATCCAGCGGGTGACAATCCCCGCCAGACCGCTCACATCGAGGAAGACCGAAAACAGCCAGGCGAAAACATAGGCCAAAATCGCATTGGTGCCGAAGACGCGGATCGGCATGGCCCATTTCGTGTAACCGAGGCGATCCATGACCAGCATCAACGCCGACAGGATCAGCATGGCCAGGCCACTGGTGATCAGCGCGAAGGAAGAGGTCCAAAGCTTCTTGATAATGGGGATCTGGCTGTCCATCGCCAAAGCCGCCAACACCAGCATCAGCCCGATCAGCGCCACGCTGCCCGAAGATTTCGCCGGCGTCTGTTTCTGGATCAACAGGCCGATCAGGATACCGGCGAGAATATTGAACACCGCCGGGAAGGTGGACAGCAAGCCCTCCGGATCATAGACCACCTGCCCTGCCTCATTGGTGCCGCCCTGATAAATGTGCCGGATACCCGGAATGATGCGATCAATGAATGAAGGCCAGGCCCCTTCCGGATCGAAGCGATTGACCCCAAAACCCGGCACCGGCACGAATTTCATCAGAATGGCGTAGCCGAGGATCAGGCCGAGCGCCCAAAAGGCCAGTGGCCGGGCATGAAGCACCAGCTTGCCGCCCTCGATATGGCTATGCAAAAAGACCAGACCCGCGGCCAGGGCATAGCACAGCCCAATGCGTTGCAGCACACCCGGATAACGCCAGTGGGCGAAATCGAAATGCGGCAGCAGATTCAGGAACAGACCGATGGCAATGAGGATGGCGGCGCGGCGCACCACATGAAGCGCCATCTCGCCTTTACCGCCTTCGCCGATCCGCCGGCTCATGGAGAGCGTCATCGAAATACCGACACAGACCATGAAGCCGGGGAAAACCAAGTCTGTCATGGTGAAGCCATGCCATTCGGCATGATCGAACGGCGGCCAGATATGTGACCAGTCGCCGGCATTATTGGCCAGCAACATGCCGGTGATGAACAGCCCGCGCAGGATATCCAGCGCCTCGAAGCGTTTCGACTTCGGCGCCTCCACCTTCGGCTTTTCCCGCTTTTCAAATGTAAGTATCTCGGCAGCCATACGCTTCCCCTTTATATCATTATGGTGAACATCTCACAGCTTTTGCACCTTGCCAAGCCTAGCCTGGTTCCGTCCACATAAAGACCAATGCGGCACCAATTAAAATGTCAGGCCAACCTGACATTTTTTCACTATGTCAGGTTGACATTACATTTGAGGGGTGTAAGGTCAGCCTTACATTATCATCTGGCGGAGTTTCCCGTGCTTCAGACTAAATCCCCGGCGACTAAATATACACTCGGCATGATCCTGTGGATGAGCCTTTATGCGGTGGCCATTGTTTTCAATGGCTTTTACTTCCGGCATCATACGCCCACCGGCCCCCTGCTCTATGCCCTGGCCATTCTGCCGGCCCTGCCGGTGGGCGGCTCGATCTGGGCCGTTCTGCGCTTTATCGAGAAAAGCGACGAATATGTCCGTTCGGTCATGGCGCGACGCTTCATCGTCACCACAGGCCTGACCCTGTTCATCTGCACCGCCTATGGCTTCCTTGAAAACTACGCCGGCGTGCAGCATTTCGATCTCTACTATGTTTATATGCTGTTCTGGATCTGTTTCGGACTGGTCGGCGCCTTCACAGCTATACGGGGGCGCGCATGAAACAAATCCTGCGTGAGCTGCGCACTGAAAAGGGCCTGACCCAGGCCGATCTTGCCAACCAGTTGGGCGTCTCCCGCCAGGCGGTTATTGCGCTCGAAACCGACAAGCACTCGCCGTCGCTTGACCTCGCCTACAAAATTTCCGCCGTGTTCGACCTGCCGGTCGAGGCCATCTTCCAGAACCCTTACCGCCAGCCCTGACCTATTGTTTGAAGACATCTTTCATGTCCCTGCGCACGCCTGCCGAGCGCATCCGCCCCCGCATGCCTTTTTTATCGCCCTCACCCTCCAAGGAAATTACCATGATCAAACGTTTTTGCGCCGGCTTTCACAACGGCGGGATTTTTAACCGTCCGATGGCTCTGATCGCCATCATCATCGCCATTGTCGCCGCCCTGTCGTCTGGCCATTCCAAGGCCGCGACCGCCTTCCCGGATGCCGCCACCGCTCGCTTTTCGGTGACAATCACCGGCAGCGGGCCGGATGTCATCCTGATCCCCGGCCTCGCCTCATCCGGCGCCGTCTGGGATGGCACGGTGGCGCAATTGAAGGGCCATTATCGCCTGCATGTGCTCAACCTGGCCGGTTTCGCCGGCGAACCCGCTGGCGCCAATATCCAAGGCGATATCCTGGCGCCCTCGGTCGAAGCGATCGACGCCTACATCAAGGCCAATCATCTGCAAAAACCGGTCATCGTCGGTCATTCGCTCGGTGGGCTGATGACCTTGATGCTGGCGAAGGCGCACCCGGAAGATACCGGCAAGCTCGTCATCGTCGACGCCCTGCCCTATGTCGGTGTCATCTTCAATCCGCTGGCCACAGTCGAAATGGTCAGGCCCCAGGCCGCCGCCATGCGTGACGGTGTGCTCAAAGCCACGGATGACGGCTTCAAAGCCCAGCAGGCCGCCACCGCCGCCCGTCTCGTCACCAGCGCCAGCGATCAGGCGAAGGTGCTCGACTGGTCGATGACCTCCGATCGCCATGTCTTTGCCGAAAGCTTCTATGAAGACCTGACGATCGATCTGCGTCCGGACCTGACAGGTATCGCAACGCCAACCGTCCTGATCTTCCCGATCGCCGCGGGTGAGGATGCCGCCACCACCGAAGCGATCTACAAGACCAACTATGCCGGAAAGCCGAACATGACCTTCAGCCGTATCGACAACAGCCGGCATTTCATCATGCTCGACCAGCCGGCGGCTTTTAAATCGGCGCTCTCAGCGGCTTTGAAGTAATTACAAATCGTGGCGGAACTGGATGAAATCGGTTTTCGTCGCCAGCTTTTCATATAGCGCCTGAGCGGTTTTATTGGCCTCATCCGTGACCCAGTAAAGCCGCTCGGCGCCATTCGCCTTGCCGGCTTCGGCCACGGCGGCGATCAACGCCCGCGCCACACCCTTGTCGCGCTGGTCTTCAGCGACAAACAGGTCTTCGAGATAGCAATACCAGTCCCGCGCCCAGCTTGAGCGGTGTAATACATAGGTGGCAAAGCCGATGATCCGGTCATCTGATCTTGCGACCAGCAGATTGAGATTTTCTTCCTTATCCAGGGCCCGGGCGAAGGTCAGGTCGGTGATTTCATCGTCAAGCGCGTGCTTATAGAAATCGAGATAGGCGCGCCATAGCGGCAGCCATGCGGCCTTATCTTCCGATGTCGCTGATGAAATTTGCATGGTCAGGCCGCCAGCGCCTGCGGCTTGCGCCACAATACATATAGCCGCATCCCCACCACCACTCCCATACCAATGGCGGCGATGACCACCATGGCCGGTTGATGATCCCGGCTCTGATTGGCGATCAACACCCAGAACAGTGCCCAGGCCAGACCGGCGGCATAAAAGCTGTTGGCGGTGCGGTAAACCATCCAGCCGCCAAAGGCGATCAGCGCGATCAGAAAAAGAGCGGAAATGGCGACATTACCGGCATCAAGGCCAAAGCCGGTCCAGATCATGGCTGAGGTGAAATTGACGAAGCACGCCGCTGTCAGCCAGCCGGTCACCAGACCCAGCGGTCCGGCCACGAGGAGCTTTTCCTTCAAAGAAAGCGTCAGCTCATTGCGCAGCTTGAACAGGCCATTCAATCCGGCGAACAAGGCCACGGCCACCAGGCAGAAGCTGATCCATTCAAGACCGATGACCGGCACCCACAACTGCCACAAGGCATTGACCAGCCACACGACGATCAGGTTCCAGTCGATCGTTTCAAGCGCGATGCTTTCTTTTTGACGGGGCAAAATCTGCCATATAGCCGTCACCAGCGCATAGGCATAGATCAGCCCCCAGATAACGAACGCGCTCTTATAGGGCACCAGCGGATGACTGGTCAGCGCCGATTGCACCTCTACCGGTTCGCCTATTCCCATGATGACGGTCAGACGTGCAGTCACGATCTGGGCAACGGCCAGCGCCAGTACCACGGTCGATTGTGCGCTACGCTTCATTGCCCCTTAAGCTTTCCTGACAAATTCCGTACGCAGGACCAGTCCTTTGACCTTATCCGCATTGCATTCGATTTCAGCCTCGTCATGGGTAAGGCGGATATTCTTTATCAGTGTGCCGCGCTTGAGCGTCACGCCGCCGCTGCCCTTGACCTTAAGGTCCTTGATCAGGGTGATGCTGTCGCCATCATGAAGCCGCGCGCCGTTGCAATCTTTTACTACGATGTCGTCGTCAGCCATGGCACGCCTGTAAAGAGTCATTCGTTACAGTTCGCGTAGCGCAAGCCAGCCTCATCGGCAAATGACTAATCCTTGCAGAATCCTTCATTGGCCGCGACCACCAGGCAGTCCTTTTTATCAGCCAGCCACTTCATGCCTGTCGCCTCACCGTTCCCCTTGTGAATAACCAGGGGCGCAGCATCGCGGGTGATGTGAATGCCATCGCCTTCGAGCGTGCCGGTAAAGGTGCGCGGCCCGTCGAGATTGGTGATCACGACCTCATAGTCGCTGCCCGCCGGGGTGATGGTCATCGCCGTGCCTTCAGGGCCGGTCCATTTGCCGACATACCCCGTTGCGTCGACGCTTGTCATGGCCTCGGAAACAGCTTGTGAAGCGGCTTGGGCAGCGGTGATGGACATGGCAGCCGATTCGGACGCCTGCGAAGAGGCAATCTCATCGCTGCCCGGTTTGGGTGAGCAGGCGCTGAGAAATGTAACCGCCGCCCCCATAGTCAGGCATGTCAGTTTGGCGAGGTTTTTCATGAATATCTCCGCTGAAGGCGTTTACGTCATGACATACGAACTGAATATTCTTAAAACCATGCCGATCTTTCTATTTTTTTGTAAATTAGTGATCATAACCCCCGGAACCGGCAATGGCCCTTACCACTCGTATCATCTTGCACGGTTCGGCCGATTACGCCGCCGCCGTCAATCTGCGCCGCGCCGTCCTGCGCACGCCACTCGGCCTGGATTTCACCTCGGACCAACTGGCGGCCGAGTCCGATGATATCCATATCGCCGCCTTTGACGACGGCGAACTGGTGGGCACCACGCTCCTGACGGCCTATGATGACACGATGTTCAAACTGCGCCAGATGGCGGTCGATGACACCGTGCAGGGCCAGGGCATCGGCGCGGCCCTGCTCATCGCCGCCGAGACCGCTACCCGCGCCGCCGGCAAATCGCGCATCACCCTGGCGGCCCGCACGCGCGCGCAAGCCTTCTACACGCGCAATGGCTATGCGCCTGTGGGCGACATTTTCGAGGAAGTAACCATTCCCCACATCGTCATGCAAAAGACAATCGGCTGAGCCTTAAGCCTGCCTGACCCAGACCTGGGATTGCAGCCCCCTGAAATGCCGGCGCGGACCGACCTCAGCGGCGGCGGCCTGTTCAGTGCCCGGCGCGTAATCAACATCGCCGGCGCCGATTTCTTCCGGACCACCGATGCGGTTCATGCGGGCATAGTTTGGCACGGCCAGCATGGTGGAACCATCCGCCCACTTGCCGGTCAGGGCCATGACGCCGCCCAGCAGGTCCGGCTTCCATTCCGCTTTTAGGGGGGCACCGCCGAGCGGCTGGGTAATGCTTTTCTGGTCGGCCAGTTCGACATTATAGACCAGCGGACCATAGCCCAGCGCCACCAGACCGCGATCAGCCTCGATCTTCGGGTCGGCATAGATGCGCTGCGGCGCCATCGGCAGCTCCAGTTCGATGGTGTCGCCCGCCTGCCACTCACGATCAACGACCGCATAGCCATTGATGATCTGCGGCGACACGGCCTTGCCATTGACCTTGAACAGCTTGACGCCCTTGACCACCGGCACGGTGGTATAGAGTTCGCTGGTGGTGCGATCCGGAATACGGACGTGCAGGGCGAAGGTCTTCGTTTCCTTCGGGTTGACGGTGATCTTGACCGCACCGTTCCACGGATAGTCGGTTTTCTGCACCATCTCGACATCGGTGCCGGCCACCTTCTCGACCATGATTTTCGAGCCGACAAACATATTGACGTACAGCCCTTTGGCGTCCTTCGCATAGGTCCAGGTCGGGATCATCAGCAGGGTGCGCGGGATATTGGCCACGCAGCACGGGCAGACGTGCCACAGGGTGCGCTCGGTATTGACCAGCGGATTGGTGTAGCAGAAGCTCTTGCCGTCCAGATCGATGCCGCCGAGCAGGGCATTGTACATGGTCTGCTCGTAGAGGTCGGCGTACTTGGCGTCGTGATAGGCCAGGTTCATCTTGTACTGGAAGAAAATCAGGCCGGCGCTGGAGCAGGACTCGCAGTAGGCGCCGTTGCGCAAGCTATAGTCCGGCCCGAAGCCTTCCGAGGTTTCGCCCGAGCCGACGCCGCCGGTGACATAGTATTTGCGGTTGACCATGTTGTCCCACAGCGAGGCGACCGCGCTCTGGTAGTCGACATCGCCGGTTTCGGCGGCGATATCGGCCATGCCGGAATAGAAATAGACGGCGCGGACGGCGTGGCCGACGGCTTCATACTGCTTGATTGGCGGCAGGTGGCTCTGGTCGTATTCTTGGCCGCCGCGGCGCGATTCCAGCAGGAAGCGGGCGAGCGCGATGTAGGAATCCCCTCTCCCATTGCCCTCTTCATCATTGACGAAGCGGCCAAAGCGAACCAGCGCCTGCTCCATTTCCTGGTGGCCGTCGAACCATTCCTTCTTGCCCGGTCCGATATTGGCCACCCAGCAATCGGCCAGCTTCTTGGCGGCGTTATAGAGGCGCAGATCCTGTCCATTGGTCAGGGTGTAGTGGTTGATGGCGGATTCGATGAAATAGCCGGCGATATAGCCTTCATGGTTGCCGCGATGATCCGGCGACCAGCGCTCATCCCATTCGCCGGGCGCCGCCAGGGTCTTGGCGGTCTGGAGATAGCCGTCCGATTCCTGCGCGGCGAGAATGATCGGAATCCAGCGCTCCAAGGTGGCGCGCATCTTGTCCTGGGCCTTGATCATCTCCGGATCGCCCTGCGGATCAACCATCAGGGCGATGCACATGGCCTCGACCGACTCGACTACCCAGGCATTGGAGAAGACGTAGCCTATATGGCGGCCATGCGGCTCGCCGCGATTGGCCTTGCCAGCCTCGATGAAGTTGTCGATACCACCATTGCCGATCTTGAGGTCGGTGCGCTCACAATAATCGATGACGTGTGGAATCCAGTTGACGATCAGGGCCTTGGCGCGGGCGTTCCACAGCGGGCTGTCGATGCTGTAGTTCTTCGTATAAACAACATCGAGACGCTGCGGCGGCGGGGCGGTCTGGGCATTGAGGCGCAGACGCGAGGTCGAGACCTGGCCACCGGCATGGGCCGTCAGTTCGAGGATATAGGTGCCGGGCGCTGAGACCGTGGCCGTGGTTTCCGGCGACAGGGCATCCGCGAAGGTGACCGTGCCGGGGCCGGAGACCTTGCGCCACAGGCTGCCAGAATCGCCTCCGGCGGTCAGGGTATCGGTCTTGCCCATCAGATAGGTCTTGCCACCCATGACGACGGTGCGGTCGATGCCCGCCGCCACGACCGGGGCAAAGGCCGGCACCGGCCCGACGCTCCACGCCTGCCATTCGAGCACACCAGTCGAGAGCTTGCCATCGGAGACGATTTCCAGGCGCAGTTTGTCGGTCTTCACGGCATCGAAGGTCGTTGTATTGAAAGCATCCCTGGCGACACCGAGACCGCTGGCATTGGCCACCGGCACAAACCCCTTGCCATCCCAGTAAAGCACGCGGCAGGCCTTAGGCGCGCCAACGCCCTGCCCGTCGATCCACCAGTAGACGGCGACCTTGTTCAGACTGACCGGCTGGCTCCAGTCATATTGCACCCATTCGGTGCCGGTCTTGGGCCAGTTGCCGTACATGCCTTTTTCGGTGTCGGCCGAATTGGCAGGCGCGTTGCCATCGTTCAGAGCCGCCACGCGGCTATCGCCGGAATGATAGGAGGTCGAAGGTGTGGCGACTTTCGCCAGGTTGACCGATGCCTCGTCGGCACGCGCCGCAAAGGCGAAGCTGCCGACACCAGCAAACAGAGCCGCACCGGCCGCGCCGGCAAAAACAGAACGACGATTGACGGTCCCACAACCGCAGGCAGCTTCACAGAGGTGGGTATTGACTTCGGCGATGAATTTCCTGGACATGGGCATTTCTTCTTTTTGATTGTTTATAAGTCGTTATTCGGCGGCGCAGACCGGAGACGCCGGGATATCCGTATCGGCCGGCTCGACCAGAACCGGCTTGGGATAGAGCGCCTCCCATTCCTGGGCGGCCACGGCGGCATAGGACTTACCATCGGTCGAGGCATCGAAGACGGCCCGCAGGCAGCGCGTTTCAACCTGATCGAAGCTGACCTCGTTGAACGCCTCGGTCGAGGTGCCATAGGCGCTGGCATGGCTCACCGGCAGCCACTTCTGCTCATTCCAGTATTCGAGGTGCCAGGCTTTCGGCGCGGCTACCCCGACACCGGAACCGGCCGGCTGGTCGTTCCAGAAGCGGATGCGCGAGCCGTTGAATTTTAAAGGCTGCTCCCACTGGTAAACCACCCATTGCTGCGCCGGATTGTTCGGCGACCAGGTGCCCCAGGTATCGGGCGGCAGCGGATTTTCATGTACCTTGCCGTCATTGAGGGCCTTGATCCAGTACTGCACCGGCACTGGTGAATTGGAGGCAACGATGCGTGCGGCCGGCGCGACATTGCGCGTGGGCACAGGCGCCGGTGCCGGCAGATGCGTTGGTATCACTTTTTCAATGAGGGCCGGCGTTACGCTGTCATCCCACTTGACCTCATCAATGGCGACACTGCGGCGGAAGTGATCGCCACCCTTGGCATCCGCCGTATGATAGGCGAGATACCACTTGTCCTTATATTGCACAATGCCGCCGTGCGAGGTGGTTGAGGACACCGGATCGAGCAGCACGCCCTGATAGGTCCAGGGGCCAAGCGGCGACGACGCCGTGCCATAGGCCTGGCAGGCATAGTAGACGGCCTCGGTGCAGTCGGACTCCGGACCGGCCGCATTGCCGGCATACATCAGGTAATAGGTGCCGTTGCGCTTGAATAGCCAGGGCGCCTCGAAGAATCCCTTAAGGCCAGTGACATCGACCGGCTTGCCCTTGAAGGTCACCATGTCGGTTTCCAGCTCGACGCCCTTCAGACGGCCGAACGTGCCCCAGTAGAGATAGACGCGGCCATCGTCATCAACCAGCACGGTCGGGTCGATATTTTCGATATTGTTCTTTATCGGCACCGATTGCGACACGATGGGGCCCGCCGGATGCGCATCGGTCCACGGCCCTTCCGGACTGTCGGAAACCGCCACACCTATAGCGAACGGGTCCTGGTTATTGCTGCCGGCTTCGACAACCGGCGCATACATATAGTAACGCTTGTCCGGTCCCCGCACGATCTGGCCGGCATAGGCGCGCGCCGGCGTCGCCCATTTGAACACGGCTTCCGGACGGACGAAATGCGGATTATGCCGCCAGTTGCCCGAGGCCGGGTCTTCGGTTTCCAGCATCTGCCATTCCGGCATGATGAAGTCATTGACGCCGGGGGCTGCGGTATCGCGGCCGGTCAGAATATAGAGCTTGCCATCGGCCACCAGTGGCGCCGGATCGGTGGTATAGTCCTTGCCATCGGCCAGAATCGGATTGCCAGCGGAATGAACCGTTTCCCACTCCGCACCCTGGCCATAGGCGCCCGTCATCAAAAGCGGCAGAACACAGACCAGCGAGATGAGACCATGCTGAAGAGGGACAAAATTCCGAATCATCAATAGCCTCTTTTTGTCTGTTTATTTACCGCCCCATCATTATACGGTATACAATAGTCTGACAATAGCAATAAATCGCTTGTCCGCGCCCGTGCCAAGTTGCAGAAATGCGGCGGGCAACCCTGACTGGACTTGTCAGATGCGAAAAGGAATGCCTTACTACCGGTATACCTTATAACTACACAGATTCGATCTCTCACGCGCGTCAGGCCCCTTATGTCCATTGTGGTTCAAACTCTTTCCGAACAGATTTTCTCACTGGTTCGCGATCGCGTCATCTCAGGTAAGATTCCTGTCGATGCCGCTATCAGACAAGACGCCCTGGCGGCCGAACTGGGTGTCAGCAAAATCCCGCTGCGTGAGGCGCTCGCCCGCCTCGAACAGGAAGGCCTTCTGGTTTCCCAGGCCAATCGCGGCTTTTTTGTCCGGCCGCTCAATGCCGATGAGGTTGAGGAGGTGTACGCCCTGCGCCTCAAGCTGGAACCCGACGCGGTAAGCGAAGCCGCGAAAGTGGCCACGGATGCCGATCGAAAAGCGGCGCGAGACGCCCTTGATGCGCTTGATATCGCCGCCAGCGGCGACAAGACTCAGGTTGGCAAACTCAACCGCGCTTTTCATATGTCGCTCATTCGTCCCCTGCACCGCCAGGTCACGATCCAGATCATCGAGCGGCTCAATATCATCAGTGAGCGCTATGTCGGCAAACATCTTGAGCCGGCGGGCCGTGATGATCGCGCCCATAATGAGCACCTGGCCCTGCTGGAATTGTGGTCGGCAGGCAAGTCGGAAGAGGTCTATACCCTGATGCGCCAGCATATCGCCATGACCCTGGATGATCTGCGCAAACAGTTTGAAACCGAAAAAGCAGCCGTCCGCGCCTAAAAAAACGCCTGTCGCTTAGGGGCGACAGGCGTTTAAAAGTTTGTCCCGATACGCACGGCCGGTCACGGGAGTGAGACCGGGGGCCAGCATCGGAAAGGGCGATCCGAACCAGATCAGAGACGTCGACGCGTCGCTAGTAAGCCTGTCATTAAGGCCGGAGAACCTTTGGCAGACCGGACATATACCAACACGTCCGTAATTGCGACCGACACCTTAATCAACAGCCGACTATCCCCGGGAGGAAGGGGGGTCAGCTCATTGACTAAGCCAGTTAAACACCAACCCGCCCATACGTCAAATATAAATTATACGATTTTAGCGTGACGTCTTCAATCAGGTATCCCTGCTGGCATGGACACATTAACCGGCATAGCGGCTGGGCGGCACCCCCAGCAGGCGGCGGAACATCGTCGAAAAAGCGGCGGGACTGTCATAGCCGATATCGAGCGCTATGGCGGTGATGCTTTCGCCCGCCGCCAGACGCGGGAGCGCCACCAGAAGACACGCCTGCTGCCGCCATTCGCCGAAACTCATGCCGGTTTCGCGTCGGAAAGCCCGCGTGAAAGCCCGCCTGTCCATGCTCAGGCGCGTACACCAGTCATCGATCGTGGCGTGAATATCCGGCGCCTCCAGAAACGCATGACACCTGGCCGCCAGTTTCGGTGAAGCCGGAAACGGCACCGACAAGGCCACGCGCGGCGCAGTGGCCAGTTCGGCTACCAACAGCTCCATGACCAGGCCGTCACGACCGCCCACCTCGTACTCCGCCGGTATGGCGGCGGCGGCGATCAACAGGTGTCGGATCAGCGGCGATACGGAAATGACCAGGGTGGCCTCGCCCAGCGCCATCGCCGCCGCTTCATCCAGCAACAGGCTGCGTGTACTCACGGCCCCCACCATACGCACCGAATGCGGCATACCGGCCGGCGTCCATATGGCGCGCTCCGGCGGCGCGATCCATGCGCCATTCGGCGTGCTGAGGACGATGACCCCGGTGGAGGCATAGATCAACTGGCCGCGGCCGTGGCTGTGCCAGTCCAGTTCGAATGACGGCGGATAGTCGTTGCTGATCCCCACCACCGGTCGCGGTACATGGTCGTAATCATCCGGATTGATCCAGGCACCGGCCAATCTCTTGTCCCACTCTCGAAATATATAATCCCGACATCGAATGCGGGACGTGCATCATTCCCCTATCACGGCACCGAGTACAAAGGAAGTCCGTCATGGAACAATCACCCACCGCACCAGCGCCCGCCCCTGCCATGAAGGCCGGCGGCACCGTCTTTTCCGTCATCCTGGCCGTGGCCTTCTGCCACACGCTCAATGACATGATGCAGGCCCTGTTGCCCGCCATATACCCGAACCTGAAAAGCGGGCTGGGCCTCAGTTTCACCCAGATCGGCATCATTACCCTGGCCTACCAGATCACCGCATCTATCCTGCAACCGCTCGTCGGTCTCTATGCCGACCGCCGCCCGACACCACTGGCCCTGCCCGGCGGCCCGCTATTCACGCTTACCGGGCTGGTCATCCTGTCGATGGCGCACAGCTATCCGTTTCTGTTGCTGGGCGCCTGCGCACTTGGCATGGGATCGTCGATCTTCCATCCGGAATCCTCGCGCGTCGTGCGTGCCGCGGCCGGAGGACGCAACGGCATGGCGCAGGCCCTGTTCCAGGTCGGTGGTAATACCGGCTCGGCGCTCGGCCCTCTGGCGGCGGCGATCGTCGTCGTGCGCTGGGGCCAGAGCAGTCTGGCCACCTTCGCCCTGCTGGCCCTGTTGTCCTGCGCCATCCTGTGGAATGTCAGCCAGTGGTATCGCCATCATGGCCTGATGCGCCTGAACCTGAACCGCCAGGCCATGGAAGCCGTGACCCTGCCGAAAGGCGAGGCCCGGCGCGGCATCTTCATCCTTCTGGCCATGATCTTTTCGAAATATGTCTATCTCGCCAGCCTGACCAGCTACCTGACCTTTTACCTGATCCATCGGTTCGGCGTATCTGTCGGCAATGCCCAGATACACCTGTTCGTCTTCCTGGCAGCGGTGGCGGCGGGCACTTTCATCGGCGGACCGATTGGCGACCGCTTCGGGCGAAAATACGTTATATGGGCGTCGATCCTCGGCGTTCTGCCCTTTACCCTGCTGCTGCCCTATGTGTCGCTGATGTGGATTGGCATATTGAGCGTCATCATCGGCCTGATGCTGGCTTCGGCCTTTCCGGCGATCGTCGTTTTCGCCCAGGAACTGGTGCCCGGCAAGGTTGGGATGATTTCCGGACTATTTTTTGGCTTTTCGTTTGGCATGGGCGGCATCGGCGCGGCCGTGCTCGGCAAGGTGGCCGATATCTGGGGCATCGATACCGTGTTTCAGGTCTGCGCCGCCCTGCCGGCCATCGGCCTGCTCGCCGCCTGGCTGCCCGATATGAAAGCGCGACAGAAGGCATAAAAAAAGCCTGACCGGATGGTCAGGCTTTTTTCTTATCAGAACGCCGGCGGGGTTTCGCCCAGCAGGTTCTGCGTGAAGAAGTCCATATGCTTGCGCCAGTAGTAAGGCCCGATCGTATTGTGCGTACGGTTGGCGAAGATCACCAGTTCGTGCGGCTTGTTGGCCGCCACCAGGGCCGCATCGAGCCGCAGGGTCGCCGCCACCGGCACATTATCGTCGATATCCCCATGGGTCAGCATGAGATGACCTTTGAGATTGCCCGCCACCGAGACGTTGGAGTTCTTCTCCCAGGTCGCGTCATCGGCAATGCCCATGGAGACTTCCGGCCACCACGCCTTGTCCAGCCGCTCGTCCTGATTGCCCGAATTGGCGACCGCTACCTTGTAAAAATCAGGCCGGCGCAGGATGAAACGCGCGGCGTCATAACCGCCGGCTGAGTGACCAAACACGCCGACGCGGTCGAGGTCGAAATAGCTGTACTTCGCCTTCATCGCCTTCAGCACCCAGATATGGTCATCCAGCCCGACCTCGCCGAGATTCTGATAGGCCGGCAGGCGGAAGGCCTGGCCGCGCTGCGAGGAACCGCGCCCGTCGATTTCGACCACAATGGCGCCGATCTGCGCCATCCCTTCGGCGGGATTGCGGATATTGCGGCCATACCCTTCAGAGATCACATGGGTGGTCGGGCCGGTGTAGACATATTCGATCACCGGCCAGGTCTTCGACGGATCGAAGTTCTTCGGCCGGAAAATCATGCCATAGAGCATGGTCTTCCCATCATCAGCCAGGGTGCTGAAAGGCTCAGGCGGGGTAAAGCCGCTGGCCAGCAGGGCTGATGGATCGGCCTTGCCCAGTTCGGCGATGATATGGCCGTCCGTGGCGCTGCGCAGCAAGGTGCGCACGGGCACGGTCGGGCTCGACATGCGGTCGATAAAGGTCTTGCCGTCTTCCGATACGCTGACATCGTGGTCGAGCGGCTCCGGCGTCAGGTTGCGGATGGCGCCATCGAGCGTGACACTGTAGAGGCTTGAGAAATAGGGATTGACGCCGGCCTCGCGGCCGATGCCGGTGACGAGCAGCGACTTCGCCTTGTCATCGACGCGGACGATATCGGTGACTTCCCAGTTGCCCTTTGTCAGGGCCTTGCCGCCCGCCGGGTTGGTGCTCTTGCCAACAAAATAGAGCTGCGCCCAGCCGGTGCGCTCGGAAATCACCAGATCTCCGTTCAGTTCCGGCACTGGACGGATTGAAGATGACGTCACGGTGACGAGCGGTTTGATGGCCTCATGCACGCGCAGGGTGGCGACGTTGGTGACCGGATCGATCTCGTACTCATCGACCTCGCCATAGCCGCGCTTGGTCCACTGATAGATGACCTTGTCCTTGTCCCAGTTAAGGTTGGGATCACCGGGCCACAGAAGCGAATTGGACGGTACATTGAGCGTCTTGGGAGCTATGGTGCCCTTCAGCGATGACGCGACATCGATCACCACCGGCACAATCTGCGGCACAAGTTCGGCGCCCGCAGTCGGATAGACATAATCATAATGGCGCGGAAACTGGCTGCCCGGCGGATTGGGCTGAACGCCATGCCAGATATAGCTGCCGTTGCGGTCCATACGATAGGTCAGGATCTGCTTCGAATCGGGCGACCATTCCACGCTGACCGGCATGGGCGGGGTTTCGGTCTGAGCCGCCACCATATCGGAGAACATCGGATAGTTCATGCCGTAGCGCTGGTCATAACTGCCATTGGCGGTGAGCGCAGTTTCCTTGCCTGTGGCGATCTCGACCAGGGCCAGATCATAGCCCTTGTGGATCACCTTATAGAGACCATCGGGCGACACGACGCCCTCATCGATCGCCTTGTTCTCGATTGGCGCCTTGCTGATCGTGTTGGCCGCCATATCGTATATCAGCTTGCGGCCGCCGGCATTAAGCGTGAGTGTGCGCTTGTCGGCGTCATAATCTTCCGGCGAGACATCGAACGGTCCCTTGGCGTCCGCCCCCATGACCGGCATCAATAACGGCTGCAAGGCCGCTTCAGTCGTTAGATCGGTTATCTGGCCGCTGGCGGAATCGGCCAGCGAAATCACGCCCTGCCCCTTGGCGCCATGACGATAGAGCACCTTGGTGCCGCCGGACACAAAACGGGCGCGCAGGTCAAGATCGGTGACGAGATCGCCTGTCTTGCCAGCCAGGTAATCCTGCGCCGTGGCGTAACGCTCGGCGATCGGCACGGTTTCCGCGTAAGCAACGGATGACAGGGCCAGCAGCGAAATGCCGCCGGCTAGGGCAAAGGAAAAAGAACGCATGGAAAGTCTCGCCGTTTCTGAATTATTGGGCCGCCGCCGGGGTGATAGTCACTTCAATCTCGCCGCTGTTATCGGCATAGATATCGTCATTAAGGCCGAACTGGATAGCTTCGGCGCCTTCCGGCACGGTGATGGTCAGGCCCGTTCCGATCGGGAATGGCGACTTGACGATCTTGCCTTTGCCGTCGGTAAAGACGGCCACCAGTTCATTGAGATGCACCGGATAAAAGCCGTGCCCCATATACATGCTGGGGAACGGCATACCGGAGCCGCCGAGATGGTCATCACAGATAAATTCAGCCTGTCCACCCGGATCGAAACCGCCGCCACCGGCCACGGTCGTGGTCGAGCCGGTGGCCGTCATCTGCAATGACAGGCCTGCTGTCAGTTTCAACGGCGCCACTGCCGGCGCGGTGCCATCGACCTTGCCATAAGGCAGGTCCGGGTTTTTCTTCTTGATGATCCACGGCATGGCGGTGCCCGCCACCTTCACGATCACCGTTTCGGCCGTCGCCGCCTGGCCCATACCGGCCATCGCCAGGCTGGCGCACACCGCAAAAAGTTTCGCTATTCGCATGTCAAAACCCCCAGTATCTTTTGTCAGACTTATTCCGCACGGTTTCATGAATGTGTCAAATATTTTATACGATATACCGCTGAATTGACATCATCGCCGCGTTGGTCATAATCGTTTCGACAAGCGATAAGGCGTGCAAATGACAGAGACTATTCGGAAAATCGTGGTTGTGGGCGGCGGCACGGCCGGCTGGATGGCCGCCGCGGCATTATCAAAAGTCTTCGGCACACAGAAATACAGTTTTACCCTGATCGAATCCGACGAAATCGGCACGGTCGGCGTCGGCGAGGCCACCATTCCGACCATTCAGGAATTCAACCAGCTTCTGGAAATCGACGAGAACCAGTTCATGAAGGAGACAAATGCCTCCTTCAAACTCGGCATCCGCTTCGTCAACTGGAAGCGCGAGGGCAGCGACTATTTCCATCCGTTCGGCGTCTATGGCGTCGATATGAACGTCAACTTCACCCACTACTGGATGCGTTATCACATGGCCGGCGGCAATGGTGATTTCGGCTTGTTCAATCCGCAAACCATAGCCGCACGGATGGGCCGCTTCGGCCGCATGAGCGAGATCAACCCCAAGGCGCCCAACGTCAATTATGCCTTCCATTTCGACGCCTCCCTCTACGCCAAATTCCTGCGCCGCTATAGCGAGGCGCACGGCGTCATTCGCCAGGAAGGCAAGATCACTGGCGTCAGCCAGCATCCGGAAAGCGGCGACATCA
>CAMLIY010000014.1 GCA_946480125.1 uncultured Asticcacaulis sp.
GGAAATACAATATTGCAAACTACGAGTTTCGCAATCGCGGGTCTGGCGGGCTGATCAGCTTTCAATCCTTGCCACATGCTTGGCTGCATCGCCTTTTGAAGTTCATTTCGTGGCTGACGCTGCTCGCCGGCCTGACCATGACCCTCGTCGTTTGTCTTTACTGGTACGGTAGGTTTACCTCATAGGAAGAGACGCGGTGCGTTCTTGCCCCGAGGCTGCTACGGCTATGTAGAGACAGCGCCGAGCTGCCATAGCCGCAATAGCGGCTATGGAAAGCCGGCATCAATGCGTGGATTATCGCAGAGCCGAACCGGGAGGCCGCTGTTAGGCCTTTACTGGCTCTCGCAGACGAAGATAGCAATATAGCGGCCACGCGTGCGCGTGCGCGCAGTACGTAATATTTGCGGCGAGCCCTTCCGTGGGAAGCAAGGACGAGTCGATGGAGTCGGAGGCACTCCAGCGGCCTGTCCAATAGTCGGGAAAGTTTTTGGCATAGTTGCCAAATGTCATCTGGCGCAGGTAGCTCTCGGCTAAGCCGCGGTCGACAGTGGCCGTCCCCAGCACCAGAGGGCCGTGAAGCGCGTACCAGAACCCGCCGTTTTCACGCGAGCCCTGTGCTGTGCCTGGATGGACAAGCGGTTTTTCAATCTGACGTGCGCCCATCTTTTCGCCGGCAAGCAAACGGCGCTGGACTTCCGCGAGAAGTTTCTGTTTCCGCTCGCCACCCATCTCTGGAATCTGCAGAGCAAAACCCTGAGGTTCCAGCCATAAATTGTCGTCGCCTAGGGGCGTGCTGGCGTCCGTCCAGGCCCTACGCGGGAAGGGGCGGTCGCCAAGGTCGCGCATCCAAGCCTTCAGAAGATCGGCTCGGAACTCAAGCATGGCGTCGGCAACCTCAGCGCCTTCGGGCTCGCTGGCACGGCGTAACAGGGGGGCCAGATCCCCGAGAATGACGATCGCCATGGCCGTATTCATGCAACTCTCGGCGGTCTCGAAGGTCGCGTTATAGGATCCCTTGGTCTCCCATGCATAGAAGAGGTCGTTCCAGTCCGAATTCCACAGACGCACAAGGCCATGCCCCCCGACGCTGATGCGGTCGCGCAGAAACAGGAAGGCTTGCCGGATGTGAGCCATGGCGGTGTCGCTGCCCGACTTTTCCGCCGGATAGTAGACGATCTTTTCAGACAGCAGGCCGGAGTCTTGAGTGACCCTTAGGTACTCAGTGAGCAGCATGAAGAAATAGAGTTGTTGATCGCTCGTCTGCATTGGGCTTGATCCAGCCCAGCCGAATCCCTGGTCGGTTAGCTTAACCTCTCCATCCGGCGTGGTCCGCTTCATGATAAAGCGCAGCGTTGACCGGGCCACCGCCGGATTGGTGTGGCACATCGGTAAGGCCTGTTGCGCAATATCGCGATTGGACGCCCATACCCCCCAGGCGTAATCGTACATCGATCCCTGTGGGATGATCGTTTCGTCATAATACTCGCGCCAGCTCGCCATTGCCTCAAGGACGGCGACGTTCCATTGCATTTCGCGACGGAGTTGCTTGTCCGTTTCCGAAGCGAAGTCGGGCACCACCTTGCGCCACTCGCTAATGAATGCAGACGCTTTGTCATCGATGGCGGCGTCGGAATGGACATCTTGCGCCAGGCGATCAATCGTCTGTTTGGAGGCGTCGCGTGTGTACCCGATGACGCAGCTTATTTCACGAACCTCCCTGGCTTTTAGCGTCAGGCGCGAGCGCATGCCGATCGACGAACGGCCTGTCGCATCGGTGGCGGCGAAGGGCTGCGCCGATGCATTGCTATTCGGCCCAACCCCATCGTCGCTGCGATTCCGGCCAAGTTGAAGAACGTTTAAGGATCATTTGCTGAATCTGATGCCTCGATCTGCTGAGTTTTCGCGGCTAATCGGCTGATGGTGGCAGGGTGAACCCGGAACAGACGCGCCAGATCAGCAGCCGAACGGCCGGCAGCTAGCATGTCTATTATCTCCCGCTTCTGGGTAGGGGAGAGCTTGGGTGTACGGCCGCCGCCGTGGCCTCGGGCACGCGCAGCTCTCAAGCCTTCGCCCGTTCGCTTGCGGACTTGGGCGCGTTCAAAGTCCGCCAATGACCGCAGCATTTGCATCACCGCACGGCCATAAGACCCTGATGTATCGATGGATTCCATGATCGAGCGGAAGTGAGCGCCGCATTTGTCGATCTTCTCCAGTACGAACAAAAGATCCTTCAGAGAACCCGTTAAACGATCCAGAGACTGGACCACGACCACGTCATCGGAGTGGAGAGATTCAAGCATTCGGGCGAGGTCAGGCCGATCCCAGCGGCCGCCGATAGCGGCTTCCTCAAAGATTTTGTTACAGCCGGCGGCCCTCAGAGCGTCGATCTGGACGGTGATGTCCTGGGTCTCGGATTTCGAGACGCGCGCGTAACCGACTAACATGCACAAACCTGTTGCAAAATAGGCCGATTTCGCAACACATTTTCGCACGCGGCAAACCGTACATTTCCGTCGAACCTGATTCTGTTCCGATGGTCATTCGTGCTTAGGCCACTCAACAGAGCTATACGTCCGCCGTGACAACCCGAGGAAAGTCGTTTAACATATTGATATCGTTCCGTATATTTCTCATAACGATAATTATGCGCGGTTTTTACGGCGCCGCTGGCAACCATCCAAAAAGCGAGTCTTGAGCGCCCCTTGCCACCGGGATTCGATAATCTGGGATGAGTCATGCGGCGAACCTCCGGTCAAAATCTATGCGTTGCTCCAGATCGAGCTCGAACTGGCCATACGGGTTTACATGCAGGTAAATGAGCGGCGTCAGGCCTCGCCAATCCTCCTCGGTCATTCGTCGCGACCAGGCAGGCTCGTGAAGTACCTTCTGCAGCATCAGGGTGTTGACGTACACCAGACTGTTTTGCAGCAGCTGCAACGCCAGGACGGATAGCTCCTGGTCCTCCATGCGGTTCGAGCTGATCTCACCGCCCTTGCCGAAATAGATGAACCCGTTCGCGCTGTTCCAGTTCTCGACGACATTCAGGCCGGTGTTGATCTCGCGCCGGTAAGGTTCATCAGCGAGGTAGCGGCAAAGAAAGATCGTCTTGACGGCCTTCCCGAGCTCGGCAAGTGCGCGGTACGTTGGATGCTGGACATTGGCGCGGGTAAAGCGGCGCAACAAGGCCTCGGGCTCAGCCGTGCGGTGGCGGAGCGCCGCCGTGTATTTGACAATCTCGTCGTACTGCTGGCAGATCAGATCCCAGTCGATCGGTCGGGTCAGAATGGGTGACAGGCTGCTGAGCGTGTCCTTATAGGCCAGGTCTGGCAGATAGAGCCGCTGGCGGGAAATGCCTTTCAGCCGTGGTGCCAGTTCGAAGCCGAGCATGAGACAGAAGGCAAACGCCACCTCGCTCTGGCCGTGGCTATCGACGAACTGGCTTTTGACTTCGGCGTCGGTGCAATGACGCAGCACACCCTCGATCATCGCCGCGACTTCGGATGACGAACACCGCTTCAGCTGGGAATGTATACAGGCTGCCTTACGCTCGACATGCCAGTAAATCATGACGCCGCGACCGCCATAACGCACATGCCATTCGGTCATGAGGTTCTGGTCCCAGGCGCCGAACTTCTTTGAGTCCGACGCGCAAGACGCTGTGCTCTCCCCCCAGATGCCTGGATGTCTATGAGCGAGGATGGCATTGGTTACCAAGGCGTTAGCGTCTCGGAGCCCCTCCCTACTCAGGAACCGACGCTCGACATGTAAAAGCTCGGAGTAGCTGACGCCCTCATGGCCGCTGCACACCCGCTTCAAGCCGGCGTTGGTGCCCAGGGCATAAAGGCTCAACAGCAGACGTTTGTGCAGGTCAGCCTCACTGAGAATGATCCGATCCCCGGACGTCGTGAACGCCTTCAGCATCCCGGTCCTCAAGGCGGTTTCCTTGAGGACGTCCAGGAGCCCGGTTCCCGTCCAGCGCTTTTCAACCTCGGCTTTTAGGGCCACGAGATTGGGCGGCTCGGAAAGCGGCGCCAGCGGGGTCACGGATATGCGCTTTTCGCCAGTGGCGCGCAGGCGAACCAGGGATTGTCGTGGCAGTGCCATATTCAATCGGCCAAGGGCTGCGGCCAGATCGGACTTCATCTTGTCGACAAAGTCCGTGGCGTTGGCCGGCTGGGCCAACTCCTGATAATATTCTGCGCGACGAACCTCAAAATCTTTCGGGACGTCATCATCGGGATTACGGTAGCGATCGGCACCGACGACCCAGATTTCCTTGCAGCGAAGTCGGTCCCGCAGGGCAAGCAGGACGCAGACCTCGTAGTCGATCCTATCTATCCGCCAACCGGTAGGTGTTGTCTCCACGATCAGCTCACGCCACTTGGCCGGGACGATGCCATCGATCGGCAAGCCGTCTTCCGAGCGAATAACCCGGCGCATCGGTTCCTCACTCAACGCGCCTTTCAACCAGGCTAAGGCTGCCAGAACTGGAGGGGTCTGCACATTGTTGCAGCGGAATTCCAGGGCTTCGAGCAGATGCGGCAACAGGCGTCGATAATGCCCACCATAAGACGCGCGCAGGGCCTTCTGTACCTGCTCGTGATAGGTGCCACCCTCCTCATATTCGGCGACGACCGCTATTAACCGGTCCTGACTGGCGACAGCGAAGACCACATCGCGAACCAAGCCGTCGGGATTGGCAAGAGACGCCCTGGCGATCTTGAACAGCAGCCGGTCTTTATGGTGTACCCGCGTCAGGTCGCGGGTCATTCGGCCCATGACCTTGCGCTGGGCCTTCTTGTGCATTTTGTGCACGGTCTCGATCAACAGGTCGACAAGGGCGTCGGTAATGGCCGCTTCCCGGTCCGCCAGGAAAACGGCGTACAGGCCTAACCTGCGTGAGCGCGGGTGGCGCCGCATCTCCCATGCAGCTTCCTGGCCTACCCGGCGCCGTAGGGCCTCAAGATAAGCCACATCGACTTCACCGAGAATGGCGCGCGGTATTTGCAGACTTCGTATGAACGTCAGCCGGTCGGCCATGCGGACCAGGTTTTCCAAGCCAGCCCGGCCTGGGTCAGCCTTGAGGTCGTCAAACCCACAGGCCTTTTCAGCGTCGACCAGCGAGACCTCAAGCTTCTCGACCGTTTCCGGCAACAGAGAGGCGGTGATCCGGTCGAGCAGTCCGGCCTCGAAATCGCGGCGCTGGGATCTGACCAAACGATCCAGTTCGGCCTTGGCCGGCGGCCAAAACCCCCGCTCCCGACACCAGACTTCTGCCTGTTCTATAACCGCGGAGGTGGAACGCACACCGACGAAGCCCAGCAGATGCTGGCCGAGCGCCTCGCGATCTGTAACTGACAGGCGCTGCACGTTACCAAGTTTGAGAATTTCCTCGCGATGGCGACGCCCAGTCCGCCCTTCCCACTCATAGGCCAGGGCATCGGTTATGGGCCGACCGATCTCAGCGGCGATCACCTCGATGGTCTCCACCGGTACTTCCCGAACCGTTTCGAAAAACCGCCCGTGCAAAGCGAACATCTTGAACTGAATGGCAAAGCCGAGCCGCTGCGCGGCTGGTTTCGCACCGACCAGTTCCAATTCTTCAGACGACAAACTCCACACAGATGACATGCACGCCTCCGGAGAGTTAATATTGGTTCTGAAAGGAGATTGCGCCTCTGTTATGCAACAGTCAATGGCAACGCTTTTGTTCGCCAAAAGTTCTCAAACTTGGCCAAAATCCCAGCGACGTTGTAGTTAGGCCTGGTAGAAACAGATATGGCCATCTGATCGGCCGTTGCTTCGTCGTCGAACCAAAACGTCTTTGATTGGCCGGTTGCGCCAATGCGACCCCAATGGCGCTCGACAGTGTATTCGCCGAACAAAGTCTGCTGGACGTCGATTTCGTACCATCTGGCCATGTTTTTTGCCGGGTCGACACGGGTCATTCTTATGGCCATTGGCAGGCTCCGAAAGTGACAATTTCCGTTTTTATTTACAATAAAATCAATACGTTGTCAATTTTCGCATAAGAATACTTATGGGAAATTTAGACTTTTCGACTCCCATTTTCGCTCGAAATGTGCGCCCACTTAGGCACCGCCGGCGATATAGTGGAGCGAGACCAAAATGATGGAATGGGACCTTCAGTACCTCGGTGCCACATATATCCCACCAAATCTGTCCACATTGCCTCTTCTAACCATACACTTTCTTGAAGCTTAAGGTGGTCGACAGAGTGATATAAGGGTCTGCGATTCGCGAGAGGAAACACAATGGCAATTCCAAGAGTAGTCGTCCCGGATGCTGGCGACGATGAGGCCGGCCTGAAATTTTGCCTCGATTACGCCAAAAAGATCGTCGACGACCCCCAATACAAAATCGAACGCGTCCTCCTTCTGGTGCACACCAAGCAGCAGCTTACCAATACTAGCTTGCCGAATTACCTGGGCAAGGCCACCGCGAAAACACTTGCCGATAATGGTACTGTCGGTTTCGGCCGAGTGCAAATACAGGCTGCCACCCTGAAAACTCTGTCGTCTGTGCGTAATGGTACGCTGATCATCGCCTTCTGGGGTGATCGCAAGATGATGAATCAGGTTGATGGCTTGGGAAATGCTGCCGGCGTCGTGACCTTCCCCTCGCTCCCCTACAGCCTCGACGCTTGGATTGAGACTTGGAACCCAATCGTCCACGGACAACAGAGGGCCGCGCCACAAAAGCTTATCACCGACCCGATTGTCGAGGTCGCACTGCAGACGCTGACCCGGCTGGTCAATCACGGCAATACGGGCTTGCATTCCCACTACAAGGATATGACGGATCGCTTCCTGCGGATCCTGCGTGCGAAGAAACACCCACTGGACCCTGACAAGATTCGCCAGTGGGCCATCCGAAACAAATGGAACCCCGGCCTGGCCGGCGACCTGGAGAAGTTGGCCCGCAAGGTCGCCGACTTGAAAACCAAGCCCAGTATCAATTCCATCGAGAACGGCGAAGACACCTACCAACGTTGGCAAGACAGCCTTCAACCCGCCGCACCGCCAAAGGCATAGGCTTCGCCGGCCTTCTGGTCTATCCGGCCCGTTTCGTCTTGCGAGCCGCTAGAAACTCGTCGACACCGTGGAAACGCAGTCCCTTCTTCGCCTGGGCGGCCGTTACCTTGCCCGTGGTCAACAAGCCCTCTAATTGGTCTTCCCAGCGAACCGCGCGGTTGGCAGAAAAGAAGTCAAACATCTCATCAAGGTCCGCGTCTGTTGCCCTGGCGATTGCATCCGACGTAACGGCATCGCACACCAAGTGTGTCTCGCCCTTCGCAGCGACTTCCGCCACGCTCATCACGGCAATAGTCGCCTTCAGATATTCGGTTGACCTTCCTCGACCGATCGAACTGCGAACCCACATCCCCGAGACTTCCGCATCCCGGGCCGCAAGAAGGAAGCAAGTGTCGTTGCTGTGCGCCAGCATGGCCGAAAAAGCGCTGCTGTAAGAGGAGCGAATCACCATGCGACGGAAGCCGTGAGCGTAGGCGCTCTCGACGGAAGGAAAAACAGGCAGCGCATCCAAGGCTGGCGACAAGGGTTTGTCGCTGCTGCGGAAATGGTCTTGTATTCGCACGGCTGGCCCCGCATGGTCCGTCAGGGGCAGCAGGGCGTCCACGACGTCCATCCGCTCTTGAGGGCTGAAGGGACTGACACCAAACAATAGAATACCGAAAGGCCGGGTCTTCAAAGCTGTCACAAGTGCACGTTCAAGCTCGGCCGGTAACCTTTGGTCTGTGACGGACACCTGCTTAGCGATCGGCTTCGACCGTGAAGCCACAAAAGGAGCGACCACCTGCATTTCGCCCGCTTCGGTGACAATGCCCAGCGTGTCGACCAGATCCGTGTCGAGACCTTCCCCTTCAGGCCGCAGTAGCAGATCGATATCGCTGTGCAGGTTCCGCGGGAACGGCGTCTTTGCCAGGACGGCAATGCGTAGCGAATGGGAATAGGCCAGGTTCGACGCGACGCTCAGCCGATAACCGGCATCCTCCCACCCGTCCTGCGTCAGCTCAAGCGGTCCGACGACGACGAGGGTACCGCTCGGCAGCTTCTCCATGCCGCCTGAGAAAATTCCGCCCTCCCCGAGGTCGATAGCTGACTCCGAGCTGCCGGCGTCCTCCGCGCAAAGGATCGCGCCGCCGCTGGCCGCCTCGTATCTGGCAATTACGGCGTCGATGGCACTTTGCGAGGTCGTGACGTAGACACCGGGGATTGGGCCGTCGGGCCAAACCTTCATCTGGCCGCCGGTCGGCGCTGACAGGGCCTGCAGCAGTGCCGCCGGCGCCACCGAAAGCGAAAACTTGTCATGGATGCGGCGGGCAAGGCGGCTGGCCGCATGGTCATTAAAAGTCGAGGCCTCCACGCGATCCGGGAAGGCGCCGACCTCAGGCCAATTGCGTAAGCCAGGGATGGCCGCGACCAGGTCAAGGGCTTGCCCGTGCTTCAGGGGGAGTTGTTGTGTGTCAAGATAAGCGCGCAGGCGCTCGGCAAACACTTTAAGTGCTTGAGGGTCCATATTGATCTCCGTCGGGCGTCAAGCCGATGCACGCGTTGCGGACCGCCCAAGGGATCAAACTTGGATTGGGTCTTAGTCGTTGTCCGTCTTCGTCATACCCGAAGGTGCGTGCGGCTGGCGACGGTAGCCAACAATGATGATAGCACGTCAAATCGAGTCGGCCAAACGATAGATTTCTTACCGTCCGTTCGCGCATAGTATGTTCGTTTCCGCTGTTGCATTCCTCATTGTTTGGCCTATAATTCCGATCAGCGCCGCTCAACGTCGGTGTGCCCGCTGCATTGGCGAAGGACCTCGGGTCCAACGGTCTCCACATGATCTTGAACGACCGCACCCTTTCCACCGGCCGATCGAGATGAGCAGCGCGTCTCACCCAGGCCGAGCAAAGGATGCACTTCCGTGTATACGACCCTCGACGGCGCCAAGAAGCGCGCCGGCACCCTGTTCCACGCTTTCGAAGACAGTGGAATTCTCTTCCCCCTCCATCGCTGCCAACAGGCGCTTTCGCGTGCCGGCGGCTTTGACGACTGGCATACCTTGGTCCGCTCCATCGCGGCTCACCCGCCGACCTGCGATCGCGACCAGTTCCGTCATGGCTTGATGATGGCGCTGCCGGCTCCCTGTCGCCAGGCCGCGCTCGCGTGGATAGAAAGCTTGCCGCGACAGCCCTTCCCTGAATCCGGCCGGCCGCCCTTCTTCATCTACGACGTTGGCCCTTACGCTTTCCATGCTGCCACCTCCTATCGGCGGAACCAGCCGCTCATCCGCATTGGATCCGGCCCAGGTCAAAGGCTACGCGAGAGCCTGGTTATGGGACGTGTCATGAGGGCGTACGATCAGACTGGACCGTGGCTCGACCCGGACACCTGCGCGCTCATCTACCGTGGAACCCGTGCTGAGATATTCGAGAAGGACGCCGCCAATCCTCGTTTTGAGGTCGAGTTCGGTGTCCTGATTGAGGCCGGGGTGTTCGAATGGATACCAGGCGGGTCGCCAAACCATCCTGGCATTCTGAAGCTGTTGCCATCCGTTGGCGTCGACCTGACCAACGATGTCACGGAGCATCACGGCGTAAAGGTCGGGCAATGGTTCGAACGGCCCGGGCCCGAAGCTCCAGTGATATCTGCCCTCTGGGAAGGCCTGGCCAGTCTCGGCATTGCCGACGGCAAGCGGATCGCAACGGCGCTCGTCTCGCAAGGCGCGCCGGGTTACATCACCGAATCCGGCCCTGTCCTCACCGTGCTGAGCGAATTGGCCGCGGCTGGCGCATTCGAAACCCTGGCGCGGGCGGTCGTACTGTTCTCGGCGATGCACCCGAAAAACGGCGCCTTCGTCAAACGCTCGGTGCCGGCGAAGATCGGATCGCAGTATTTCGCGCGGCATCCCCGTCTGAAGGTGTCGCAGCTGCTGGCTTGGGACAAACAGCACCCGCAGTGGCAGGACGAGGTCATCGCTGCTTTGGACGTCCCGGCCTCTTTCTCCTGGACAGTGGATCATATGGTCGATGAGATCGCGGCCTTGGCGGCGTAGAAAAAAGGCCGGAGGCGAGTTCGCTTCCGGCCTTTCCTTTATGAACCAAGATAACCGCGAACGCGGTCGATCCGGCCGACCATCTCCCGCAAGGGCGCGCTGTCCGGATAGGCGCCCAGCAAGATTGACTTGACCTCGGTCAGCTGACGATTGGCGGCCGCGTCCTCTTCACCTCGCGCCCCGATCAGGCTCTTGTCCTTCAACTCCTTGTAATAGACCTCGAAGAAGGCCGGACCGTCGAGCTCGTCGCGTGAATATTCGGCCGCCATCCAGTCTTCAATCCGTGACCGGATCTGGTTGACCTGTTTGTGAATGCGATATCGCGGATCGGAATTTCGCAGCGCGGCCTTCAGAAGTTCGCCCATGCGCGCATGAACCGCAACGTCGAGCTTGGCCGCTGGTCGTGTCCGGCCGCCTCCGCTGCTGATCGAGTTGCGCGGACCAACCTTGCGCGGGGTTGAGCCCTTGAGCGCCTTCGCTGCCGCCTTCAGTGTCCGTTCGGCGAACGTGCCGGGGGTGACAAAGTCATCGGCAAAGGGCGCGCTTTCACCCGTCCAGACTTCCGAGCTTACTGGCTCCGGCAAGGCATCAAGCCTGTGAACCAGACCGGCGAGGTCGTAACCGGTCGAGGCGTCGGTGAAAACGTAGAGGCGCGATCCGCCATCGGGATAGTACATGCCTTTCCACTGCACCGGCCGAAGGTCTATGTTGTACTTCCGGGCCCAGGCGGCGCGTTTAGGGTCATAGGTGTCCACCTCTGTCCGACCCATGTAAGGTTCGTCGGTGATGACGTACTGCTTCGCCGCCTGGTCGTACCAGACCCCGTAGTGATCGTGCCCCGGCAAGGCATTGTCCTCGTCGCCGCCCGGAAACTGTTTCTTCCAGGCTTTCGACGGCACAAGCCCTGTCGCTTCCATGAAGGTCAGGGACCGGGCCGCACCCGCGACGTCGTGCCGTGCCCGGTACTCGGAGTCGGAGATGCGATCGATGACCAGATGGTCAGGACCTGGCTTGTCCATGCCGCCGAGAAAACGCGAGTGCCGCATCAAGGATCGAGGGACGAAGTGATCGATCGGCTTGGCCGTTGTGATCTTCACGGTCTCTCGACCGGACGTCTTAGCCTTGAGGTCACGCCACCAGGCCGAGATATAGAGGGTGTAGCGCGGCGGGGAATTGGGCGGGGTCTGGGCGGAATGATGGTTCAGGGCCGCCTTATAGTTGGGGAATCCAGCAAGACCGGAGGCCATTTCTAGGCCAGCGGTGTGCGTCATGCCCGCATGGACCTTGAGGTCATGGGCGAGCGTTTTGATGCCGTTAAGGGTTGTGGGGCGAAGGTTGGTCTTGGACATGATTGTTCTCCGGCTCGCGTCCAGGTGTCACCCACGCCACCTGCCGAGCCCGAACAAAAAATGTCTGGACGACAGGAAATTGGTTTATCAGTCGGTAGCGCTGTCAACAGCTTCGAAATGTGGGTGTCGTGCCTCTACCTAGGGCCCTCTTAATATAGGCCTACCCCTGCCTTCGCACAAGGGTCGACAAAACGCTCTAAATTCGCTGCACAGCGAATATTGCTTTTTTAACGAATATTCGCTACAACCGACATATTCTCTGGACAGGAAATATGGCGCGACCAAACGAATACGAGCAAGGCCTATTGGATGCCTTCACAGAGGCGGTCAACGCACTCCCTGGCGTGCACCTTACGCAGGAGCACGTTGGCCCTTATGATGAAGGGTTCGACGGTGTCGCCTTATTCGAACTTGAGGGCAAAAAGCCCAAATATTTCGCGCTTGAGGTCAAGAAGAACCTGTTCCCGCGAGACCTCCCTCAGATCGTATGGTCAATCAAGAAGTACCGAACAAACCATATGGGCAGCAACAACTTGCTGGTGCTTCTGGCCGACACCATTTCAACGGGGGCCAAGGAGTGGCTGCAAAACGAACGCGTCGGCTATTACGACAGCAGCGGCAGCCTCTTCGTTCCTACGGACGACGCCTATATCCTCATAGACCGGCCGCCGACCCGCAAACAGACCAAGACGACCGGGTCGGTCTTTGAAGGCCGGCGCTCCCTTGTTATCGAGACCCTCTGGGAAGTCAAAGACCGGTGGACGGGCGTAAAAGAGATCGCGAAGCGGATCGAGGCTTCATCATCCATGGTCTCAGAAACGCTGACCGAGTTGGAACGTCGCGGCTGGGTCGATGCCGAGGGCAGCGGCCCGGCCAAGGTCCGCCGCCTCGTCAACTGGGCAAGCTTGCTCGACGAATGGACGAACCACGAGACAGCCAAAGGCGAATGGTCTCTGGAACGTTATTACGTGCCGAATATCCGCCCGGAGCCGCTCGCCGAAAAACTTGGCGAAGCCTGCGACAATCGCAAGATCCTATATGAAATCACAGGTGAATGGGCAGGCAACCAATACACCCCTCACCTCTCGAACGTGTCTCAACTGAAGGTCCGAATGGCAGAAGCCGGTGTCCGAAGCCTGGTCCTCAACGCCGTCGGCGCCAAACCGGTCACCGAAGGTTGGAATCTTGGCATCATATCGGCCGGGCCGGGCCAGGAAATGCGATTTGCCGATCGAGCCACGGGCATTGCGCTCGCCTCCCCTCTTCGCACTTACCTCGACCTTCTTCGATCCGGCGGACGTGCAAAAGAACAGGCAAAGGAACTGCGTAACCAATGGCTGACCATCCAATGAAAAAGCCCCAGCACATTGGCGGCTATGACCGCGACGTCACCGACGACTGCGAACAGGTCCTCGTTACGCTCTTGAATGGCATGGGCCCGTGGAAGGAGTCGGTCTTTCTCATTGGCGGCCTGGCTCCACGCTACATCATTCAGGCACGACCGCCGCAGGTGCCCGCCCATGCCGGTACCGGCGATATTGATCTCGTCGTCGACCTTGCCATCCTTGCGGACACAGACGCCTACCGATCGCTCGAAGACAACCTTGACCGGCTTGGCTTCAGCCGGGTTGCCAAAGAAAAGGGTGGTGGCGTCGACAACTGGCGTTGGCAGGTCCTGACGGACCGAGGCACCAATATCGTGCTCGAATTCCTGGCCTGCGACCCGCGCATCAAGGGTGGGAAAATCCAGGAACTGCCAACCGAAGGCAAGATTTCAGCCGTGAACATCCCAGGCGCGGACCTGGTCTTCGACTTCCACGGGGAGCATAAGGTTACGGCTGAACTGCTCGGCGGCAACGGCAAGGCTACGGAGACATTGCGCTATGCCGACCTGGTGAGCTTTACCTGCCTTAAGGCCTTTGCGCTCGATCACCGCGGTGAACCGAAGGACGCGCACGACCTCGTCTATTGTATCGAGAACTACGATGGCGGGATCGAAGCCGTTGCGGCGATTTTCAGGGCAGCCTTGGGATCAAAGCATATTGAAGCCATTCAACGTGCCCTGGCCATTATTGAGAGCCGCTTCTGTGACACCAAGGAAGCGGACGGGTACGTCAAGGATGGCCCCGTCAAGGCGGCGAAGTTCGAAAACCCTGGCGACGACACCGAGGCAGATCTTCGCGAGGTCCGGACGCTGCGACAACGTAATATCAGTGAGATCTGTCGGGCCGCGCTCGCGTCGATCAGCGCCTGAGCATCAATCCACGCCCTAATGCCAGAACACCCTGGAAACTACGAGCAGCCGAAGAACCATTTTCTTTTTGCACGACGAGCGGCGTCACCCAGAATCGTCAGTCGCTCGCGGCTTGTCAGGGTGCGCGACTGCCTCTACGTTTACAACCACTTCACGATTGGAGAGGACAATGACTGACGATATCGAGGTCTATCAGGACCTGAACTTGGATGGTCCGCTGTCTCGCCGCGCCGAATTGCGCGCCGCGCTGATTGAAGCTGCCGTCTCCCCCTGGAGGGTTGACCTCGAACGATCGGCCGAAGTGCTGCGCAATGCCGTCACAACCGACGACGTCGTCCTTTTCAGGCGCGACAAGAGCAATCTGTTCCCTGAAGCTGGACTGACACTTTGGGCTATCGAAACTGGCTACTATGTTCCTAACATCACACCCTTGAAGGTTGGAGAGCTCACCTACGGACAATACAATGCGATCCTGGAGGAGTTCGTGGCATTCATCGTGACGCCCGTCGCACCTCGGTTCGGATACGTCATTCGCAAGTCCAAGCCCCGTGAAACGCTCGATGACTGGCTTTCCGCCGATGCGGCCATCAAATTGCGGCGCTTCTCCGCCTGCGCAAATAAATCGACCGGGGCCAGCCATCCCATGGACGAAGCGCGCTGGTTCGACTTCCTTGTAGCTGCTCACCGCGATAAGTCTGCCCTGGATGCCGATAGTCTCGTACGCTGGCGACTTTGAAACGGGCAAGACCCTGAAAGCTCTAGTCCACCGCCTGGGTTCCTTGGAGGAATGCCAGCGGCTGGGTTTTGTCTTTGAAGACGAAAAAGGCATCCTGTCTCCCTCTGCCGCCGGCGTCGCCTATCTGATTTTCGTCGTCGCTCGTGACATCACCGACCCCGCCGAGGCCTTTGCGGCCGGCTACCAAGCCGCAGCGGAAGGATAAAGACTCACATACCTAAATCAGTATTTTCCCTGATCCGTTTGCCGGTGCGCGATCCGGACATTACAAACAAACTGGACAAACCGGACAAAATGTATTATATGTCTCTGGACATTTGGAGACAGAACCATGGCAACAGCCGAAGCAATTACATTTACGGCTAAGGACGCACGGCGCGCCGATCGCATCGCCGATGAATTGCAACCCACTTTAAAGGCGAAGCTTGGGCCGCAGGCGGCGACATTAACGGCCAATGTTGCTGGCATTGTCGCCGTAATGGTAGAGGAAAACGCCTCGATTTACGGAACCTTGATTCAGCGCTCGCAGCCAGACTTGGTCATGGTCGTCAAGACTTTGCTGAACTCCATGATCCACACGAAGCCTGCCGAAGTCGCAAAAGGCGAAGGATTGGGAGAACCTTTGTCCGAGAGCGAGGGCAAGGCTAATCTGCATGCCTATGCGAAGGATATTCCGCTAGAAGACTGGGCAGGTAAAATGGCCGGGACAACCGAACTACAAGAGACGTTCGGCATTTCCAGGTCGACGCTTTATGACTGGCAGCAGGCCGGACACGTCATCAGCTTCCTGAAGGGCGTGAAAAAACATGTGTTCCCTGTTGCCCAATTTATGGATAGGCGCCCTGTTGCGAGGCTAGCCGAGATTACGAAGATCGCCGGGGGCCAACGTATAGCCTGGCTTTGGCTCAATCAGCCCTGCCCTGAACTGAAGGGCAGAATGCCCTTGGATGTATTGAAGACAGACGAAAGCGCGAAGGTAATTGAAGCGGCTCGGACCATTTTCGAGTGGCAATGATAACGCTGAATAAGAAGATCCTCGACGCTTTTACGGTCGACGCCAATCTCGTTGGATATGTCCGCAGCCTCAAAAGAGACCACGCGGCAACGCCCCTCGGGATGGGCTACGGCCTGACCCGGTTTGCGAGCCCGACAAAAGCCTTCCAGCTGATCTATCTCGCCGCCGATCCGAAAACCTCGGTCGCGGAAGCAATCGTCCGCGACCGTTTTCAACACCGGGCAAATCGGCAAATGGTAGAGGAAGAGTTCGACCTTTGGTCGATGTGCGAAATTACGCGCAGCGCCACGTTCAAGCTCCTCGATCTTAGGGCGGATGCCCCCACCCTTCTCAATATTCCGACGGACGCCGTCAACGGCCGCAATCACAAAGCTGGGCGTGCATTCAGCGAACGTCTCTACAGCCAAACATCATTGGACGGCATCCTGTATCCTTCCAGATTCACCAAAAAGGATTGCGTAGCGCTATACGACAGGGCGATCACCGGGCGCATCGCTGCGTCTGCTTCCATCGATCTGCCGCGCCTGCCGAAGCTGCCTCAGTATCTGGATGAGCTGAAAATCGCCGTGATACCAGTGGCCGGGCCAGGCATCGTGTAACTCTGGCCCCGACCAAACCGGCAGCAGGCAAATATCAACCATTCGCCGCTACCCTTGGTTGCTGAGGTTCCCGCACCTCAGAAAGTGCCATGACGATGTTCGCATTCACTGAGGTAGATAATCTTGTAATCGTCACCTATCGTCCCGGGACGCGTGATGTCTTCAAGTCCTTTGCGCGCGGGTTTGGCGATCTCACCGCTGCTTTTCGCTACGATTTTTTGCTCGACCTTCGGGGATTGGCAGGCCCATTGGACATTCTGTCCAGTACCGAACTCGGTAAACGCTGGGCTGAACTCACCAAAGGCCGAGATGTCGGCCGGCGAACGGCGATTGTCAGCGAGGACGAGGCCATCCAGCAGCAGGTGGACGTGTTCCGGTCCATCTACCCTTACCGGAAAATCGCGATGTTTTCTGACCTCGATGCCGCGATGGCCTAGGTAAGGGACATAAGTGATGCAGGCGAGGACGACGTCCAATTCATCTAAGCGGTCGGCGTCCATCGGAATATCAGCTCCGCTTGTATTGCCGCGACCTCAAATGTCCAAGCCCGGCTCCTTCGGAGGCCCGGGCTCCCTCGATTTCAGCCTCCCTTTTGGAGCCAATTCGCTCAGGGTATCTGCTAAGGCCTTACCAAGCTGCCGATCTGAATTGTCTTCAGACTTCGATAGGATTTCAGCGGCCAGAGCGTAGTAGGCCAGCCGATCGCTTTCCAGTTTTTTGGCCCGCTCTGCCCGACTGGCAGATTTGCCGGCCGGCTGGCCGGGCATGACGTCATCGCCCCGCGCCTTTAGCGCCAGTACCGACCGTTTAGCGCCTCGATCACGGTTCAGCCGCGCCAGGCGGCTCGTGGCGTTGGCCTCTATGCCGTGCGCACGGAGTTGGCCCGCGAAGTCTTCCCGCCAACGCTGGAGGTCGGCCTTGCGCGGATTGAGGCGGCGGCCTGATCGGCTTTGGGTTTTCACCGAAAGGTGGACATGGGGATGGGCCGGAGGGTCAGGATCGGGATCTGTCGCCTGGGTGTGATAGGCGAAAACGTATTGATGACCGTCGAATTCCACGGCGGCGAAGGCTCGGACCGCCCGCTTCATGCTGACTTCGTCGGTGTGTGCCGGCATGGAGAACACGATATTGAACGTGTCTCGTCGATTGCTGTCGTCCCCGAGTTCCTCTGCGCCACCGATCCGCCACTCCTCTTTCAGATCCTTCAGCTGGTCCCTGCCAGTCACGACGAGACCGTCCTGGTCTTCGAGATCGATCTGACCCTTCCGGCTGATATAATCGATATGCCGGCCGATCTGCTTCATGCCCTTGCAGGACGAGGTGATCTTGACCATCACCTCTGGAACCTTGCGGATCGTTCGTGCCAGGCGGTCGCGCACCATCTGTGCACGTTCCGCCGTCGTTTTGATTTGCCGCGCCTTCCCGGCGCGGGCGCGCAATGCGGGCACCTTTGGCTCGATAGACTCCGACTTTTGCCGCATGGATTTGACCTGGGCCTGATATTCCCCCTCTTCCCATTCGACAAGGAAGCCATCGACGTAAGCTCTGGACACGGTCATCGGCGCCACCGGCGGCTATTGGCGGTGAGGACGGCGGAAACGGCCTCGGTGTGCGTCTTGATCAATTCGGCCAGATATTCGATCTGAGCCAGCGTGAGTTCGTCGCTATCAAGGCGCTGGTTCATGTTCCGGGCGATCTGATTGATGTTGCGCCCCAGCGCGAGCAGGACCTGGCTGGATCTGGCCAGTGCCTTGACCTCCACCTCACCGAACTGTTGCTCGCCGACCAGATGCAGGCGCACCAGCCCGGTCAGCCAGCGCGGCAGGCTCATTCCTTCGCGGGTCGCCACTTCGGTCAGTGCGATGTGCTCGGCAGGGGTAAGGCGGATCTCCAGCCGCTTGCGCGCGCCGGCGCCAGCCTCGTCCGGCGAATGCGACAGGACCTCGGCCAAGTCCTTCCCGTCCAGAAGAACACGGACGACGCGTCGGGCTCCTTCGCTGGGGGTTAAACCACGCTGCTGGCACCAGGCGTTCCAAGGCAGCCGCATATCCTTCAAATCGACATGGAGAAGAGAAGCTCGTCCCCGGACAGGCTTTTCCGAGGCCATTCAAATCGTCCCACAACAAGCGTGTGTGACAAATTCGGCGTTCAGCCTATCCTGCCAACCTAAACAGGAATCGAATATCGTTCTCATAAGAACACCTTTGAGAAATCAGATGATGGGACAAGAAGGGGGCTTTGCCGCCCCCTCTGGGCAAAAGCCCATTCACCCCTGCAAGGACGACAAAGAGCGCGGCTCACGCCGCCGCGCACATCACATGTGCGATTTAGGCTCGGCGAGGTGAGAGGCTGTCGGGTCGCTTGCTGGGGTCAAGCCACGATTAATCGGTTCGTACCGACGGGCATCGTCGATGCGCAACAAGGATACCTCGCGACTGGCGACTTCCACGATTTCGGCCGTATCATCCCACTTGATCAAAATGTGGTCGAGCTCGGATGCGCGGCGATTCAGAACCGCTATGCCAAAGCGATCCCCGACCTGAACAACGATGACGGGCCGCTTGATTTCAGTCGGGTCAGCGGCGGGGGTATCCTTTGCAAGCTTAGCGCGCCGGGTAGTCTGGACCTCGGCGGAAGACCTACCGTCCGCCGTCAACCGGAGCTTCAATGCCTCCACGGACCGGCGCGACACATCTGTGTCTTCCGCAAGCCACGCCCTGGTCTCTTCTGGGAACTGGCTGTAAACGGATCTCAATTCGAAAATGGTTTCCGGAGATGTGCTGCGACCACTGCGGTAAACGGCCTCCACCTCGGCGGGCGCATCGATCAGCGCCATATGCTTTGGTATCTGTGTGCGATGGATGCCGAGCCGACGGGCAATTTCGCCATGTTTCATACCCGCCGAAATCTTTTCCGCCATGAAGATGGCGAGTTCCATAGGCGTCAGGTCAGCACGTTGTAGATTTTCGATGACCTGCTCGAAATCACTTGGTGCATCATCAAGCCATGCGGGGATATGGGTGAGCCCGGCGGCGATGGCGGCGCGTCTCCGGCGCGCGCCGAACTTGACCATATAATGCCCATTCATTACCGGGTGCGGGCGAACTGAAATCGGGACCTTTACGCCGACCTCGGCGACGACCGCAGCCAACTCGACGATACCATCGAACGTTTTGCGCGGCTGGTTCGGATCTTCATGGACCAGTTCGAGGTCTAGGAGCATCGGTCTGCCGGCGGCCGCGTGGCCTCCGAACTCCGGTAGGTTGTCCAATGCGCTGAGATCGAGAGGTGTCACGCTCATGCCGATGCCTCCGTAACGATAGGTAGGGCCATCCGAGCCAAGATCATGTCAAAGACCGGCTTCAGCTCTCGCCAAGTATCGCGAGCACTGGTCTTTGCAAGTTGGGGAAGAAAGACGCCCGCGGCTTGCGCCTCAGCGATGGCGCTGCGCTTCTGAATATAGCCGAAGGTCCTCCCGCCCTCCCCCTCCATCGACAAAAGTTTGTCGCGATATCTTGTGGCCAATGTTTGCAGGTTCGCCCTCTGGAAGGGTGTGGCTTCGACCATGTTGGGAAGGATCCCGAGGAATGTGAGTTTTGTGTTCAGGGTCGCACAGATCCGCGTAAGACCATATCGAGGGTGCCCGAAAAGCGCCACGATGCCTTCCAGCGCTTCCTGGTTCAGTTGTAACGGAGCTAATACAAAGTTGGCACTGATGAGAGCGGCCGCATAGCGAATGTCGGGATTTGGATTAGTGTCGATGATGCAGACGTCGAAGGCGGAACCCCAAGCCTGGAGGGTCGAACGCAGACGACTGGCAAAGCCGTTATGCCGTTCGGGCTGACGCTCGAGCGCGGACAGCCGATCATCGCCAGGCACAAGTACAAAGGACGACGACGCTATATCCGGTTCCACCGGCGCCTCGAAAAGCTCAGTTGCTGAAAAAGATGCGACTAAAGCCGCACCGTTTTTACGTAACGGCTGAGAGGTGTTTTGCTGGTGGTCGAGATCGATGACCAAGACTGAATAGCCCTGTCGGTGGAGATATAAGGCCAACTGCGTGGCGATGGCGCTTTTGCCGACACCGCCTTTTTGGTTGGCCAGAACGACTGTCTTCATTTGGCGCCTTTCCAATAGAAATAGTCGCCAATCGTACCACCTAGACAAAAATGAGTCGCGTTTTATATATAACGCGATGTCAATTTTAAGACTTTAGAACTTCCGTCGCACTTCCCGTTAGTGAACGGATCAAATTCATGGATGACGGCACCCGTGTCGCCGTCATATTCGACGCTCGGAACGATGCCGAATTGTCCGTTTTCGGCTTGGAACACAGTCACGGTGACCATAAGCGTCAGCGCGAGGTTCCAACCAGAGGCATAGGCAGTTTTGAGCGTGTTCGACATGTGAAACTCCTGTTTGGGAGCGGGACCATCCCGCTTAACAGGCGTCCGTCTTGACGGCAGGAGGACGACATCACCGGCAGCGAAGCGCCGGCGGCATCCGCAGGATAGCCGACCCCTCGCGGGTTGATGTCGAGGCCGAAGGTCGTCTAACGGTCAACGCATGTTTGCGGGATGGTCTTTCAACTTCGGGGCGTCAAGATGGGGCTCGCTTTACCGTCAACGCAGAACGAAGGTGGCAGTCACAAACGTGTCGGGACAGCCTTCATGTATTCCGAAGAATCTGATCGCGCCCTCTTTCCGATAAAGGAACGGGTCGGACCTGTGAGAACTGGGCTTTATGAGGTCGCGTAACCCCTAAGCCAAGCGCAACGTCGAGGTGTCCGAAGAGAAAGACTTTGCGCAAAGCTGGTCGCACGAATGAAGTCCAGAGCCCTTCTGCCGATAAAGGAACGGCCAAACACATGGAAAAGGCCCTCCGGCGGATGCCGGAGGGCCGGAGGCCTCGATCATCAGAACGGGATTTCGTCGTCCAGGTCATATTGAGGTTCTTGCGTGCGGCTTTGGGTCTTGCCCTTCGCCTTAGTCTTGCCCGGAGCCTGTTCTTCGCGGGTAACCTGGCTGAGCAGAGAGGTGCTGCCGGTCAGTTCGGCATTATTGTACTTCACCCCGTCACGTTCCGACTGGCTGTAGCTCAGCCGGCCGGAAAACTGGACGAGGTCACCCTTGCCGTAGTGCTGCTCGATATAGTCGACGCGCTTGTCGCCCCAGATGGTGACGCGGTGCCAGGCCGTACGCTTGACCCAGTTGCCGTTGCGGTCCTTGTAACCATCATCCGTGGCGATGGACAGGTTGGCGACACGGGCGCCATCGTTGAGGGTGCGGCAGGTCGGCTTGTCACCCAAGCGGCCGATGAGGTTGACGACATTGTTCATTTTAGTCTCCATGATGTTTACCCTCGGGGCCCATCCCCATCGGGCCGCGGCCTAACCGCGATCATGCGACGTGCTTGGCCGGCTAAAGCGGCGCGCCACACCCGAAGGGTCGAAACGTAGTGGAGAAGGGCAACGCCCTTGTGGCGGGACGCAGGCTGGCCTACGTCTGCATTATTGATCGAGGTTTGTGCCGCCCCCCGCTTCGGGGTCGGGCTCGAAGAAACACGTTGGATACTGAACGGCGTAGACATCCTAACGCCCCATGACACGCGTCTACCGCCCCTCTAGGTCGCAAGGTCAACCAGAGTCACCGCTCTGGATCATTACGGACGGCGCTTCGGCCTGCGTCGCGTTCGCGGGGCTCAACCACCAGTCCGCCGGCGTCGAGTGTCGTCTGAATCCGGGCCCGCACTCCGGTGAGAAACCGGCTCTGTATTTCGGCGTTCTGAGGTAGAGCATCTCGTGCATGCGCGGTGGCTGCATCCAATTGACGATAGACTGGTTCGAGCTCCGGAAACTTGTGTGTCGCTTCGCATGGGTCCAGGCGTTCGAACGCGACGGCCCGCTTAGGCTGGATGAAGGCTTTGCCGGCGGAGAGCAACAGTTCGGGCAGGTCGCGATTGCCTTCAAGCTGGTCAAGCGTAAACAGGAGATCCCGCCTCGTGTCGCTGTGACGGACTCTATCTAGCGCCTGCCGGTTCACACTGATATCCCGAGCAACATATAGAATATCACGACCGGCCGGGCTCTGACCAAATGTCTCCCACCGCAGATCATAGCCAGCTGCATCGGCCAGTTGCCGGGTGAATTCCCGAAGTGTGCGGCTATTTCCATCAGCGAAGGGATGGATGAAGTCGAGGCGGGCGTAGAGATTTGCTATCCCGCGCGTAAATTCTAGGGTGTCCATCATGCGAAAGCGGGTGGGTTGAACACCTGACAATATGCTGTCGAGAGTATTGACGGCTCCAGCATCCATTGCGGAGTAGCTAACATATGTGGAGAGTGACACCGTATCCAGCCGTCGATCCTTTACCCAATCCCGACCTTGAGGTGCGGGCGGTCGGAAGGATCCGGGGGTCACATCGTTGTATCCCAGGCCGGGCATATCTTGGAAGATCCGGCGATTAATTTCCCGGAGATGATCGACATCAAAGTCACCAGTGACAGGACGCAGGCGGAGTTCGGTTAGCCTGCGGGCGGTGTAGAAAGCTTCTACCGACGCACGATCTTGGCCTGGATCAAACGCCATGGATATCGTCGTACGAGGCGTTCAGATATTCGTCTAGGTCGATCTCACCCTCGATGAAGCGTTGGGCATGCGCTCTGGCCGCTTCGGTCTGTTCCAAGCCTTCGAGGGCAACTGAGGCACGAGCATATTCGACGGCCTGCTGACGCGCGCTGCGTTCTTCTTCGCTTATTTTCGATATGTTCGCCATTGGACGCTCCAAACGTCAAGAGTATAGGCGCTTTGCGCTGTGGTGACAACGCAAAGCGCCTCTGGACCGGTTAGGATTCACCGATCCGCAGGACGCGGATTCCTTTGCCGCGAGCCTTATCGGCCAGGTTTTCCTGGATGCCCGTGCCACCGGCCATAACGATGACACCGATCGGCAGGACATTCAGCATTTGGTCATTGCGTTTGAAGGGCGCAGCCTTGCCGTGCTTGGACCAGTCGGGCTTGAAGGCGATTTGTGGAACCTTGCGTTGATCGGCCCACTTCGCCGCGATCAGCTCGGCCCCACGGTCGGCGCCGCCATGAACGAGGACCATGTCCGGATGTTGCAGGTGGGCCTTATCGAGCTTGTCCCAGATCAGGCGATGAGCCGCGCATTCCAGAGGGCCGGTAAAAACGATCTTCGGGCCCGCCGGAACCATGACTTCCGTCGTTGCCTTATGCTTCGCGGAGAGGAAGTCACGGCTATCAATCACGGCCGAGGTCAGGGCCTTATGGTTGACCTGGGAACCATATTTCGGACGCCATGGCGTGCGCATGTAGGATTGGTACAGCTCACAGGCGTGATCGCGCATGGCCTCCAGTGTATCCCGTCGCGCGATGATCGCCTTGCCGGCGACTATGAGACGCTCAAGCTCGACCGATCTCACCTCAGAGCCGTCCTGTTCACTCTGGCCGCGACGCTGAGCGACCTCGTTGTCGTCCAGATCGCGGTTCAACCGATCAGCCGCACGATGAAACAGGTTGACGGCGCCCCAGAGCAAGTCTTCGAGGTCTGGCTCCATTGCCGTGTCGTCGAGAGTGCCGATCAGGGCGTCCATGATCTCGAGAACAGCGCCTTGGACCTGAATGTCTTCGGGATGCGGCCTTGGATCTGGCTCATCGAAAGACGGGCGATAGCCGTAAAGCTCCAGCTCGGTTAGGTGGTGATCGGTCGCTGTGGCTTGGTGGACCGGTTCGAATTCAGGGTCGTTCATGGGTAACTCCATCGCTCTGACCGCGCCCGCGCGGCCTTCATGGCGACGAAAAACGCCGTCCCAAATGGTCTGCACCGGCCCTCTGGCCGGCCGAAACGCTGTGGAGGACGCCGAAGGCGTTGCAGGCCATTTGGGATGGTTTATCGATCGCCCTCTGAAGAAGGCCGCGGCGCGGGACTCGCGTGAGAAAAGCCTTGCGAACGCTGTATTTACCGACTGTGCAAGAGCCTTAAGCTGCCATGAACCGTTCGATAAGTGGCTGCGGCACCTGTTGCCGCACCCGGTGGATCAGACGGTTCCGCCCCAACTTCATTAGGTCGGTGTTCAGGTCGTCGAGCTCAGGCTCGACCAGCACAACCGCTATGCCGGCTGCCCTTCCCCGCGCGAATAGAGCGTCTGTCGCTGCGTCGCCGCTGTGATCGTTGTCCCGGATGACGAGGAGCGTGCGCAAGGCTGGCGGGAAGACGATGGCTGAGAGATGATTGGCGCTTGTCGCCGCAATCAACGGTAAGCGAGGCATCGCCGGGCGAATAGAAACCGTGGTCTCGATCCCTTCGCCGGCTGCCATCACATCTTCCGCGACCCCGAACCGGATGCCATTCCCCAGGATGTCCCCCTTAGCGCGGCGCGGCGGATCAACCGGCGCCTTTTCTAGGCCGTCGCGGCGCAGGAAGGTCCGGGACACACCAGTCAAATCGAGCATGTTGTCGGTGACCGCTGCGACAATCCCCGGCCAGAAGACGGGTTTGCCGCCAACCGAGCCATGGAAGATCCTCGGATTGAAACGCAGAGCGTCGAAATCGGGCTCAAGTTCGATTCCACGACTGTTCAGGTAGGTTTCGCCAGGCGACCCGGCCAGCCCCCGGCTGGAGGTGAACAGACGGCTCGCAAACTCACGCCCGCTCGATGCAGGACGCTCACCATCCGGTTGCCTGGAGGCACGCAGAGGTTCAGAACTGGGCAAAGCCAGGAACCGGCAGGCCTCGGCCATGACGTCGCGAAACTCGACCAGGCCCAGGGAAAGCCGAATAACATCGAGCAGGTTGCCATGTTCCCCCGTTGCAGCATCCGTCCACTTGCCGGCTGCTCCCTTACCCGAGAGTGGGCCATTTAAGCGCACATAGGTCGATTTCCCGGGGACGCCTGTGGCGTCCCCAATCATCCAGTAATTTCCGTCTTTACGCCCATTTGGCAGATAGGCACGGCAGACCGCTTCCGCGCGGTCGGCCAGCTTCTCGGCCACCTCACCCGCGTCGGGATAGCGCATCACGCCGCCTCCCGCTCGCTGACTCGCTCGATCGGGTACTGGGCAAGCACTTTGCCAAGCACTTCAACGCCTTGGGCCGACACCGGCACGAACATACGTAGCTTCCACGAGATGATTTCGTGGAAGAGCCCGTATGCCTTCAGGCGATCGCGCATGCTGTCGGTGAAGCCGGACAGCTCTATACGATGGCTGCCCATGGCCCGAACGCGGCGGAGTTGCAAGCCTTCCGAAAGCGAAAGTACGGTCTTGCCTTCCATTAGCGCGGC
>CAMLIY010000015.1 GCA_946480125.1 uncultured Asticcacaulis sp.
CCGGCGCGACGCGCCGCCCTGGGCATAGATCCGGAGCGCTGGCGCGAGCTGGCGCGCGTCGCCATGGGCTGGGTCGATGACCAGTACCCGGATGAGCATATGCGCTACGTCCGCAATCGGACCCGCCTGACGGCACCCGTAGGCCAGGATGGCGAGGCCAATCCCTGCCTGCGCCTGGTTGAGGAGGTCGATCGCAGGCTCGATCCGCCGCCGCCGGCTGTGTACCGGCCGGGGCTCGATCGCGACGCGCTGGCGGCCGACAATGGCGACGAAATCAAGCGGCTGGCCGAACTGGTCCTAAGCCGATGTGCCGGCCACCAGGCCGTTGAAAATGCCGCGAAAGCGGTCAGGTAGCGTGATAGTGCAGGGGATTGGCGTGCGCCAAGAATCATTAAGGAATACTGATCATGAGCATGGACTCAACCGTCTGGGCCTTCGGGCAGCGCGGATTGCCTCCTATTCAAAAGCTGGCTCTGCTGATCCTGGCCGACTGCTGGGAGAGCGAAAATGGCGGCTATATTACGGTCGGCTATTTCTGCCGCGAGGTGGAGGTGACGGAAGCCGAGGCTGTCGAGATCGTCGCGGCGCTGGCCGACCGAAGGCTGATCTCCGTTCGGAAGGGCGATTCCGCGCCGTTCCCCGGAGGTCCTCTATTGTTCGATATGCCTGTCCAGGACTGACTGGGGCGCAGGGCGCCCCTTGCGGACACGGGGCGCGCACATGAGCCACAAGGCGACGAAATGGGTATTCTGGCAGCGCGGCCTCAAGCCGGGGCCGCGCGTCGTCCTGTTGTGCCTGGCGGAGCACTATAATCCCGATTTTGGGTGCTTCCCTTCGCAGGAACTTATTGCGTTCGAGTGCGAAATATCGCGGGCAAGCGTCAATACGCATTTGGACTTGCTGGAGCGGCGGGGTCTGGTCAGTCGCATTTCGAGCGTTGATCCGGTGACTTACCGGCAGCGGCCGACGCGGTATCATCTCGCCTTCGAGGACGGGTTTCGACCGGTGCCGGGCGCTGTGCTTTCCGCTGTTAATAATCCTGTGAATAGGGGCAGAAGCCGTGTCCAGAAAATAGACACGGGGCCGTGTCCAAAAACAGGCAAAAGCCGTGTCCAGAATTTGGACACTAATCTTGTAAAAGATAATAACCGTAAAACACGCGGCCAAAAAAACACGTCATTGGGTCCACCTGTGGAGGGCATGCCAAAGTGGTCCGGAGATCCGGCCATCCGTGAGGCGGTTGCCAATGACGTTCGCTATGGCGAGGGGTTTGCCCGCTCCTACATCGACACGGCCAAGCCCGACGGCTCGGGCGGCATGGTCGCCTTCAGTGGGTTTGCTTTCCAAAAGCTGAGCGGTTGCGCCGCCTTAAGCGGCATTCGGGTGAAGCCGCCTTAGACGCCGGCTGATAGCCTGCCGATGCCTGTCCCTGCTGCCCCTTCCGATTGCGAGTAAAGTCCATGCAAACCCCAGTTCCCCCATCGTCCGACCTGCCCATAGATCGGCCTTGGTTGCTGATCTCATACCAGCCAAAGCTTGACGTGGTCGTGGTCCAGCAACTACTGGCTCGGCGGTTTGAGTACTACCGCCCGATGGTCCTGCGCGAGCGCAAGATCAAGGGCACAACCGTCGTGCTGCCGGCGAGCGCGCTGTATCCGGGGTATATGTTCGTGCGGGCAAAGGACGCTGATAAGCCGGCGTCGCTATCGGGGATGATTGGCCTGGTGTGGACCTATGGCCGGGGCATCGGCCATGAGGTTATCCAGGGCCATCGGGATGAGGAACAAGAAAACTTCATCCGTATCGTCACGCCGCCGGCAGATCGGGCGCGGGTCGTGATCGGATTGGGCGATCGGGTGCGGACGCTCGATGGGCTGATTGAGTTCGTCGTCAGTGAGTTTGTCGGCAATAATCGTGTGGCTGCGCTCAACAGCTTCATGAAGGGTGGGTCACGCCTGATCGTTGATCTGTCAGGGGTTGAGAAAGTGGGGCCGCCACCAGCGACGCCATCGAAAAAGAAAAAGAAGGGCAAGAAGGGAAGGGGGGCTTGACGTTCATTCTTCACCAAGCCTATCTCTTGGGTGAGGCGGTGAATGATTCGTTTCACCCCGATTGCACGGCCGCTGAAATATGCGTGTCGTGCGGATGCTATTCAGGTCCAGCCCTGAAATCCCTCGAAAAAGCTAATCAAATCAATGCGATGTGAGGCGACCCCCGCCCCCTTTCGGGTCCTTCCCTGGCCGGCCTCCATATACGGTGAGGCAGAGGGCAGAGGTTTATTAGTAATAGGGTTTGAATAGTTTTCACCGCTGTCACCTTATCACCTTGAAGGAATTCACCTTTTTGCCATGACCTTGATGAACCGAGCGCAGTATGCCGAGCACTGCAAGGTGGTTCCCACGGCGGTAACGAAGTGGAAGGACTGGCTGGTAAAGGTCGAAGATCCGGACCGGCAGGGTAAATTCCTGATCGATGTCGAGGCATCTGACGCGGCCAGGCGGGCAAGGGTCGACACGACAACAGGTCGACCTCGCAAAGATGACGGTCCTGTCGGCGAGCAGCTTGCTCAGGCCACCACAGCGGTTCTGCCGGGCATCGGCATTCCAGCGAAGATGTCTCTTATGGAAGAGGCCCGCCTGGAGCACCTCCGGGAACGGACCATGCGCCAGCAGCTCGATCGGGCGGCACTTGTCGGCCAGTTGTTGCCTCTCGAAGAATACACAACGCGCGCCAGTGACATGGGGCGGATGATTCGGGAACGGGCCCATGCCCTGGTCAGGCAGCATTCCGAGCGGTTGGCTGCCGAAACAGAGCCGCGAAAAATCGTCGCCATCCTGGCTGACGCGCTCGACCTGATGTTCAACCAGGTCGCCGAGGACCTGGACAGGCAGGCTGACGACGAACAGCGAGCAGACGCGGTGCTCGCCGATGTCGAAGCCGCCGACCAGGCGCAAACCGAACTGGAGCTAGACGACCCCACATGAATGCCAGGGTCACGTTCAACCCCGTCATATCGGAGTTGCTGACCAAGAACGGCGCGCAGATCAACAGGGCCTTTGCCTCCGGATTGAAGCCGCCTCCGAAAATTGGGGTCGACGAATGGGCGGTAAAGTACCGTCGATTTGCCGACGATGCACCCATACCTGGTCCCTGGCGCCATGAGACGGCGATCTACCTTAAGGAAATCATGCAGGCCTTATCGCCGCATGATCCGACACCTGAAATTCCGGTCATCAAGTGCGCCCAGTCGGGCGGCTCGGCGTCCGGTGAAAACTGGCTGGCCTTTATCGCGGATAACGCGCCTGGGCCTACCATGTACGTCCAGGCGACCATCACGGCCGCGAAAGACTGGCTGGCAGAAAAATTCTGGCCGATGGTCGAAAGCACGCCGAAGCTGGATCCGAAACGGGGCGGCGCCATCCTTGCGAAGAATTCGCGGGATGGTGAAGGCTCGACCGGGTTGCGCGTGCGCTTCAAGCGTGGTTCGTATCTGCTGATCGCCGGCGCCAATTCGGCGGCCACGTTGCGACAACACTCGATCAAGAATGCCTTTGAGGACGATCTCGACCAGTTTCCGGATGACCTAGACAAGCAGGGGTCGCCCGAGGCCATGGTCTCGGCCCGCCTGACGACCTACCGCCGACAGGGCATCTCCAAGCGCCTTAAGGTGTCGACCCCGACCAATGCTGGGGCATCGAAGATCGAGGCGGCATACCTGAAGAGCGATCAGCGGAAGTTTTACTTCAAATGCCAGGAATGCGGTGCGCGTTTCGAGCCGGTCTTCGAGGATCTGCAATGGCCTGAAGGTCGGCCTGAGCAAACCTGCCTGGTGGCGCCCTGCTGTGGCGGGGTCCATCAGCACTGGCAAAAGCCTTTCATGTCGTTCGATGACGGCTGGCTGCCGACTGTCGAGGTGGACGGGGTAAAGCCGCCGCGCGTCACGCAGAGCGAAAACGACTTCCAGGGGTGGCGAAATCGTGAAACTCACGTCCTGAATAAAGGTTATTCGATCCCCGGAATCATTTCTGCCTTCGTAACCTGGGCGGAAATGGCGATCGGCTTCGCGGACGCCCAGGGCGACGTGAATAAACTTCGCACCTGGACCAACCTGGTCAAGGGTGAAACCTTCCAGATCAAGGGCGATGCGCCGCCGGCCGAGGAGCTGGAATTGCTGCGCGAACAGGACTGGGGGCGGGGTCAGGTGCCATGGGGGCCTTGTGTCTTCACCATGGGCTGTGACGTCCAGGGCGACGGGATCTACTGGGTAAAGAAGGGCTGGTATTTCGGCCTGGAAAACTGGACCATGGATCACGGCTTCATTCCCGGCAGTACCGACGTGGCCGGCGAGGGCGCATGGGCCCAGCTCGAAGAGATCGAAAAACAGACCTTTGTCATGCCGGGCGGCAAGGCGCTCGGGCTGGAAATGACCTGTGTGGACGCGGGTTATAACACGGAAGCCGCAAAGGCCTTCTGTTCGCGGTCGCCGCGCCGTCTAGCGATCTTCGGCCGCGCCGGCTGGGCCCTGCCTATTCTTGGTCGCGGCATGGCGCTCAGTTACGATCGCTACAAGCCGAAAGGTCGGGCAAAGAAAAAGCCCGGCGAAGAGGCATATCTGGTCGGCACCTATGGCGCGAAACTCAGCTTTTATGGGTTTCTCAAGTCGTCGATCGACAGTGTGAAGGCGGCGTTGGCCGGTCAGCAGCCGGAAAAAGGGCGAGGTCGAACCCATTTCGGACGCGACGCCAGCACGGATTACTTCGAGATGCTCACCTCGGAAACCTGCGTTGTTAAAATGAAGAATGGCCTGCCATCGCGTGTGTGGGAGGTCATGGCCGGCAAGCAGAACCACTATCTCGACTGCGAGATCTACAATCGCGCTGCCGCTGAGGCGATTGGCTTGGACGGACGCTCAGAGGCGGATTGGCAAGTTTTGCAGGGTGACCGTTACGCGTCGAAGGATCCGGGCCAGGGCGATTTGATCGCCCTGGCAAACGCCCCTCACCAGCCGTCGGCGACTACTGTCGCCCCAGTACCGGGATCGCCCGTCAAACATCAACCACCCGTTGCGCCAACCAAGACAGGCGCGGCCTGGGTGCCCCGTAAGGAGAACTGGTTTAATGCCCGCACCTGATTATGCCACGGAAATCGCGCAGCTCGAGGCCGGGCTTTCCAGTGGTGAAGCAACTATCGAGGACGAAAAGGTAGGGCGCGTGACCTATCGCAGCGTCACCGAAATCACGACGGCGCTGCAGTATTTCCGTGACAAGGTGGCCGCCGGCACGCCCGGCGCCGCAGTGCCGTTCGTCACGGCCGCCAGCTTTAGCCGGTACTGACTATGAACCTGGCTGAATTGATTGACCGCGCGATCGAACCTTTCGCGCCGAAACTGGCCTATTCACGTGCCGCCTGGCGGAACGCCACATCCGCTGTTCGGCAATATGATGCCGCCGCACCGTCGCGCCTTACCCAGGGCTGGCGCAGGACCGGGAACAGCGCCAACACAGAGATCGCCCGCGGCCTCAAGGGGCTGCGTAATGGCGCTCACGAGCTGGTGCGTAATAACAAGACGGCCGACGCTGCCGCCCGACAATTTACCGCTCATGTGGTAGGCAATGGTATTACGATCACCATGCACCACCCGGATCCTGCCGTGCGCGATCGTGCGCAGGAGGAATGGGACGACTGGGCGGAATCGGAGGTTGATGGCCGCAATGATTTTTATGGTGTCCAGAAGCTGGATTGCCGTACCTGGTTTGTGGGTGGGGAGGCGCTCAATGTCTGGTCCAGCCGTCACGGTTACAGCGATCGTGTCCGCGTCTATGAAGGCCATTTCCTAGATGAGGATAAAAACGATGACAACACGGTCCAGGGCGTCCAGTTTAACCAGTATAATGAACGGTTGAACTACTGGCTTTTCGACAAGCATCCGGGCGACACAGGCTGGAAAGGGCAGTCACGCCCCTTCGCCGCCGAGAATATCGATCATATATTCGAGGAATTGCGGGCTGGGCAGGTGCGAGGCGTAAGCATGCTGGCCTCCTCGATGCTGGATATCAAAGACCATGGTGAGCTGAAAGAAGCCATCATGATGAAAAAGAAGGTACAGGCCTGCCTGTCCGTCATCATCACACCAGGCGAGGGAAGCGGTGCGCCGGGGCCTTTCAGCCAGTTGCAAGAAAACCCGTCAGGCGGTCCGCTGATCGAGAATCTGGTGCCAGGGTCAATTCTTCATGGCCGCGCTGGCGACCAGGTGACGGCAATCGAGCCATCGGCCGATGGTGACAGCGTCGACTTTCGCACCAAGGAGCTGGCAGGTATCGGTGCGGTGACAGTGCCTTACCATTTGCTGACCGGCGATGTCTCCCAGGCAAATTATTCGAGCCTTCGCGCAGCCATGCTGGGCTTTTGGGCCTTGCTCGACGACTGGCAGGATAATGTCATGCTGCCGTTCGTAATGAAACCGGCCTTCAAGCGCCGCATGTATGCGCTGTACCTCAAGACGGGGGACAAGCGTTACCTGCAGGTGAAACCGGAATATGCCATGCCGGTGCGTCGCTTCATCGACCCGATCAAGGATGTGGCCGGCGAAGTGGCCGAGATTCGCGCAGGCTTTAAGACCCAGGCGAAGGCCTTGGCAGAGCGCGGCACGACCGTTTCGCAGTTCGTAAAGGCCAAGGCCAGTGAACAAAAGCAATTCGATGACGCCGGCGTCGTTATTGAGACCGATGTCCGCCGGGTGACCGACTCCGGCATTCTCCAGGCGGCCGTCGGCTATATCGCGCCGACTGGGGACAAGTCCGGCGCCAAGGCTACCCCCAAACCCTAATCCGAGGACATTCGATGACACCTGAAGAAATCGCGGCCGCCGCCGCGGCTGAAGCCATGCGTCTAGCTCGGCTTCAGCCGGCAAATATGGTTCGCCGGCAGGTCGGCGTGACCGTGCAGCGCCGCGCCGCCGACGTAGGCACATACAATGCCGTCGATCACAGCGTCGAGCTGATAGCAGCCACGGATTCGCCCATTCGCATGCCAGGTTGGCGGATCGGTCTTAGCACCGACTTCTATGAGATCTTGGATATGAATGCAGGATCGGTCGACTTGTCTCAAGTCGAAGCTGGTAATGCGCCACTACTGGATTCTCATAGCCGATATCAGATTTCTGATCGCTTAGGCGTTGTGGATCGCGCTTTTCTGGAACCCGGAAAGCTGATCACCAAGGTTCGGTTCTCTCAGTCTGCAAAGGCTCAGGAGGTCGAAGCTGACTTTGCGGCCGGGACTCCTCCAAAAGTCAGTGCCGGCTACCGTGTCTCCCAATACCAATTCGAGGGCTACCAAGACGAACTGCCGATTTACCGGGCGATCCGGTGGCAGTTCCGCGAGGTTTCTCCCGTGCCCATTGCTGCCGACCCCAATGCCGGGGCCCGGTCGGAGCAAGACTTGAGCCCCTGCATCATCATCGACAACCTAAGGACGGATCCTATGACTCCTGAAGAAATCGCGGCTGCGGCCGCTGCCGAAGCCCAGCGCGTCGCTGAGGCTAACCGCGCTGCCGAGGCTGCTCGCCTGGCGGCTCCTGCACCCGCTGCTGTGGTAACGCCGACTGTGCTTGTGCCGGCCGCCGTCACGACAGCCGCCGCAGCCGTGGCGCATACCGTGCTGAACAACTGGCGCGGTGAAGAGGTGCTGGATTTCTCCGCCGATGCTCGCACCTTCAACATCGAGGACGATCAAGTCCGCACCTGGATTACGACCATGACGCCTGATCAAGCCCGTGCGCAGCTGGTGCGCGCCGCCGCCGACCGTCAGAACCAAGCCGCACCGAATATCCCGGCCGGTGAAGCGGCGCGCGTCGGCGTCGATGCCCGCGACCATATGCGTGAGGCAATGGGCGAAGTGCTTGGTGTTCGTGCTGCGATTTCCGGTATCGTGATGACCGATAACGGCCGCCGCCTGCAGGGTATGACTCTAATGGAAATGGGTCGCACCATGCTGGAGGCTAACGGCTTCCGCACGGCCGGTCTTAACCGTCGTCAGCTCGCCCAGGCCATCATCGGTTTCGATGCTTTGCATGGTCGGGCGCATACCACGTCAGATTTTCCGCTGGCCCTGGGTAATATCACCAATCGCACTCTGCGCGGCGCCTATGACGGCACCCCACAGACCTTCAAGACCTGGATGCGCCGTACCACGACGCCCGATTTCAAGCAGATCAACCGGATCCAGCTTTCTGCAGCGCCGGCCCTGCTGGAAGTACCGGAAGGCGGTGAATACCAATACGGCACCATGACCGAGGGCCGCGAGGTCTATTCGCTGGTCAAATACGGCCGTAAATTCGGCTTGACCTGGGAAATGATCGTCAATGACGATCTCGACGCCTTCACCAAGATCCCGCGCGCGTTTGGTGCCAGGGCTGCCGAACTGGAATCCGACGTCGCTTACGCGCCGCTGCTGCTTAACCCGAACATGGCGGACGGCAACGCTATCTTCAGCGCCGCCCATAACAATCTGGCCGGCGCCGGCGCCGACCTTTCCGAGGCGTCGATCCAGGCCCTCGACATCATGCTGGGTTCGCAGACAGGCTTGAATGGTGAGGCGATCACGGTCGCAGGTAAGTATTTGCTGACCGGCATAAAGTGGAAGCTTCAAGCTAAGAAGCTGACCACAGCGACGACACCGAACAGTGCGGCCGATATCAATGCCTATGCTGGCGAATATCAGCCGATCATCGAACGTCGCCTCAATGGCGGTGCCGGCGCCACGCCTTATTACCTGATGGCCGATAATGCGACCATCGATACGGGCGAATACTGCTACCTCGAGGGCGATGAAGGCGTCTATCTCGAAGAGCGGACCGGCTTCGACGTTGACCAGGTCGAATACAAGGCCCGCCTGGTTATGGCCGCCAAGATCATCGATCACCGCGGTATGGCCAAGAACCCCGGCACCTAAGCCGGCCTCACTGACAACTCATGGGGCCGGTCGTCCGGCTCCCTTTTCCTGAAAGGGTATTGTAATGAAAAACCAAACGGGTTCCGGCGCCATCGTCACGGTGGCCGCCCCTTCCGGCGGAGTCGTATCCGGTTCGCCGGTGCTGATCGGCTCCAAGCTTTTCGGCGTGCCGCAAACGACAGCCGCCCAGGGCACTCTGTTCGGCCTGATGCGCAAGGGGCAATTCGACATGAAGGCTGAAGGATCTGCCTCAGGTCAAGCTTGGGCAGCCGGTGACGACATCTACTGGGACAATACCGCCAAGCAGATGACCAAAACCTCGTCTGGCAATTTGCTGGTCGGTACCGCAACTGCCGTCAAGGCCACCCTGGCGACCACGGGTAACCTGGTTCTCAATTAATCGCAGTCGCGCCGGCCTTTCTCCGAGGCTGGTTCGTGCGGCGGCGCGGGCGTGTAGCGTTCTGCCCGTGCCGTCATTTCCCATTTCCATTTCAACAGGTGATATATGTCTGAAGGCAATCAACTGACCGATCTTGAGAAGGCCGCCGCCGACAAAGCCGCCGCCGACAAAGCTGCTGCTGACAAGGCCGCTGCTGACAAAGCTGCTGCTGACAAGGCCGCTGCCAAGCTGACCAAAAGGGTCAAAGCCGAAACGCCTGAAGGCCACCATTATGTGGTTACTTTCGCGCCTGGTCATCCGACCTATGCTTTCGGCAAGACCTATCTGGTCGAGGATGAAGAAAAGGAAGGCCTGATTGCCTCCGGTAAAGCCCGCCTGGCCACCGAAGCCGAGATTGCGGCCTTCGTTTCGGCGAGCGCCGAGTAGCCATGTCCAGGACGAAGATGCAGGCGCGGATCCGCGACGCCAAGTATCGCGTCCTGGGAGATGTGGCGAGGTGGAACGGCTCGCCCGTTACTATTCTCGATGACCGCCACGACGATATCGTCGGGTTTGGCGAAAGTCAGATCATCGTGGCGGTCGTCCTTTTCCGTGTCCGGAAATCCGAAGTGCCCTGTCCTGTCGCCGGTGACCTGGTTGAATTTGACGACCAGATATTTACCGTCATCGCGGAGCCACGCCTTGACCAATCCATCGGGGAATGGCTGTGCGAAATGGCCCCACCGAAGGCTGCATGAGTAGCCAAATCAAAGGGCTGTCGGAGGCCTTCGCCGCCGCTGAAGATGAGGTTGCCGGCGCCGCAACGGCCGCCATGAACGAAGTGGGCGAAGGGCTGTGTAACGATTTCCGCCAGGACGTCATTAAGGCCGGCCTCGGCCGGAAGCTGGCCAATACCTGGCGCTTCAAGGTCTATCCCTCCCATGGCAAGAGCCTCGATCCGGCCGCCGTGGTCTGGTCGAAAGCGCCGAAGATCCTCGACGCCTTCGATCGCAACCCGAATATCGTCCCGGTTAATGGCGGCAAGATGCTGGCCATCCCGACCAAAAACACACCAAACAAGCATGGCCGTGGTGGCGCGACTCCGATGACGCCTGTCGAGGTCGAGGCTTTATACAATCAGGATCTGATACTTCGGCCCGGACGCCTTGGTCATTACTATGCCTTCGTCAATGTCGTCGCCGGCAAGAGCGGTCGCGGTTTCCGGCAAGCAACCAGAGGCCGCCTGGCCCAGGGTCGCAAGCCTGACCTGGTGTTGATGTTCGTCCTGGTGAAATCCGTCCGGCCCGGCAAGCGGGTCGATATCCAGCGCCGCATTGATCAATGGGCCGCACGCACGCCCGGCCTGGTGGCCGGTCATCTCGGAACCTAAACCATGTCCAGCCATGAAGACGTCGACAACGGGTGCTTTCGCCTGGTCGAGACCGCTTTGCCTTACGCGGATGTCAAATACAATCAGGATAAGCCGCCGCGTGTTGGCGCCGGCGGATACGTCAATGTCCAGCGCGGCCAGTCCGTGCTGATCGACACCGAGCTGGGCCAGTTGCGCTACATCTATGAGCGCAAGGTGCCTGTTGTCGTCATGGGGTATGAGTCCGCTGATTTAGCCCGCGACCAGGTCGTCGACCGCATGCTGGTGTCGATCGGCGAGGCGGTTGAAGAAAACCGGCGCCTGGCTTTCGAAGGCGTCGACCGTTGCGACTGGCTCGATGTTGACGTTCCCGATCCGGAAGATGCTGAAACGACCGGCGCCGAGACGGTCGGCGGTGCCCTGTTCTATTTCGTCGTCACCTATGGGACGCCGAACCCACTCACCTAACGAAAATCCCCACCACTTTTAAAAGGAGACATCCATGCCCTGGGCTCGTGGTGCCAATGCCGTCATGGCAGCGGCTTTTGAAGATACATACGGCGTGGCCGCCACCAATGGTTTCGCTGCGCAACCGTTCACCCAGTCTAACCTCGGCGCTGAACAGGCCCTGGTGACCGACGATACGCTCGGTCAGGGTCGAAACCCCTCTGATCCGACCTTCGATGTCATCACCAATGATGGTGATGTCACCGTGCCGGCCTGCGTGCGCAATATGGGATACTGGCTGAAGGGCGGTTTGGGTGATCCAGTCACCACGGCCTTCAAGGCCGCCAAAGGTAAGCTGACATTCAGCGCCCAACCCGTTGCGGCTTCGACGATTACGCTCAACGGCACGCCATGGACGTTCGTGGCGGCGCTCACCACGGGAAACCAAATCCTGATTGGCGCGAACTTGGCCGCCACAATGACCGCTGCTGCGACCGCGCTGAATGCCAGCGCTGAAACACAGACGGCAAAATGTACTTACACGGCTGATGCCACCAGCCTCAGCCTGGTCAATGACACGATAGGTATTGCAGGCAATGCCTACACCTTAGCCGCCTCCGGTACCTCAAACGCCAAACTCTCCGGCCCCACGCTGCAGGGCGGTGCGAATAAGCATGTCTTCACGGCCGGCGCGACAGTCCTTCCACCCATGTCGATCGAGGTCGGACTACCGGATCTACCGAAATACTTCATGAATTATGGCATGGGTGTCAATTCGCTGAAAATGTCGGCCGCTCGTAGCGGCCTGCTGTCGCTGGTTGTTAGCCTGTTCGGCAAGAACGAAAGCGTGGCGACTGCCAGCCAGGCTGGTACGCCGACCGTCTTGCCTACCAAGCGCCTGGCGCAGTTCTCAGGCTCGATCGAGCGCGATGACGTGGCGCTGGGTAAGGTGACTTCCGGCGACTGGACCTATTCCAATGATTTGGAGAAGGGCGAAGACATTACCGAGACCGGCGATATCAGCGACCTGACCGCCAGCGTCTGGTCCTTCCTGGTCAACCTCGGTGTTCGCTTCGCCGATACGGTCATGCTCGACCAGGCGACCAATAAGGAGCCCTGCAAGCTCTCCTTCGGCTGGAAGATCGACGATTCCAATTCGTTCACGGTCATCGCGGCGCGCGTTTTCGTGCCCAAGCCCAAGAAACCGATTACCGGTCCGAAGGGTATACAAATGACCTTCGCCGGCCAGGCCGCGCGCGATCCGGATACGGGCGAGGGTGTCACCTTCGAGCTGGTGAACGACGTCGCCGGCTACTGATCCCTCCAATCACAGGAAAACCTATGACTAAAATCATTCTCGGGGCGCGCTGGGTCGCCCTGGGCGCCGGCCTCGTGGCGCTGTTTCAGCCAGTGTCAAAGCTGGCAGCCCGCGCCGCCTCCAGGGCCTATACCGCCGTCATGTCAGCCGAACTGACTGACGGCCAGACGGAAAATGACCGCCTGGCCGCCGCCAACGAAGCCTATTCGTGTTCCCTGGCGCGCGAAGGCATCCTCGCCTGGGGGCAATTTACCGGCGCCGAGGGCGAGCCGATCACGACGGAAAAGGTCGACCGCTCCGTCGTTGTCGACGAAGCCGGCAATGTCCTTCAGCCGACACCGGAGGCGATCGACCAGTTTATGGCGATCGCCGAGATCTTCGACGCAGTCGACGAGGCCTATGTGGCGCCCTACGTCGCCAAGGTCATTGAAAAAAACGTATCATCGCGCTTGCTGACTGGGTCTTTGGCCAGCGCGGGGACGACTACTGCCGCGCCTGCGTCCAACTAGAGGGACGCGACTGCGGGCGTGAATGCCCGAAACGCGAGAATGAACCTCAGACCGAGGACGGTATCACGGCCTGGGAAGTCATCTCCGCTTGCCGCAACCAGATCCGCACCGCGGGCTTCGGCGTCTATGCCGCCGATTTCCCCGCCTTTCTCGCCTATGCCGACGCCGCAGGCCTGCCCGCTGACTGGCTGACCGACCTCCTGCCGGCCGTTGAGGCCGCCTTAATCGACTATCACTCACAGGAAACCGAAGATGACGGACAAGAGGATTAGTATCCGCCTGGCTATGGACGGCAAGTCCGAGTTCAAGCGCGATGTCTCCGAGCTGGAAACGCACGCCAAGGCGTCCTTCGGCAACGTAAAGGGATCGATCGACGGCGCCACGGCCTCGACCGATGACCTGGTGGCGTCGCTGAAGCGGGCCTCGGTCGAGGAGTCGGCCGCGCTCGCCAATGCGTCGCGCTCCTCGACGGCGAAGGGACGGGCGTCGGCGCGTGATCTGATCGGTATAGACCCGACCAGCGCCGCCAAGGCAAAGGCGTCGGCTGAGGCGATCAATGCCGAGCTTAAGGTCATGGATAAGCAGGCCCAGGCGGTCCGCTATTCACTCGACCCTCTGGCCATGGCGACCGACCGATATGCCGCGGCCGAAGCCACGCTCGACAAGCTGCTGAAGAACGGCAAGATCACGCTCGAGCAGCACGGCGCCGCCTTGAAAAATGAAAAGGCCGCGCTCGATGTAATGACCGAGGCCCACAACAAGGGCGCGAAGGCGGTCGGCCTGTCGAGCAGCGCCATTCGCATGATGGCCGTCTCGACCCTGCCGGATCTGGCCCAGGGGCTTCTCGCCGGGCAGTTTTCGTTTGCCAGCTTCGTCAACCAGGCCGGCCAGGCGGTCCAGATTGCCGGCATGCAGCCGGGCGGATTTGGTGCTGCGATGCGATCACTTACCTCACCGGCGGCCTTGGCTGCTGGGGCAATCGGCCTGGTAGGCGGTGCCTTGTTCCTCACCGCCAAGGCCGGGTATGACTTCGGTAAATCGATCTCTGAAGCGCAATTGGCCGTTATGGGCATTGGCGCCGCCAGTCGATTAACCGGTACCCAGGTTGTGTCGATAGCAGCGCAAGCGGCAAAGGCCGGCGATATTTCAGTCTCGGCGGCTGAGACCGGCGCCGCAGCGATGTTGCGGGCTGGAATGGTGAATAAGGATGTCCTGGGCGATGCCATCGCACTGACAAAGGACTACGGCCTGGTTACCGGTAGGGAGCTTCCTGCGGCGCAGGACGCTTTGGCAAAAGCTCTCGCTGATCCCGTCAACGGCGTCAAACAACTGAACGCCGAGTTATTGCTTGGCGACGCCAACTGGCAAAAAAACGTAATCTCGATGGCGCAAGCCGGTGACAAGGCGGGCGCGGTTGCCGAAATCATCAGTACCATGAAAGGTAAAATTGGTGATGCGTCGAAAGAAGTTTACGGCATGGCCGGCGCCATGGACGCACTCGGCAACAAGATGTCGAACTTCTGGCATGGGTTCGGCCAACTCGTTAATCCGGACCCCGCGACAATCCTCAACAGGATGGCAGATTTCAATAAGGTCAATCCGGGCAAGGTTGACCCGAACTATTTTGGTGGCTCAGACTCGACTTTTCAGAAGTCATACTTGCTGTTCTGGAAGGAGCAAAACGCCCAGGCGGCTAAGGATGGGGCCGCTGCCAAGGCCCTGGCCTCTCAGGACGCGCAGGCTAATCTGAATTTTCTGGACCCGCTGTCGGGGAAAAAGTCCGAATTGGATAATAGCGGGAAGCGTCTTGAAGCTGATCTGAAGGCCGGCAATATTACGCTGGATCAGGCAATAAAAGCGCGCGCCGGCTTGAAGCGCCAGTACGAGGCGCTAAATAAACAGGAAAATCCGACCGCGCCCGGTGCGAACCGCGCCGCCACCCTGGCGCGCGAAGCTGAGTCGGTTAAGGTCAATACAGCGGCGACGCTCGATCTCGCGGAAGCCTATCTAACCAGCAGTGATGCGGCGCTGAAGGCCGAGGCCACTCGCAAGGCGATGACCGAGGCGACCCGCAAGGGTACGGACGTCGCTGCCGCCGTGCAGCGTGAGATGGATCTGACTAATGCCCAGGCCGTGCTCGGTGGCGCCAAAGCTGCCGCGGCGTCGCGCGACCAGGCCGACGCACTAAAGTTCGTCAATGATCAGGTAGCGGCCGGAATCGTGCCGGCGCGTGACGCTCAACAGGCCCTGCAGCAGGAGGCCGTCCTGCGCCCGCTGATTGCCTTGCGCACGAAAATGCAGGGCGACGCGCTCGACAAGCTTAATCGGGTAATCGAGGCGGCCACGAAGGGCCTGCACGATCTCAATACCGAGCAGCAACGCTCGGCTGTCCAGGCAGCCACTCAGGCGACCAGGGATCAGACTGCAGCCCTGAAGGATCAACTCGATGTCACCAATGATCCGAAGTGGTCGCAAAATGTCGAATTAGCCAAGCGGGCAGCGACAAGAGATGTCGACCAGAGGCACATCGATCCGAATAGTCAGGACGCGAAAGACCGGGTCGGTAGCGCCATTGACCAGGCGCAACAGCAGAATGCCAATTCAGCAGCCGACTACACTAAGGCTGCGACAGACGACCTCGACCGCCAGCGGGCATTAATGGCTGTTGAACAATCGATGCTGGGTCAGAAACAGTCCGCCATCGACAAGGCGATTGCCCTGAAGGAAGCCGAGCTGGATATCGATCGCGCCGGCGTCGATCTGACCAAAGAGCAGAAGGATGCTATTCTCGGCGCCGTCGCCGCCCGCGAAGATGAAAACGCCGTGCTCGAGCGCGGCAAGGCGATCCAGGGTGAAATCAGCGGATTGCAGGATTCTGTTTACGGCCGCGCTGAGGATTACCTGACCTCGTTTAAATACAGTTGGCAATCGTTAGGCGATGTCGCCAAATCCGAGCTTCAGGACATCATGTCGGAGGTCATCAAGCTGGCTGTCATGAATCCTTTCAAGAATTGGGCGCTTGGGCAAGATAATCCGACCCTGAAAGAATCGGGCGGCTTGATCAGCACCATCATGTCGGCTCTCTACAAGCCGTCAACGGCCGCCAGCGCGGCCGCCAGTTATGACTGGAGATCGGATAGCATCATACCCGCCCATGCCGCCGGCACGGACTTTGCGCCAGGCGGATTATCAAGGCTGGCTGAAAACGGGATGGAGCTGGTGATAAATCCGCAGTATCGCAACGTCCAACGGGGGTCTCGGGTGCTGAATGCCTCTGAAACGCGCCGGGCTATGTTTGGAGGTCAGAAGACGGCCGTCCCTGCCGGTCCAACCGTAGTGAAGTTTGATGTTTCGGGTGTGGCCGATCCCCTGGTTAGTTTTTTCAGGCAATTGGAAACCAAGCTCAATCAGGGTCTGCAGGACACGCACGACCAAGCGGTTGAAACCGCCAAGCGCGCCCTGCCGGGTAATCTCAGCGAAATCGATCTGCTCGGCTGATGATTACCTGGCCGGTTGATTTTCTGCGCCCGTCACAACTGCTGTGGCGGCGCGCCCTGGTGACGGACAGCGATACCGCCGTCAATGGCGTTGAGTATAACTCGGCGACCGATGGCGGCGGGGCGTGGGTCTGCACCATGACGGTGGAACTGAAGTCCGAGGACAAGGTGCGTACGGCCCTGGCCCTGGCCGAACTGGCCGATGGCGGCCTGACACCGTTTATCGTGCCGAGTTTCGATTTCGGCACGATCCCTTATCCGGGCCGCGTCCGGCCGCCCGATGTGCCCTTTTCGGACGGCGCCAGCTTTTCGGACGGGAGCCGGTTCACATCCAGCGGCATCAAGATCGTGCTGGCGGCCGATGCGAGCGAACGCGCTACCGAGATTATCGTGCGGCCCGATGTCGCCAGCCCCTTGCGGGGTTTCGAGCATTTCGGCGTCAGCCATCAAACCCAGTTGCGCCGTCTGTATGCCGTGCTGCTGATCAAGGATTTGGGCGGCGGCCTTCAGCAACTGACGATCCGCCCACCGTTCCGCGAAGCAACCCTGGCCCTGACCAATGGTAATGAAACCGAACTCGATTTCGGCGGACCGTCCTGCGTCATGACTCTCAGCAATGCCAAGGACTGCGTTGCCGCACTGACCCGACCGGTCAAATCCACCCTGACCCTTATTTTCAAGGAGCATGACGCGTGACCGCCCTATTGCCTGAACAGATCGCCCTGATGGCGGCGGCCCATGCACCGCGCCGCTCGCTGGTGATCCGCATCGTCTGCGCCACGGCCATCATCCGGTTCTGGACTGGGTTCGGGCCGCTGACCCTGGCGGTGGATGATGATCTCGATCCGGCGGGGCGCTATCGGGGCGCCGGTGTGCTGAAATCCATGCCGTCGATCCGCCAGGTAACGGATGGCAAGGCGGTGCGCGTCAATTTCGAATTCTTTGCCCGTCACCCCGCCGTCGAGGCGATGATGGCGGCGGGCATAGCCGATGCGCAGATCAATGTCGGCTACGTCTTTTTTGACGATAACTGGCAACTGGCCGGGCCGGCGGCCTGGTTGTGGCAGGCGGTGCTTGATGTGCCGCGCCGCAAGCGGTCGGGCATCGAGGATCGCCGTATCCTGTCGGCCATTTCGGGCGCGGCGACGCGTAAGAAGGCCGGCCGTCGCTACTGGAGCAAGGCCGGTCATCAAAGCCGTCATCCCGGCGACCGCATATGCGATGACATGTCGAAAATGACGGTCAATACCAACCGTAAGTGGCCGCCGAGCTAATGGCCGACGACAGTTCCAGCCTGGGCGGCGACATCCTGAAAGCGGTTGTCGTCGTGGCGGCGGCGGCGGGCTTGCAGGCCGGCGTTAATTCGCTGCTGGCCGGTAATCAGAAGGGCGATTCCCAGGCCAATCTGCTGGCGCTCAAGCAGCCGATTCCACCGGCGATTATCCATGTCGGCGACCACTATCGCTATGTGCCGGTCTACGCCTTCTATGAAAGCCTGGACGACACGGTCGCCTCGGTGCAACTGCGTAATGATGGCCGCATCGAGAGCGTCGCCAAGGCTTATCTCGGTGACGATTGGGTCACTTATGACGCCAATGGCTGGGTCACGGCGGTTAACGGTGCGGGTGGCGATGGCCGCTATGTCGACCAGAAAGTCCGCCTGCTGTTCCGCGACGGCAAACCGACCGAAACCGCTTTTGCCGAAATCATCAGCAAGTGGCCGGGTCTGTGGACAGCGGCGCATCGCGGCGATGGCACCGCTTCGGTCGCCTATATCTGCATCGCGCCCAAGGCCAAGTTCCAGTCTCAGGCCTATCCGCTTGGCCGCACCGAACTCAGCCTGGCCCAGCGCGCGGTCTGTTATGACTGGCGGGATGTTTCGCAGGCGCGCCTCCTGCCTGAAACGTGGAAGGCCTCGGCCAATCCGGTTGTCTGGCTGGTCCATCTCGAAACCCAGCGCTGGGGGCTGGATTGGGATCGTCAGGTCGCCCCCGTTCTGGAGGCCCTGACGGCGGAGGCCGCGATTTGCAATGAACCGGTGGCGCTGGCAGCAGGCGGCACAGAGCCGCGCTACCGGCTGGCCGGCGCCTACCGGGATAACGAGGACTGGGACAGTGTTCGCCGTAAAATCCTCAAAGTCATGGATGGCTATCGTTCGCTTGATGGCCGGGGCCGCCTGGTGGTCCGCGCCGGTAAATACCGGGCGCCGACCGTCACCCTGACGGATAAGGATATTATTACGGCGGACTGGCAGACCGGCATTGCCACGGAGCGCCGCGTCGGCCGTCTTCAGGTCTTTTTCATGTCGCCGGTGGCGGATTATACACGGGGGCAGGCCGATGACTGGATCATCGATGAAGAATCGCCGGTTTCGGATGATTTCGACGCCGAGTGGTGCCCGTCTTTTTCGCAGGCGCGCCGACTGGCGGCCCGCTATGCCTATCGGCTGAAAGCCCTCGGTCAGGGGCCTATCGAAACCAATATTGGCGGCTTGCTGGCCTGGGGCCAAAACATCCTCGCCATCAAGGACCCGCGTGATCCGGACATGGCGGATATCGTGGTCGAGGTGCCCGATGGCATCGAGGCGACAGGGATGTCCGGTTTCAATTTTTCGGCGCTGCAGATCGGGCCGGATATCGAAAACTGGGTGCCGGCCATCGATGAAGGCGCCGATCCGGGCGCGCCGGCCAAGGCCGCGCAAACGCCGCTGTCGGCGCCGGTGATCAACTCGGTATCGCCCTTTTATGACGGCGCCAATGTTCGCTTCAAGGTGACGGCCACCGGCCCGGCCAGCCGTGGCGATCTCGACTGGGTGACGCGGGTGCAACTGCCGGGCGGCGACTGGAAAGAAGAGTCGCACAGCGATGAAGTCTCCCTCGGCGGCGGCCAGATCTACGTCAATACCGGCCCGGTCGCCATCGGATCGGTGATCAATACCCAGATCGCTTATGTCACGTCCGGCGGCACTCAATCGCCATGGTCGGCCACGGTGGCGGGGAATAGTCGACTGACGCCGATCCTGCGTGAAGATGGCTCGCAACTGCTGCGCGAAGACGGCACACCTTATATGAGGGAAACCTAAATGGTTGGAAAAATAAGCGAGGATGACCCGTGCACAGCGCTGACTGGCGCCGAAATCATAGCGGCGGTGCAGGGCGGGCTAAATAAGCAATTGACGCCGGATATGATCGCCGTCTTCCTGAAAGGCCAGTTCGTGCAGGTGCTGTCTCGCCAGAATGGCGGTGATACGAATAATAGTGCATCAGGTTCGGGCAGCTACAAAGACCATAACCTGACCTTTGTTATACCGGCCAATTTCCTGACTGCGAACAAGGTTTTGCGTGTCACCGCTCAGTACAAGATGACAACCGGATCAGCGCCGCCTGTATTGACGCACCGCGTGACGATTGGTGGAGTCACGGTCGTGGAAAATGATGTGAGCGCCGCCCCGCCGGTATCCCTGACCAATCGCCAACTGATCTATCAATACGAGATTCAGGCCCTGGCCACGCCGTCAGCTTCGTCTGCCATAGAGGCCGGGATTCTGGGCGCCGGTAATTCATCGGCAGCGCCTGCGGACCAAAACATTGTCGCCACCCCGGTCAACCTGGCTACCAATAGCGCGCTCACGCTCGTGGTCGGCACAAAATGGGCCACGGCAGGGACGGGCACTAGCACGATGCAACTCACCCGGCTGAACGTCGAAGCGCTCTAAGCGTCATACCTTTCAATATCGCAACAAACAACGTCGCATCCTCTCGCGGCGCGATACCTCTTGGAGATTCATATGTCGTCATGGCTTGATACAATACTCGGCGCGCTTAGTGATTCCAACGTTCCCGATCTGCCCGCAAGCGGAGTCAAGCAGCCGCCGAAGCCTGATTTACGCGCTGGCATGGTGGATTTGGATGCGACCGTGTCGGCTATTACATCGGGCTTGCTGAACAATCGCGGCGCGTTGGTTCCGGCGCTGGCCATCGGTGCATCTGGTTTCCCGACGACGGGCGGCAGTGGTTCGGCCGGTGCGATCAAAAAATACGACACATGGTTTATCCAGTCAGACGGCTATCTGGTTAGCGCATCGGTCAATGCTGGTGATATGATCTGGGCCGCTACGGATGCGCCGGCCCAGACATTGGCCAATTGGCATATCATTACGTCAAGCGCTGCAGGCGCAGCCATAGCCGCCTTCGCCAATCGCCTTGATGTAGTTGAGTCTGATCTTGCCGATAAGGTCGATCAATCCGCACTTACGGGCCTGCAAGATAATATCGATGCAAAACTTGCCATTGATGATGCTGCGTCTAATGGCGATATGGATGCAGGCGCATCTACAAGTAAATGGATAGCGCCTGCCCCGCTAGAGTACCGCTTGGCTAAGCTGGTCTTGGATGTCGCCGAGGCCAGTGACAGTGGCCTGACTGCCCTGCATGAAGCCGTAACCGGTGAGATTTCGGACGCGATCGCGCCGTTGGCAGAAAAAACGACCATCCTATCCGCCGGCGGTCTTATCCAGGGCGGTGGCACCTTGGCGGATGATCCCACGTTTACCCTGCCTAAGGCCGTAAGTGCCGATATCGAGGCCGGGCTCGATGACGAAGGGGTGCCGACGCCAAAACAATTGGCATCCGTTTTTACTTATCTGCCTTTTGGTTTTAACGGCTGGTTGTTTTCGATCACGGCCAGGCTCAACGGTGTACGCAAACGCGCTTTTGGCGTGCATAAATCCGGACGGGTGCAGATCGGTCCGTTCGCTAATGTCGCGGCTACCCTGAAAGCTATGCTGGCCAATATCGCCCAGCTTATGGACTATCTGCCGCTTCAGGGGTTTGATGGCACCAATTGGTTGCTATCGGTCACCGGTAAGCTGAATGGGGTACGCAAGCGCGCTTTTGGCGTGCATAAATCCGGACGGGTGCAGATCGGTCCGTTCGCTAATGTCGCGGCTACCCTGAAAGCTATGCTGGCCAATATCGCCCAGCTTATGGACTATCTGCCGCTTCAGGGGTTTGATGGCACCAATTGGTTGCTATCGGTCACCGGTAAGCTGAATGGGGTACGCAAGCGCGTCTTTGGTATTCGTACCAGTGGGGCGGTCTGGGTCTATTCGACCCTGAATGCGATGGGTGCCGTGATCATGCCCAAGGGAGTGAGGCTGTCGGCGGGATCATCAGATGATGCCTTTGATCGGGCGTATCTCGATGGCCGGTCGCGCCGCAAGCGTGTTGTCATTTGGGGCGACAGTACGTCGCAGGAATATCTGTCCACGAATACAACGTGGGCGCAGGTGGCCAGCGCGAGGCCGTACCTCATTATTGACAATCGTGGTGTCGCCTCACAAAAAACTTACAATATCATCGCGCGTCAAGGATCGGGCGCGGCGACATTTATAGTGCCCGATAGCGGCTCTGGCCATCTGATCCCCTCCAGCGGACCCATAACCCTGACGCCGACCTTGGGTGCCGATACCTATGGCCTGCTGCATGGTGGGACAAATTATGACCAGGAATTCATGGGCGAATTGATGGGCGTACCCGGAAAACTTTTTGTGCCTGGAAATGATAGCCTGGGCACGGGCGCGCAAACCACGTTTACCCGCACTCTGGCCGGCCCGCCCGTATGCTGCCCCGATACCGCGATCCCCTTTGTTATCGACCGCACCGGACTGACGCGCGAGGCGGTAACTATCATTAGCATGGGCCGCAACAACGTCGATATGACCTCGGTCATGGCCCATATGACGGCCGTGGTCGCCAGCCTGGGCCACACTCGCTTTTTGATCGAGTCCATCCTGACCACGACAGCGGAGGTGTCGGGATCGGCGGGCTATATTGCCGTCACAGCTATCAACGCGGCGATCAAGACCATGTGGCCGGATAACTATTGCGATACTCGCGCCGCCCTAGTCGCCGCCTATGATCCCGCGCAGCCTGCCGATGTCACAGCCTATACCGGCGATACCATCCCGCCCAGCCTGTGCGGCGATGGCGTACTGCACATCAATACGGCCGGGTCTGCGGTCAAATTTACCCTCATCAATTCGATTCTCACCGCCAAAGGATGGCTGTCATGACCTACCCCAGCAAAAAACGTAACTACGATTTTCCGGTCGATTTTACCGAGGACGACCTTCCCAGCGCCTATCCTGACGATGCATGCGGTGACAATACCCAGGCCGCGATCAACTGCGTGACCAGTGTCGGATGGCCTAAACAGGCGGCGGGAGCCAATGGCGACCAGATCATCAATCAGGTCGAGAACCACGGCAATGCGACAGTGATTAATACCGTAGGCTGGGCAGACGGTTTCATTTTTACCAGTACGGATTTGACAGAGGGCATTACCCTGCCGGCCGATTTTATTATGGCGGCGGATGAGGCGGAGCGCCTGCTGATCTTTGTGATCCGCCACGATGTACAGGTCACGGGCGGCGGCGGAGGTGTCGGAATCATCAGCAGCGATGATGCTAGTACAGGGCAATATAGCCTGTACGCAAACAAGGGCATGGTAGGGCAGGATGCTATCGTCCTGAGTGGGCCGGGCAATGAGTACCTGCACACCTATATTCCAGATGCCGCGCCCGCCGTGTACCTCAACGCCTTCCATTTTAAAAAAATCATATCGGGGGCGGATACTGGCAAATATCAGATTGACGCCATTGTCGGGTCAAAAACCGCCATTCTGGCGACGCCGCCTGCTATTATGACCTCGACCGTGGTGACCGAGACCGCTTTGCCAACCGGTGGCACGGTCCGCGTCGGTCGCCGGCATGACACGACCAATGATTGGCGCGGAAAGTTTTTGTACGCCTTTTCTGACTGGCTGATCGATGGCCGCTCAGCGTTGCAAACCTGCCTCGATGTCTGGGATGAGCACATCAATGAGTGGTCGTAAGTTAGTATGTGGATGACACCATTAGCCACAGCGCAGCGCGATTGGGGCGCCTGCAATGCGCATGTTTCTCTCTCCTCATAAAAAGGGTCAATATCATGGATATATTCGCACACTGGCGCGAGATCGCCAGGCCGTGGTCGGCGAAACTCGCCGTCATCGCTACCGCCATTTTTGCCTGGGCGCTGGCGGCGCCGGATCAAATTCTAAATCTCTGGCACCTGATCGGGGGCGATGCCGTGGCGGCCTATCTGCCGGCGGCCTGGGCGCAGCGCATTGCCTTTGCCGTCTATGTGCTGTCTTTGGCCTCGCGCCTGATCAAGCAGGATACTGTCGCGGCGAAAATCAAGCGCTTTCTGGCGTGGTTCGGCCATATGACAGCCGATAAGTCGGGCGAGGTGGCGAAAAAGGCGGCGCTGGGCCTTGGTGCTGCCGGCTGCGTGCTGACTATGTCAACCTATGGTTATGGCCAATATGAACGCCTTGAGGGCAACAAGCTGGTGGCCTATGCCGATCCGGCCACGAAAGCCGACCCGTGGACGATCTGCGGCGGGGCCACGGGCAAGATCTATTATGATGGCAAGGTTGTCACGGTGCGCAAGGGTCTGGTGCTGACGGCGAAGCAGTG
>CAMLIY010000016.1 GCA_946480125.1 uncultured Asticcacaulis sp.
TGCTCAGTTTCGAGGAAATGGAGCGCCTCAGCCTGTTCCTGATCGACAGCGGCGTTGAGCGCCTGCGCATCACCGGCGGCGAACCGCTGGTGCGCAAGGGCGTGCTCGATTTCATCACGCGCCTGGGCGAACAGGTGCACAAGGGCCGCCTCAAGGAACTGACACTGACGACCAACGGCACCCTGCTCGAAGGCGCGGCGCCGGCGCTGGCGGCGGCGGGGATCAGGCGCATCAATGTGTCGTGCGACAGCCTGAAGCCGGACGTTTATCGCCGCGTCACCCGCGGCGGTGATCTCGCCAAGGTGCTGAAAGGCATCGAGGCAGCGCAAAGAGAAGGCATCCACATCAAGCTAAATGTCGTGGCATTGGCTGAGGACAATCGCGCTGAAATTCCCGATATTATCCGCTTCGCCCATGAGCATAGCATCGATGTATCGCTGATCGAGACCATGCCGTTGGGCGATGAAATATCGGGCCGAGAGGCGCAGTTCGTATCGCTGAAAGATGTGCTCGCTGACCTGCGCAGCTTCTGGCAGGTCGAAGGCGTGAGCGACACCACCGGCGGCCCGGCGCGCTATTATCGCGTATCGGAAACCGGTGGCAAACTCGGTTTGATCACGCCCCTCAGCCATAATTTCTGCGACACCTGCAATCGTGTGCGCATCACCTGCACCGGCCAGCTCTATATGTGCCTGGGGCAGGATGACCATGTTGATTTGCGTGCGGCGCTGCGTGACGATGCCGCCAATACCAGCCTGCAAAACGCCCTGACGGAAGCCTTGGCGCATAAGCCGAAGGCGCATGACTTTTTCATCGCTGAAGCGGGTCTGGCCCAGCCGCAACGCAGCCACGCGCCGGCCCGCACCATGTCCCTAACCGGGGGCTAAGGGCGGGTGGTTAATATTGGCGAAGGCCGCGTCGTCAGACACGGCGATTGTGTGCACATCTTGCGTTGACAGAAACCGCATCACCGCCAGTCCGCCCTCCGCCTGCCGCAGGGCCGTACGCAGGGGGTCCGTCACCGAAACGTCCCACAAGGCGCAGAGCGGATAGTCGCGTTCACCTTTGAAATAAGCGATGTCCGCCTTGGGCGCGGCCAGCAATTGCGCCACCATATTGTCCGGCAGGTGCGGCATATCGCAGGGCGCGGTGATGACCATTGCATCGCCTGCGGCGCTGGCGATTTCGAGAGCACTCAGGACGCCGCTGAGTGGCCCCAGGCCTTCAAAATCGGGATCATCGAAGATCAGGTATTCATTAAGGCATGACAAGGGTAATATCAGCGGCGATGTCCTAGCCCCGGCATTAATAAGGATCTCGCAGGCCTGAGGCCTCAGCCTTGCCAGCGTGGCCTCTATAAGAGTGGTCGCGCCATAAGGCGTAATGGGTTTTTTGCCACCCATGCGTCTGCCTTTGCCGCCCGCCAGAAGTACAAGTTTGGGGGTCATGCGCCATATTCTAGCGGCACGAGGTCTATTTGGCAAAGGTACGTTAATCGTTCTGTAAGTCTCTGAATTTTAATAATCCTTATGAAATTTTTATAAGACAAGACCGGCTCCTTATTGGATGCTTATGCGGCCGACCTATAGGGTTTGCGGCGATGATACGAACGGCCAGGCATGCCGCCTGACCGCATGGGGGCATGGATAGAAAATGAACCGAGGCAAATCTGCACGACCAAACCGCCAGATACGCATGGATCTCAGCGTGTCGCTCGGCCTGTCTCTGGTCGCTGTTTTCTTTGTCATTAGTGGGGTTGTCTCCTATATCAATATCCACACGCTCAATCGCGACAGCGAGCAGGTGGCGCATACCCACGAAGTGCTTTTGGGACTCACCCAGATACTTTCGGCGATGAAGGATGCGGAAACCGGCCAGCGTGGATTTATCCTGACGGGGCGCGAAACCTATCTGCAGCCTTATACTGATGCATTAGGCAAGATTGAAGAACGGGTTCTGACGGTCGAGGACCTGACGAAGGACAATCCGGATCAGCAACGGCGCATCGCGCCCCTGAAATCGCATATCGCCGCCAAGCTGCACGAGCTCAACGAAAGCATCCTGTTGCGCCGCAATAATGGCTTCCAGACCGCCCTGGCCGAAGTGCTCGATGATTCTGGCCGTGAAGACATGGACGCCATCCGCACCCAGGTCGCCGCCATGCAGACCACTGAAAGCAGTTTGCGCCAGCAACGTGTCGATGAGATGAATGCGGCCTATGATACCGCCGTCATCAGTGTGGCGGTTACGGCCCTGATCGGCGTTCTGCTCTCTATCGCCATCACCACCATGATCAGCCGCGCCTCGGCGGCACGGCGCAAGGAGGAGTGGTTGCAGGCCGGTCAGGTCGGGCTGTCGGCCGCCATGATGGGCGAGCAGCGCCTGGATCAGCTCGGCACCAGCATCCTGTCCTTCCTGTCGGAATATACCCATGCGCATGCGGGGGCTTTCTACGCGTTGACGGATGGGGTCTATCGCAGGGCGGCGACGCTCGGCGTGCCGGAGCAGAATACGGTGCCGGCCACTTTCGGCGCCAAGGATGGATTGCTTGGCCAGGCGTCCAGCGAGGGCAAGGCGATCCTGCTGCGTGATCTGCCAGTCAATGACGATAACCATCATCTGATGACCGGGGCCGCGCTTGGGCAATGGCGCCCGCGTCATCTGCTGATAGCGCCGGCGAAGGCGGAGCGCCGGGTGGATGCAATTATTGAGCTTGGCTTTGTAGAATCCATTTCAGACCTGACACTTGATCTGATTGAGCGCATTTCCGAATCGGTCAGCATTGCGGTGCAGACGGCTAATTACCGATCCAACCTGCAAAACCTTCTGGAAGAAACCCAGCGACAGTCCGAAGAATTGCAAAGCCAGGGCGAGGAACTGCGCGTCAACAACGAAGAGTTGGAGGAGCAGGGGCGTGCGCTCAAGGAATCGCACTTCCGTCTTGAACAGCAACAGGCGGAGCTGGAGCAGACCAATTCGCAGCTGGAAGAACAGGCCGCTGCCCTGGAGAGACAAAAGGATGATCTCAGCCGCACGGCGCGCGATGTCGAAGCCAAGGCGCGCGAACTTGAGCAGGCCAGCCGCTACAAGTCTGATTTCCTCGCCAATATGTCGCACGAATTGCGCACCCCGCTCAATTCGTCGCTGATCCTGGCCAAGCTTCTGGGCGACAATCCAGATGGTAACCTGACCGAAGAACAGGTCAAGTTCGCCCAGACCATTCAGTCGTCGGGTAATGATCTTCTGGCCCTGATCAATGACATTCTCGACCTGTCGAAGATTGAAGCCGGCCAAATGGAAATTCGCGCCGAAAGTCTCTCTCTGGCGCGTCTGCTGAAGGATATGCAACGCACCTTCGACCCGATCGCCGCGCAAAAAGGCCTGGCCTTTAAGGTGAAGATTGCCAAGGATCTGCCGGACTCGATTGAAACGGACCGTCAGCGTGTTGAGCAGGTGTTGAAAAATCTGCTGTCCAATGCTTTCAAATTCACCGAAACTGGATCCGTCGAGCTGTTTCTGTCGAAAAATGCCGATGATCAGATCGTCATGGCTGTCATCGATACCGGTATCGGCATTTCCGAAGATCATCAGACGGCTATATTCGAAGCCTTCCGCCAGGCCGACGGCACGATCAGTCGTAAATATGGCGGTACGGGTCTGGGTCTGTCCATCTCACGCGAACTGAGCCGCCTGCTGGGCGGCGCCATCGGCCTGAAAAGTGTGCCCGGTAAAGGGTCGACCTTTACCCTGTCCCTGCCCATGACCTATGACCCGGATAATGTCGCCACAGGTGTGATTACTCCGATCCCGACACAGGCCTTCAAAGGTGACGTGCATGCCGTGGTCGAAGCCGCGCCCGTCGCCAAAGGCAAGGCCGTCAAGAAGCCTCTGCCGCCTGGCCGTGTGCAGGATGATCGTGACCGATTGAAGCCAAACCGGCGTACAATCCTCGTGGTCGAGGATGATGTGTCGTTTGCCGGCATCCTTTACGAATTGGCGCATGGTCAGGAATTCCAGTGCCTTGTGGCGACTTCTGCCGAGGAAGCGCTGGATATGGTGCAGCAATATACGCCGTCGGCAGTGGTGCTTGATATCGGCCTGCCCGATCATTCCGGCCTGTCGGTGCTCGACCGTCTGAAGCGCGACAACCGCACGCGCCATATCCCGGTGCATGTCGTCTCCGGCAGCGATTATCAGCATACAGCCCTGTCGCTCGGCGCGGTAGGCTATATGCTGAAGCCGGTGAAGCGTGACGAACTGGTTGACGCTTTCAAGTCGCTGGAAGACCGCCTGAGCCAGCAGATGCGTCGCGTTTTGATCGTCGAGGATGATGAAGTCCAGCGCGACAGCGTGTCGCGGCTGCTGAAAAGTAATGATACCGAAACCATCGCGGTCGGTACGGCGGCGGAATGCCTGGAGCTGCTTAAGGCCCAGACTTTCGATTGCATGGTGCTTGATCTCACCCTTCCGGATGCCACCGGCTACTCGCTGCTGGAAACCCTGTCGCAAGAAGACGCCTATGCCTTCCCGCCGGTTATCGTCTATACCGGCCGCGACCTCAGCTATGACGACGAGCAGAAGCTGCGCCGCTATTCATCCTCGATCATTATCAAGGGCGCCAAGTCGCCCGAGCGCCTGCTCGATGAAGTGACCCTGTTCCTGCACCAGGTGGTATCGGAACTGTCACCCGAGCAGCAAACCCTTCTGAAGAAGGCCAAAAATCGGGACGCCATGCTGGAAGGCCGTCGTATCCTGGTGGTCGAGGACGATGTGCGTAATGTCTATGCCGTCACGAATATTTTCGAGCCGCTGGGCGCCGTCGTCTCGATTGCCCGTAATGGCCGCGAAGCGCTCGACCTGCTGGAAAAAACCAATGATCGCAAGGATAGCGACAGCGCCATCGATCTGGTGCTGATGGACGTCATGATGCCTGAGATGGACGGATTGACGGCGACGCGCGAAATCCGCAAACGCAAGGATTGGGCCAAGCTGCCGGTTATCATGCTGACGGCCAAGGCCATGAAGGACGATCAGGAGCGCTGCCTCGACGCCGGCGCCAATGACTATATGGCCAAGCCGCTTGATGTCGAAAAACTCATTTCACTGGTGCGGGTATGGATGCCGAGATAACAGACCTGTCCATTGCCGGACCGCAGAAAACGGAAGACATCGAAATCAGGTTGTTGCTTGAGGCGATTTTCCGTAAGTATCACTATGATTTCCGTGGTTACGCCATGGCCTCAATCAAGCGCCGTCTGGTTCAGGCGCGCGAGCATTTCAACTGCCAGACCTTCTCCGCCTTGCAGGACATGATCCTGCATGATCCCGGCATGATGACCGCCATGCTGCCCTATCTGACGGTGCAGGTCTCCGAACTGTTCCGCGATCCGCTTTATTTCAAGGCTATACGTGAAAAGGTGACGCCACACCTGAAAACCTACCCGTCGCTCAAGGTATGGATTGCCGGTTGCAGTACGGGTGAGGAGCTCTATTCTTTCGCCATTCTCTTCCGTGAGGAAGGCCTGTTCGACCGCACCATGTTCTATGCGACGGACATCAATCACGATGCATTGAAAAAGGCTGAGGCCGGTGTCTACAGCCTTGATCGTATCAAGCTGTTCACGGAGAACCATCGCCTGTCCGGTGGCAAGGGATCGCTGTCCGACTATTACAATGCGGCCTATGGCGCGGCATCGTTTGATAAATCACTACGCAAGAATATCGTTTTTTCGGATCACAGCCTGGCAACCGATGCCGTCTTTGCCGAAACCCATATGGTTTCCTGCCGCAATGTACTGATCTATTTCGACCGCGATTTGCAGGATAGGGCCATTAGCCTGTTCAAGGGGTCGCTGGCACGCAAGGGCTTTCTCGGCCTGGGTTCGAAAGAAACCCTTCGCTTCTCTTCAAGCGCGGATGATTTCAGCGTTTTTGCCCATGATGAACGCATCTATCAGAAACGGGATGTGACATGAGCCAGGCCCGTTTGATGAAAACGTCTGCGACGCATCAGGCCGCTTCAATCGAAGCGCACCCCAAAGCGGTTGTCATCGGCGTATCAGCCGGCGGCCTGAAAGCGTTGTCGGCCATTCTGCCAGGCTTGCCCGCGGATTATCCTCTGCCGATCATGATCGTTATCCATCTGCCGCCGGACCGCGACAGCGTGGTGGCGGAGCTGTTTGATGACAAGTGCGCCCTGACGGTGCGTGAAGCCGAGGACAAGGAAGATATTTTGCCGGGTCACGTCTATTTCGCCCCGCCTGACTACCATCTGCTGATCGAGCCGGATTATCGCCTGTCGCTGTCTTCCGAGGAGCCGGTTTTATTCTCGAGGCCATCAGTAGATGTGCTGTTTGAAACGGCGGCCGATGTCTATGGCGAAGGCCTGATCGGCATTATATTGACAGGCGCCAATCCGGACGGTGCGGCGGGGCTGAAAGCCGTTATGACCGCTGGCGGTCAGGCCCTGGTTCAGCGTCCCGATCTGGCCTATGCCAGCGCAATGCCGGAAGCCGCCCTGGCGCTTTCCCCGCAGGCTGAGGCCTTGACGCTTGAACAAATTGCCGAAAAGCTGAGAGAGGCGGTGGCGCCATGAAACCCGCCCATACGAAACCGGTGCCCATTCTGATTGTTGATGATCTGCCGGAAAATCTACTGGCGCTGGAAGCGGTTTTGCGCCGTGACGACCTTGAATTCATCCGGGCCCGGTCGGGCATGGAAGCGTTGGAAATTCTGCTTAAGCAGGAGGTGGCGCTGGCCCTGCTTGATGTCCAGATGCCGGAAATGGATGGTTTCGAACTCGCCGAAACCATGCGCGGTTCCGAGCGTACCCGTCGCATTCCGATCATTTTCCTGACGGCCGGCGTCACTGACCGGACGCGGCGGTTCCGTGGTTATGAGGCGGGCGCGGTTGATTTTCTCGAAAAGCCGATTGAGGCTGATATCCTGCGTTCCAAGGTCGCTGTCTTTTCCGAGCTGTACATGCAGCGGCGGCAACTGGCCGTGCAGCGCGACAACCTCAAGGCCTTTGCCGAGGAAAATCTGCGCCTGCTCAAGGACAGCCGTGATAATGCCCACGCACTGAAGGAAGCTGATATCCGTAAGGATGAATTCCTGGCCACTCTGGCGCATGAACTGCGTAATCCGCTGGCGCCGATCCGTAACGGCCTGCAAATCCTTCGCATGGCGCCGGAAGGGCCGCGTGCCGAGGATGTGCGCGGCATGATGGACCGCCAGTTGACCCACCTGGTACGGCTGATAGATGATTTGCTCGATGTATCACGCGTCTCGCGCGGGCGGATAGATCTGCGCAAGTCGCGCATGAGGTTGCAGGACGCGGTGCATTCGGCATTGGAGGCCTCGCGGCCACTGATCGATTCAAACGATCATCATCTGGTGCTTGATATCCCCGAAACCCCGCTGTGGGTAGAAGGCGATTTAACCCGCCTGGCGCAGGTCGTTTCCAACCTGCTGAACAATGCGGCCAAATACACGCCGCCGGGGGGCGAAATTCGCCTGACGGTGAGTGAACATGATGGTCATGCCGATATTGAGGTGGCTGATAACGGTCTGGGCATCGAAGCTGACATGCTGCCGCGCGTCTTCGATCTGTTTACTCAGGTTGATCGTCATCTGGATCGATCGCAAGGCGGGCTGGGTATCGGCCTGGCCCTTGTCAGCAAGCTGGTCGAAATGCACGGCGGCACCAGTCATGCGGCCAGCGCAGGGCCTGGAAAAGGCAGCGCCTTTACGGTCAGCCTCCCTCTGGTTGATGAACAGGGTGAGGCGATAAGGGATTCCCTCCAAAAGATGCAGAAATCAGCAGCCCCTATGAATGTGCTGATCGTTGACGATAATGTCGATTCCGCTCAGACCAGCCTGTGGATGCTGGACCTTATGGGTCACAAGGCGACCGTCGCCCACGATGGCGTCAAGGCCCTGGAACTGGCTCAGGCGATCAAACCGGACGTCGTCCTTCTGGATATTGGCATGCCGGGAATGGATGGCTATGAAGTCTGCCGTCAGCTGAGGCAGATGCCCGAAATGAAAAACAAAACTGTGATCGCCCAAACCGGATGGGGCCAGGAAAGTGATCGCCAGAAGGCGTTTGCGGCCGGTTTCGATCATCATATCACCAAGCCGGTGAGCCTTGACCTGTTGACACAATTGTTGGCGGATATACGTCTCACCGCATCGAAAGCCGGAGAACCTCAACATGGCTGATGGAACAGGTAAGTCAAACGACGGGATTGGCCCCATGCGTATTATGATCGTAGAAGACAACGAAGCCCTGGCCCAGACCACGGGCTGGCTGGTTGAAATGATTGGCTATGAATATAAGCTGGCGGCCAACGGCAATGAAGCCATCGCCACCTATCCGGACTATAAACCCGATGTTTTCATGATTGATATCGGTCTGCCCGTCATGAATGGTTACGATCTGTGCCGGGAACTAAAATCACGCCCGGATACCCGCAATGCCGTCTTCATCGCCCAGACCGGCTGGGGCGAGGCGGAGCATCGACGCATGACGGCCGAAGCCGGCTTCGATCATCACCTGGTCAAGCCGCTTTATCTTGAAACCCTGGAAGCTATTCTGGGCGATATCGCCAAAGCGAAAACAGAAATCAGCTCATCTTGATTTGAAAACGGAAGCAGGCGCCGCCCAGTGGATCGGGACGGTGCTCATTCGCCGGCGCCAGCAAAAGGGCGCTGCCGTGGCCGGCTATAATCTGCTTTGTCAGGCTGAGGCCTACGCCGGTGCCGGTCGGCTTGGTTGAATAGAAGGGCATGAAAACCTGCTCTGCACTCTCAGGCGCAATGCCCTTGCCGGAATCCTCGATTTCGAACAATAAGGCGGCTGGCTGCGGTTTCAGCCGTAGCCTGACGCAGGGGGCAGGCCCTTCCATGGCGGCCATTTCCAGGGCTGCCTGCGCCCCATTATTTAGCAGGTTGGAAACCCCCAGCCACATCTGATCTTCATCCATCATGAGGGACAGGTCGTCCTCCAGGGCATCTGCCTCGAAGCGTACGCCTTTTTCACCCCACTGCGCCTCGAAACTCTCTATCAGAACCTCCAGCCACAGCTTTAATCCGCATGGCCGGATCACCGGCAGAGGCAGTCTTGTCAGGGCGCGATAAGCGTTGATAAAATCGGTCAGGCCCTCTGTGCGCGCCACCACGCGCTCCAGTGCCTTGGCCGCCATTGTGCGCGACTCAGGCGTATTGTCACCCAGAAGATCAAGGGCGCTTTTGCTCATTGAAGCCACCGGCGTCAGGGCATTCATCAGTTCATGGTTGAGTACTTTCAGCAGATCACGCAGGGCGCTGGCTTCGGCGGCGCGGACATCGGCAGAGATATCTGTGAGCACAGCCAGGTGGGACAGGTGGTTGTCCTCTTCCATTTCGGCCAGATGAACGGCGTAGGTCTGGCCCTTCCATTTGACTTGACTGCCGATGGTCGCCAGCCCGAGCGGGTCGGGCGCTTCGCCCAACAGCGCCTTGCGCGCCGAAACCGGGAGGGCGTAGGCGACGTCGAACAGGCTTCTGGCGGCGCGATTTACCGCGATGAGCTGGCCATTGCCGGGTTGCAGCAGAAGCGGGGAGGGCGTCTGGTCAAGCAATACCTGGAGGCGCCGGCGGCTGAGCTCGGAGGTGAAGGTGGTGCCAGGAAGGGTGCGCTTCAGCAGATCACGCCCCAGAAGCAACGCGCTTTTGCTAAGGCCGAGACCGGCCAGGGTGATGGCCCCCAGACCGCAGACGAGCGCACTGGCATACAGGCCGCGCGTCAGCGCCAGCCATCCGATGGCGCCCAGAACGAAGACGCCGATTTGTGCCAGCAGGGGCCAGATAACAGGCGCAATGCGTAATTTAAAGGCCATGCTTTTCCATTCGGCGGTAAAGCGCGGCGCGGGTCACGCCAAGATCCCTGGCGGCTTGTGAAATGTTGAAGTGGTGACGGTTCAGCGCTTCACGAATCAGCTCTTTTTCCGAACGTTCCAGGTTTAAATCCTGAGGCAGCGGCGCGGCGGCTATGTGGCGCGGCGCCTCAAGCGCGGCCTTGATCGAGGCAATGAAGCGATCATTGTTCCATGGCTTGACGACAAAATCCTGTGCTCCCATCCGCATCGCCTGGATGGCGATATTCATACCCGAATGGCCGGTCACCACGACGACGGGAAGCATAGGCGTCCTTATCATTTGCTCGGTGAGAAAGTTGAGACCGGCCTCGCCCGAGGTGTCACCGCGTCGGTAATTGAGATCCAGCAGCAAGATGTCGACCACATGCGCCGACAGCATTTCACGCGCCTCTTCCGGGTTCTGGGCCTTGATGAGATTGAAGCCGTGGCGATGCAGAACCAGCGCCGCCGCGTCCAGGATATCGGCGTCGTCATCGAGAAAGAGGGCGGTCAGGGCGGGTTTGGGCATGTTCGAAAATGGACACTTTATGACAGGGCCTGGTCTCGATTTTTACCCATAATCAGCAAAAAGTCAAATAAAAATAGTGGTTTATGTCTATTGCAAAAGCTGTGTTAGCTTCTTACCATGCCCGATAGACCTCTCAATTCCACCATAACGGACCGCCGTATCGAAAAACCATGGTGGCACAGACGGCCATTCCAGGTCGGGGGGGCAGTCATTGCCGCGGCCCTTCTTGTCGGCCTTGGTGTTATTTTCCTGCCCCCCTCCAATACGGTCACCGTGGCTGCTGATACACTCGATACCGGCATCGTCACTCGTGCATCGTTCCAGGATTATATTGCCCTGCGCGCCGCTGTAGCGCCATTGGATATCATCTATATTACCGCTGAGACCAATGGCCGCGTCATCCATGTTGCGGCGTCAGATGGCATCATGGTCATGCCTGGACAACCCCTCGCCATGCTGGGCAATCCGGAGCTGACACTTGAGGTCTCGTCACGTGAGGCCGATATTTCCGCCCGCCTCAGCGACACCAACAACCAGCTGATGAACCTTCAAACCCAGCAGCAGGCGGGCGAACAGGCGGTGGCCGATGTTACCTACGCCCTGCATAAGGCCGAGGAAGAACTGGCGAAACGTCAGATGCTGCGCGAGCATGGCGTATACAACGACGCCGCGGTACAGACCTATGTCGATGAAGTCGCTTACCAGAAACAGCGACTCGCCGCTTTAAAGGAACAGCAGGTCCAACAGGCGCAATTCTACATAAGTCAGCGCCAGCAGATTCTCGCCAGCGCCAATGATCTGCGTCAGAGCCGCGAGCAGGTCCGCAGCGGGCTCAAGGCTCTCAATCTCACCGCCCCGGTTCAGGGCCGGCTGACTGATTTCAATCTCAAGCCCGGCCAGGCCGTCAAGATGGGTGATCCACTCGGTGAGGTCGATTCCGAAGGCACATACAAGCTGAAAGCTGAGGTCGATGAATTTTATTTGTCGCGCTTGTCGGTAGGGCTGACAGCCGTGGCCGATGTTCATGGCAAAGATATGCCGGTCCATATCAGCAAGGTGTTCCCACAGGTCAATAATGGCCGCATCACGGTTGAGCTGGAATTTGAAGGCTCTATGCCGGTTGACTTGAAGCGGGGAGAAACCATCGATGTCCGTCTGTCGCTCGGCGCCACAAAAATGGCCCTGCTGGCGCCTTCGGGTTCGTGGCTGAATGATACGGGCGGCAATTCGATTTTCGTTCTCAGTGCCAGCGGCGATAAGGCCAGTCGGCGCGTCATCACCATTGGACGTCGCAATCCGGAATATGTCGAAATCGTTTCAGGTCTTAAGCCTGGCGAACACATCATCACCGGCGGCACCACCAATCTTCTCAAGGCCCAACATCTTCGTCTCACCCATCATCAGTCCTGAGCAACGCACAAATGACCAACCTCATCGAACTTCAGAATATTACCCGCCTCTATCGTTCGGACGAGGTCGAGACCACGGCCCTGCATAATATTTCATTGCACATCAAACGCGGCGAATTTGTTGCCATAATGGGGCCTTCGGGCTGCGGAAAATCGACCCTGCTCAATATCCTTGGCACCATCGATCGTCCGACCTCCGGGGCTTATCTGTTCGAAGGCGCGGACCTGGCGAAGATGAATGAAACCTGGCTGGCCAAGCACCGTGCCCGCCATCTTGGCTTCATCTTTCAGAGCTTCAATCTGGTGGACGATCTTACAATTTATGAAAACATTGAGCTGGGCCTGCTCTATCGCGGCGGAATCAAGGGGGGACGTCGGCAGGCGATCGAAGGCGCCATGGACCGTGTGGGCATCGCCCACCGCGCCCGCCATTTTCCGCATCAGCTCTCCGGCGGCCAGCAGCAACGCGCCGCCATCGCCCGCGCCATTGTCGGCCAGCCTGACCTGATCCTGGCGGATGAGCCGACCGGCAATCTCGATACAGAAAATGGGGCTCAGGTGATGGATATACTGAAGGGCCTGAACCAGGCTGGCGCCACAATCATCATGGTCACACACTCGCAATCCCATGCCGACCAGGCCACCCGCCAGGTCGATATCCTTGATGGCCAGCTGGTTTCCTCCGTCGCTCAGGTGCTCTGACGATCATGTTCGCGTCGGCCCTTATCGCCTTTTACCGCTCGTTCCGCCGGCATCCGCTTTATGCCGTGCTGAACCTGCTTGGCCTTAGTCTGGGCATCGCCGTGTTCATCGCCCTGTCGCTGTTTGTGCGCTTTGAAAACAGTTTCGAGACCTGGGTGCCGGACCGCGCCAAGATTGATCTGATCGGCACACAATTCTTCTTCCCCGGCATGTCTGAATCGGTCTGGCAAGTCTCCATGGGTGGATTGCTCGAAGAAATACAGACGGACTATCCCCAGGTGCAGGGCACACGTGACCGTTCCCAGTCGGTTACGGTGCAGAAGGGGGATCAGATTTATACCGAACAGGTCGAACTGGTGGATCGCAATTTTCTGACCTTCTTTGGTGTAAAGATGGTGTCGGGTGATCCGGTAACGGCCCTGTCCGAGCCGGGCCATATTGTGATTTCCGAGGCAATGTCGCGTAAATATTTTTCTACCACCCAGGTCATGGGCAAGACCTTGAGTCTAAGCGATAATATGGGGCGGCGGGCGTATATCATTAGTGGCGTAACGCAGGATTTGCCCCGAAACAGCGAATTCGTGCTGGATATCCTCACCCCCCTGACATCGGAACGCGTGGCAAAGGAACCTTTGTGGCGCCGATGGGGTATCGTGCAACTGGCCACCTATGTGAAATTCGAAACCCCGGCCCAGGCTGCGGCCTTTGGTCGTCAACTGGATGGCTTTGTTGACCGCCACGCCGGAGAGGCGCTGGATACCGACATCCCGCCGCACAAGCGCATGCATCTAAGCCTGATACCGCTGGCCGATGTGCATTTCATGGCGCCGAAATATCGCGCCACCGTGCTGTCCTTAGGCCTCGTCGGAATCGTGGCGTTCGCCTTGGCGGCAATCAACTATATCAATCTGGCGACCGCTCGGGCGGGTATGCGGGCGCGCGAGGTGGCGGTGCGCAAAAGTCTCGGGGCCACCCAGACTGCCCTGCGTCTTCAGTTCCTGATCGAAGCTGTGCTGATGAGTCTTCTGGCGGCCTTGCTCGCCCTGTCATTTGTTGAGCTCACCCTGCCGGTAATCAATGCCGCCGGCGGATTGTTTTTGCGGGTTGATTATCTGCGTGACGCGTCATGGCTGGTAGCCCTGATCGGTGTGGTGACGGCGGCGGGTATAATCGCAGGTCTCTATCCGGCTTTTGTGCTGGCCGGCTTCCAGCCGGCGCAGGTACTGGCCTCTGCCCGCACGCCGGCGGGCGGGCGATTTGGCGTGCACGTGCGTGAAGCCCTGGTTGTGATTCAGTTTGCTCTCGTCACCGTGGCGCTGATCCTCACCCTGGGTTTTGTCCGGCAAATCCACCACATGAAAAATGAAGATCTCGGCTTCAGGCGTGGTTCTCTCCTGCTGGTTCAAGCCGATGCGGACACCTTGACCTCCGGTCAGCGCCAGTCGCTGACGGCGGCTTTCAAGGCGATGCCTCATGTCGGCAGTGTCACTGTCGCCCTGGGCGTGCCCGGCGACGACAGCACGATTGCAACCGGCGGCGCTTCCCCATTGGGGCGTAATACAGATAACGGTCTGATGCCCACCCTATACTATAAGGTCACAGGACCGGACTATTTTACCACCTACGGGGCGCATCTGCTGGCTGGCCGTTTTCTCGATCAGGGGCACGGCGCTGACCAGATGGCAATGGCCGGTGTCCGGTCCCCAATGGAAAAACCGGACACTGTCACCAATGTGGTGCTTGATCGTCAGGCTGCGGCACGCATGGGCTTTGCCTCGCCGTCGGAGGCGATCAACAAACTGCTGCTGGTGCGTGATCATCATAAAGTCCGCATAGTCGGTGTAATAGAAGGCATGCGCTTTAACTCGCCGCGTGAGCCGCGGCGCGCCACCCTTTACCTTTTTGATGGCAATCCCTGTCCGGATTTTGATGCCTCCATTCGTTATTCAGGTCTTTCCGAGGCCGAAATGCGGACTCAGGTGGCGACCGTGTGGCGTGATATCGCGCCGGATGTGCCACCGGAAATCAACAGCGCCGATGCCAGTCTTGACCATTACTACAAACCGGATCGAGACCGCTCGAACCTGTTTGGCATCGGCGCCGGTATCGTGGTGCTGATTGGCTGTATCGGGCTGTACGGCATGGCGGCTTTCAATACCTCGCGGCGGTCGCTGGAAATCGGCCTGCGCAAGGTGCTCGGCGCCTCGCGTGGCCAGGTGGTGCGGCTGCTGGTCTGGCAGTTCCTGCGTCCGGTCCTGCTGGCCAACCTGATCGCCTGGCCGCTCGCCTGGTGGCTGCTGAAAAGCTGGCTGTCGCAGTTCGATGACGCTATCGCCATGACGCCGGTTTATTTCCTGGCACCTTCGGCCGCGGCGCTGCTGATCGCGCTGGTTACGGTGACTGGCCTGACCTTCATCACCGCCGGCACTGAGCCTGGCCGGGTTCTGCGTCATGACTGATCCTTGCCTGCGCCCTAACCTCTACAGGCCCGGAGGCCGCCAATGTTGAAAACGACTCTCATCGCCTTTTATCGTTCCTTCATCCGTCATCCGCTTTATGCCCTGCTGAACCTTCTGGGTCTGAGCTTCGGCATCGCCGTCCTGCTGACCTTGTCGTTGTTTTTCCGTTTCGAGACCGGCTACGAGCAGTGGGTGCCGAACGCCGCCCAGCTTTATGCGGTTGAAAACGCCTGGACATTCGATGCCCAGACTACAGACCCCGAACCCTGGACTTCGGGCATTCTGCTCGACGACATTCGCAGCGAATATCCGCAAATCCCGGCCTCGCGTCTGTGGGACCAGAACGCTACGGTGCATATGGGCGCACAGAGCACCCGCGAAACCCAGATGATCGTCGACAGCGAGTTCTTCACCGTATTTGATATTCCACTGATCGCCGGCGCAAAAGAAATGGCCTTGTCTTCGCCGGATTACATTCTGATCAGCCGGGCAATGGCGGAAAAGTATTTTCCCGGCATGAAGGCGGCCGCGATTATCGGCAAGACCCTGCGCCTGACCGATGACGATGCGACGCATGATTATCGCATCAGCGCCGTGCTGGAAAATCCACCCGCCAACAGTGAATTCAAATTCGACATCGTGCGGCGGCTGACCCCGCAATATAAGGACAAGATCACCAACTGGAAAAACTATGGGTCTCAGCGCCTGCGGACCATCCTGCGTCTCGATGATCCGGCCATGGCGGAGCGGCTGAACAAGGCTTTCCCGGCATTTCTGGATCATCATGCTGCCGCCAGTCTCTCGCCCGATACGCCCCATACGCTGCTGAAGGCAACCGTTTATCCCCTGACCGGCCTGCATTTGCAGGACGAGAAAACCCGGACCTCTGTTTATGTCCTGGGGCTGGTAGGCCTGCTGGCCTACCTCATTGCGGCCATCAACTATATCAACCTGGCCACGGCGCGGGCCGGCATGCGCGCCAGAGAGGTGGCGGTACGCAAGACCCTGGGCGCCACGCAGGGCATGCTGCGGGTGCAGTTCCTGTGCGAAGCGGGACTGACGACACTGGTCGCCATCCTGATCGGCCTGAGCCTGGTCGAGATCAGTCTGCCATTGATCAACAGTTTCGGCGGCCTGCAACTGAAGCTCGACTATATGCGCGACTGGCCGACTCTTTTCATCGCCGCCGGTTTCATACTGGCCATCGGTTTGCTGGCCGGATTGTATCCGGCGTTTGTTCTGTCAGGTTTCAAGCCGGCACAGGTGCTGGCTTCCAGCCGAACCCCGGCCGGCGGGCGTTTCGCCATCCGGACGCGAGAGGCGCTGGTGGTGGTGCAATTCGCCGTGGTCATCGCCTTCTTCATCATGATGTCGGGTTTCCTGAGTCAGATCCATCATATGAAGGCGGCTGACCTTGGCTTCCAGCGCGAAGGAGTCCTGATCATCAGTTCGACCTATGATGCCGCCGTCACCGATGCCCAGCGCGAATCCGCCTGGGCGGCTTTCCGGGCGCTGCCCGGTGTCACCTATGTCACGGCCGGGAATGCGGCGCCGGGCGACGGCACGCTGACGAATGGTACCCCCGTCGGGGTGGAAGGCTATGTCGGACGGCGGCCCAGTATGAACTGGGTGCGTACCAGCCGCGATTACTTTCTCACCTATGGCGGCAAGCTGATCGCCGGGCGTCTGTTCGATCCGGCACGGGGGGAGGATATATTCCCGCAAGGCGATGGTCCACCGTCGCCAGGTCTCATTAACAATATCATCCTCAACCGTACCGCTGTTAAGACACTGGGTTTCAAATCGCCAGAGGCGGCGCTGGGGCGTGTGCTCGATTTCGACATCAACAAGGTCCGCGTCGTCGGTGTCGTCGAGGATATGCGTTTCCGCTCCCCCAAGGAGAAGATACCGCCTACCCTTTATCTCTATGAAGACCATACGAAAAGCCATGCCATCACCGGCGTGAAATATGCCGGCGCGAGCGATCCCGTCATGCGGGCGCGTGTCCAGGCAGCGTGGCGGCAAGTGGCGCCGGAAGTGCCTTTCGAGGCGGTCTCGGCGACGGAAAACGTCGATACCTATTATAAACCGGACCGCAACCGTTCGAACCTGTTCACCCTTGGCGCCCTGATCGCGGCCTTGATCGGTTGTATCGGCCTTTATGGCATGGCGGCGTTCAATACCTCGCGCCGGGCCCGCGAAATTGGCCTGCGCAAGGTGCTGGGGGCTTCAGCCGGCAAGGTGGTGGGACTGCTGGTCGGGCAATTCCTGAGGCCGGTGCTGATCGCCAATGTCATCGCGTGGCCTGTGGCATACTATGGCTTGCGAAACTGGCTGTCACAGTTCGATGATCCGATCACGCTCAATATTGGCTATTTCCTGGCGGCGTCATCTATCGCTCTGGCCATTGCGCTTATAACGGTGGCGGGGCTGGCCGTGGTTTCGGCAAGCACCGAACCCGGCAAGGCTTTACGCCATGATTAGGGTGATTATTGCGTGACGACTGTGAGGCTGTCACCAATCCTGACGGCCCCACTTTTGACAACCCTTGCCGTAATGCCGCCATGGCTCCGGACGGCGTTATAGCCACCCACGCCAAAAGTCTCCTCCATGCGTGAGCACGGATGGCATTCACCGGTCATTTCCAGCAGGGCTTCGCCCAGCTGAAAGCGTTTGTCTTTCAAAGCCAGAAGGTTCAGGCCCCGAATGACAATATTGCGTCGAAGCTGTTCAGGCGTCACGTCCTGATCGAGATAGCTGGCAATGGCCGCGAGATCTTCGCGCTGAATGAGCGTGACATGGCGCGTGCCGCGTTTGGGATTATTGTAATGGTCACCGGTCACGCCTCCCAATGTATCCAGGATCACATTATCAACGACGCTTACAGGTCCGCGCCGCCGCGGCCGCACACCGATCCATTCGACAATGCCTGGTCGCATGCCGGCGTTCAACAGATCAGCGAGTGGTGTGTTCGGATTGATCATAACGTCTGTTAATGATCTGATCATAAGGCATTATTGGGGCGGCCTCAGCTTTTCGGCTTCGCCCATATCTGAATGAATACGCGTGAGAACCATTGAGGCCTCGGCTATGCGATGCAGGCTCTCATTGATTTGCGGCTGTGCGCTGTGGGCTTCGATGATCTGAGCGGATTCCAGAATGTCATTGAGCGGACCGGTGATTTTCTGGCGCGACAGACGCAGGATACGATCCTTCAAATCATTGATTTTCTGCAGCGCTTCGAGTTGGCGGCGCACCAGGCCTTCGGCGCGGGCATTGCGCAGCACATAGGCCAACTGGTGTGACAATAGCCGCCAGTTCAATGGCTTGACCACGAACGACGTGGCGCCGAGCGCGAAGGCGCGATCCACAGCCATCATGTCTTCGCGACCGGTCACGACCACGATAGGCAGGTGTTTCAGCTGTTCGTCCCAGCGGATGCGTTCGATCAGCTCAAAGCCATCCATGCGCGGCATGTCGAGATCAATCAGGGCAATATCAATGCCGCCCTGATTGAGACGTGCGAGCGCAACCACGCCGTCTTCCGCCACTTCGACCTCGACCGTGGGTGTCGTCAGGTGCACGGTGGCGAATTCCCGCAAAATGGGATCGTCGTCGGCCACCAGAAGGCGCGCGGTTTCAAACTCGACAAAATGGGTCAATGGGATAGCTTCGGCGCAGACTTCATCGGCCCCACCCCTTCTGGCACGGGCACGCCTGAGCCGATATAGTTGTTGTTGATGACCAGCACGGGATTCTGTTTCAGTGTCAGGGTCTTGGCCACAATAACGCTCCAGGCTGAATTCTGCGCCACATTGCCGGGCGTATCGACGACCAGATGGGCGTTGGGGATATAGATAGTGCCCAGCAACTGGCTGACATTGCCCGAAGCGATGCTGAACGTGCCGGTGTTGTCGCGCGATGTGGCGATCAGGAAGCCGGCCATCGGTCCGCTTTTGCGCGCGCTCAGTCTAACTGTGGCGTTCTTGGCGAAATCGAAGGATTTGCCGACTCCGAAAATCAGCGAAACATCATCGCCGCGCAGGGTCGAGTTGTCGGTCATGATCAGCGGGGCAAGGAAATAGTGATCGCCAGGCTGTAGGAATAATGTGCCATTGCCGATGACGGTGATCGGCAGGCAGTGCAGACCCGGCGGCAGGCTCATCGTGCCGGAGCCTAACTGGATCGGCAGGATATTGCCTTCAATCAGGTTGCACAATTTTTTGGTGCTAAGGGACATTGTGGCGAACGGATCGTCGATCGGTAAGGCTCCGGAATGACCGGCAGGCTCTACCGGACCCGAAACTGTGCCAACAGCCTGGGCCGCTTCCGCCTGGATCAATGCGCCGCTGGCCACCTTGATATCCGCATTGGCGTGAACGGCGCAGCCAGTGGCGCGGATGCGCGCCGTATCCTGCACCTTGATGCCCCCGCTTTTATCGGTTTGCAGGATACAGAGAGGCACACGCTGGACATTTTCGGCTGTGGCGCTGACGCTCAGAGTCTGTGTGCCCAAACCCATGAAACCGATCAGGGGTTGATGGTCGGCGGTCCCCACAACGGTGACCGTGCCGGCATGGGTATCGACTGTCGCGGTAAAGGCTGGAGGGGTCGTTTTGCCGCCGGAACCGTTGGTCTCAATAGACTGTCTGGCAACAGTCACCGCCATTCCTGAGATTTGTGTGGAACCGACCATGGCAATGGCCAGTTGGCCAGCGCCGGCTAGCGCCCCGGCATCAGCGGCCTCCTGCAGCCGGCTGCGGGCATTGGAGATGTCGGTGATTTCCAGAACGCCTGTTACGGCGAGCACAATTGGCACCGCAGAGAATGCGGCGATAAGGCTTATGTTTCCTCGCGAGCACGCCCAAGCCGCGCTTATTTTACTGAATAACATCTGACAGCCTGAACTCTTCCAATGTTAAAGCTATCAGCGAGATTTTAAGATTTACTTATTAGGATTGGTTTACGGCGTCGTGAACTAAAGACTGACGCTATGGTTGAGTAGATGAGCGTATTTCGTTTTATGTATAGAAACGGCAAACAACAGATGACGATGGATCAGCCTAATTACCGCTACAAAGGCTCTATTTCAAAGCGCTTGAACTGGCTGGTCATTGGTGCCGTGTCTTTTTCTGTATTGCCGGTCGCTGGTTTGTTTGTCGTGCGTGAAACCACGCGTCAGGCGGAAGCCCGCTGGTCGGTCATGAAGACCGCTGCTGATGTGCTGGCCTCCAGCGCTGAAGATGCCGTAGCGACCGATGACCGCACCCGGGCCTATACCGCCCTGCGCGCCGTCACCCGCACACCCGGCGTCACCTATGCCCGCGTCGAAGCGCACGACGGCACACCTCTGGCCGAGATGGGGGCCGGCGCGCGCCTGAGAAGCGACGTCACGCTTGATGCCGAAAGCCGTAATCCTGATGTCATGGCGCTGGTGGCTACCCGCACCATCCAGGTGCATGCGCCGGTGATGAATAATGGCCATCAGATAGGCCAGGTGGTCGTGGTGCATAAATCCGAGGATTTCGCCCGTATCCTTACGCAGGCGCTGGCGGGCATTTTCGGCTTGGCGGCGCTGGCCCTGGGGTTGGCCCTTTTCGTGGCGCGGGGTCTGCAAAAAGCGATGATCAAGCCGTTGACGGATCTGACAGGTTCCATCGAAGCGATTACCCGTCAGGGTGATTTTTCGCGTCGGGTCGAGACCAAAAGCCAGGATGAAGTGGGCGCCCTGGTCACCGGTTTCAACAGCATGATAGATGCCATTTCCTTGCGTGACAAGAAGCTGGAAGCGCATCTGCTCGGACTTGAGCAGGAGGTCGAGGACCGTACGGCGGATTATGTGAAGGCGCGCGATGAGGCTCAGGCAGCGAATGCCGCCAAATCCGATTTTCTGGCCACCATGAGCCATGAAATCCGCACACCGATGAATGGGGTCATGGTCATGGCCGAACTGCTGGCCGCCGAAAGCCTGCCGGCCCGCGCCAAACGCCATGCCCGCACCATCGCCAAATCCGGCCGCTCCTTGCTGGCGGTCATCAACGATATTCTTGATTTTTCCAAGATCGAGGCCGGCAAACTGGACGTCGAGATTTGCGAGGTGGATATCCTCGATTGTGTCGATGACACCCTGGCCCTGTTTCAGGCCAAGGCGCGTGAAAAGGGCATTGAGCTGGTGGCCCATGCCCATCCGGAAGCGCCAAGGCTCGTACCGGCCGATCCGGTGCGACTGGGGCAGGTGGTCTCTAACCTCGTCTCGAACGCGTTGAAATTCACTGAAAAAGGTCATGTGCTGGTCTCTGTCGAGCCGGATAAAAAGCCGGGTTTCTGGCGCCTGGTGGTTCGGGATACCGGCATTGGTATCGCGCGTGACAAGCTGGGCGCCATTTTCTCGGCCTTCACCCAGGAAGACCAGACGACGACGCGGCGTTTCGGGGGCACGGGGCTGGGCCTGAGCATCTCCAAGCGGCTGGTAGAGGCCATGGGCGGTGCCATCGCTGTCACCAGCGAGCAGGGTAAAGGCACGCAGTTCCATGTGCGGATGCCGGCGCTCGATTATTCCCCTCTGTGTGCGCCGCCGGTGATCCACGATCTGGTGCGGCCGGTTGTCAATGTCTTCATCCGTGGTGACGCGGAAAACGACGTCCTGGCGGAACGCCTGAAAGCGGCTAATGTCCGCTTCGGACCGGACAAACCGCGACTTGTGCTGGCGGATGCCGTGAACCGCGATCATCTCGATGCTCATGTAAAACCTGAAACCCTTGTGCTGCTCGCTTATCCGGAAGACGCAGACGCCGAGCAGTGGGTCCGTGGGGGCCGGGCCGCCGCCGTGCTGTCGCGTCCGATGCGTCATCGCGACATCGACACGCTGATCGAGCGCTTGCGAGATGGCGGTGATTTCGTACTTTATGACGCTGACGCCGATCCCGAAGGCATAGATGCGGCTTTTCCTCAGGCGCGGGTGCTTGTGGTCGATGATGGTGAGGTCAACCGTGAAGTGGCCATAGAGGCCCTGGCCCGCTTTGGCATCAATGCTGAGGTGGCGAGCGACGGCGCCGAAGCGATCGAAAAGATGCGGGCGCAGGCTTTCGACCTGGTGCTGATGGATGGCTCAATGCCGGTGATGGATGGCTTCGAAGCCACCCGTCAGTGGCGCATGCAGGAGGTGGAAACGCATCTGCCGATCATCGCCCTGACTGCCCATGTCGTCGGTCATGCCGCCCAGGCGTGGAAAGACGCCGGCATGGATGATGTGCTGCATAAGCCCTTCACCCTGCGCGATATGGCGGCCATACTTAAAACCTACCTGCCGGAGACCTTGCGCACATCCGCCCTGCCTCGTGTGATTGAAGCAGAAGCGGCGCCAGCACCGGTTCTGCCGCAAGCCGACGCAGATCTGTTCGATCCGGCAGTGATCGCCTCCTTGGTGGATGGGCTGAATAATGGCCGGGGCGATTTCGTTCGCCGGGTTGTTGGCCTCTATCGCAGCCATGCACCCGAAGCGGCCGCGGCCATGCATACTGCCCATGCCGAAGGTGACGAAGACCGTCTGGCACGGGCCGCCCATGCGCTGAAATCGATGAGTTTAAATATCGGCGCGCGGACGGTGGCTGGCGTTGCGGGCGGTATCGAACGCGCTGTCCGGGTCGAACACCGGGCCGTCGCGTCTGACGAGATCGCCATGGCCGCGACCTGGGTGGACCGCACGATCGCAGGGCTCGCTCAGATGATAGACGGCGAGCCGGCGCCCGCCGCGGCGAAATCGAAAAAGATAAAGTCCGCGCCCGCTGCCATACCGAAAGATGATCCGGAATCGGCTCTGATCCGCGAGATAGAGGCTGATATCGAGGCTGGCGCCTTCGAGATGGAATATCAGCCTATCTATGACCGTACGGGCGCCGAAGTCGTCAGCGCCGAAGCCCTGATGCGCTGGCGTCGCGGCGATCGTGCGCCCATCGGTCCGGCGGTGTTTATTCCAGTGGCGGAACGTTCCGGCCTGATCACGCGGCTGGGTACGTTCGCCCGCCGTCGGGTGCTGGAAAGCGCCGCCAACTGGCCGGTTCCGGTGGCCATCAATGTGTCGCCGATCGAACTCGACAAGCCGGGTTTCGTCGCCGGCGTGCGCGCCCTGCTGGATGAGACCGGCTTCGATCCCAAGCGCCTGATCCTGGAAGTGACCGAAACCGCCTTCCTCGGTGATCCTGATCGTGTGCGGCAACTGTTCAA
>CAMLIY010000017.1 GCA_946480125.1 uncultured Asticcacaulis sp.
GCCGTCAGGGCCATCGCATACAAAAGCGCGGCGCCGTCGTTCATTGAAGACACCTAGTCAGTCCTTTTCATACCGGCACCCATTTCCATAATTCGGTGCGACAGGTCATCACACTTCCGCTCCATAAAATATCCAGCAAACGCGGGAGGTCCGGGCGGAACCATGAGAATTATTGGGTCGGCATGTGGGGTTTTCCTGCTTACGGCCCTCTTTACCTTTGGTCGGACTAGATTGGAGAGTGGCAAATGACACGTAAAAAAGGAATGGACATATTGGTCATCTGGAAAAATCACCCCGGCGACGCCGCCGAGATGGCAGGATTGAAGGCGCTTGCTCGCTTGCTGGGACGGCAAATGGCACGAGAGTATCTCAACTCGACCACCGGTCATCCCAAACTTTGATACCCGAGGATCTCGCGTATCAGTTGCCCCCCGTGTCAAGCACCTCAAATTAGGTCAGTTTAGCAAAGGGCGATTGGATGGCCGAAGCAACTGCCAAACTGGTTTAGCGGCGGCGAAACGTGGGCTTTTAGATTGACGCTGTCCCGAACGCGCCGCTTGAGCCGTTAGTGAGCGGGGCGATATGACGACGGGCCAGATTTGACACCGGCCTCCCAACTGAAAGACGCCAAGCGAAAGGTTGCTTAGCAACCCGCTGCTCAGTGAGATTCCTTCGTATCAGGCGAAAATTTTCAGCGAAACCGTGTTTCCATCCCTCAGCCCGTCGAGATAATCGGACCACCATTGAGCCATCCGGACGCGTTCATCCCAATGTGCGCCACGATGGTAAATGGCCCTGACCTTGTCTTGGCCTTTGTGTGCTAGAGACCGCTCGATAGCATCTGGCGACCATTTGCCCGACTCGTTCAGCAAGGTGCTCGCTGTGCTGCGAAACCCGTGAGCGGTCATCTCGTCGCCAGAGTACCCCAGTCGCCTCAGCGCCACATTGATAGTGTTTTCGCTAATCGGCCTCAGCCCCGTCCTGATAGACGGAAACACGTACTTGCTATGCGATGCGATGGCTTTCGCTTCTTCCAAAATCGCCAGCGCCTGGCGGGACAAAGGTACGACGTGTTCCCGACGCATTTTCATCTTCTCTTCGGGTATTCGCCAGACTTTCGCCTCCCAATCGATCTCGGTCCATTCCATATGCCGGAGTTCGCCCGGGCGCACGAACAGGTGTGGTGTCAGGCGAAGGGCCAGGGTCGTCACCATGTATTTGTTGAAAGTCTCAATGGACCTCAACAGGTCGCCCAGAACGGCAGGATCAATGATCGCGGCTAGGTGCTTTTTCTTGACCTTCACTAGGCCATCAGCGAGATCGGCTGCCGGATTGTAGCGCGCTCGTCCGGTGATAATCGCATATCGGTAGACGCGGGCGATAAATGCTCTCAACCGCTTGGCGGTTTCATATACGCCACGACGCTCGAACTTCTTGAGGATAGCGAGAACCTCGACCGGCTCGACTTCACCCATGGGACGGCTGCCCAGTTCCTTGTCCAGTTGTTTGAGACATCGGTCGTTACGGACCTTCGTCGCACTGGCGATACCTTCCAGTTCCAGTTTTTCCAGGAACTCTCTCGCAACTTTGCCAAAGGTGTTGCCAGCGGCGATCGCCGCGGCCACCTCTCGCCGTTTCTTCTCTGCTGCGGGGTCAATCTTATCATAAAGCAGCTTTTTCGCCGCATCCCGGCGCTCCCGCGCCTCACGAAGAGACATCATGGGGTATGGTCCAAACGAAAGGACCTTCTCCTGATGGTTAAAATGATACTTCATCCGCCAGAGCTTACTGCCGGAGGTGGCTACCACAAGGAACAGTCCGTCTGTATCGTAGAGCTTGTAGGATTTGTCTCGTGGCTTTGCCGTGCGGATCGCGGTGTCTGATAGGGTCATTGGGGTACCGAGTCTGAGGGACTTTGGGGTATTCCCAGGTCGATACCCCAAAATGCCCCGGACGGGGGTGGATTGGGGTGGATGTCACCGGATGAATACCCGCCTAACATACCATATCTAAAGGGTTTTTTCAATTCCAGCGGACGCTGGCGGAAGGAGATTGGTGGGTGGGCACGGACTCGAACCGTGGACCCGCTGATTAAGAGGCTGCGGTTTACTGCGCCTATTCAAACACATAGCTCCAAACTGGAGCCAAAACCGTGTGTTATAAATCAATGGGTTATCTTGATTTTGCAAACCAAAATAACCTCACATTTTCGATAGCACTGGCCACTTGCGCCGGCCGACCTCGCGCGCCTCCATCCAGCGAATAGAACGGGTCGGGCGTCGGCGACATAGAGTCGAGTGCCGCCTTTCACCAACCCTTAACCTGACTGCCATCACCTGTCGGTGCGCGGTTAATTCCGGATTTCGTGAAGAACAGAGGATCACAGAGGAACAGAGGATCATGGCAGGCCTTCCTTCCGGCCCACGCTTTTAACAGAGTTTGGAAGGTCTGTACCCGTTCAAAGGTCTGTTTAATAACAGTCTGAATAATAAACGGAAACAGACCTTACAGAGCTTCCAGAGGATAACCCCTATACCGCGCTGAACGCAGGCATGACGCGAGGCGTATACGCTGTAGGTCTGTATCGTCTGTCATCGGTGTCGTGTTCTAACCTTTCAGGTATGGCTTATCTAAAAATATTAGCGAAGCGTCTGAACAGTTCTGAACAGTCGAACATTCATTGGAGGGTTTCCCATGGTCGAGATCAGATTTCTGAACAATGAACTGTTCGGCGGCTAGTAACTGTTCAGTGGGTAACGCTTTGAAGTTATTGAAGTTAAGAACAGTCTGAACAGTTAGAACATTCCGCCGGGGTTTTCGATGAAGGCGGGCACATGCGCGAGATGGCCATGTAACTGTTCGTATGTTCAGGCTTTGCCTGAATCTATTTTCCTAAAATAAAAACTCAGAATGAGAACAAGAGTCCAACCCAATGCAGCGCAGCGGGGGGGGCATCAAAAGTCAGGTGCCGCCCGGCTAAAGACCGGCGGGGTAAACAACTCTTTTTCCGTGCGATATTTTTCCAGAAACTTTTTTTTTGCAGCAAAAACAAAGGATAAACCAGTGAACGACCAAGAAAACATTCTCCAAATCTCTTCGATTGCAGCGCAAATGCGCTCTGCCATCCACCGGGAAAACATCAATGCGACGGAACCGGAAAAGGCGGCTGCGCTTCAAAGCATGGCGTTGTCGGCGGCGGATAGTTGTCTTTCGCGTGTCGTGATCGCGCGTCAACTGATGGGGCTTGCGGAGGCATACCTTGCCGCCGAGGCCGCTACCTCGAAACAGGTTTCCTCGACTGACATTGCACACGGCGTTCTCACCACAGCCGCCGAACAGTTGATGCGTTGCGGAATTGACCAGGCCGAAGCTGCGCAGCTCATGCTGGGCTTCGCCGCCGCCTGGGCCTCGAAGTCGAAGACGCCGGGCGCGGCGGAACACCTCTACCGCACCGCCGACGCTATCGTGGCGGGAAGCGCCAAACAGTAGTTGATTTTCATTCCGGTTGGGCCTATCTTTGGTCCGTTGTCACCAGCCCTAGTGCGGGACAGCACCTTAAGTACCAGCGGGAGCTGGGCTCAAGGCTCAACCGGGTTCCTAAACCCCCTTGGCTTTGTTGCAGCAATAGGTGCGTCTTGACGACAGAAACCCCTTACCTCAGAACCGGCCCTTCTCTGGCGATCAAACTCGCCTCGGACCTAGCAGACCGTGGCATCATCGAAGGTTATGGTTCGACATTTGATGGCGAACCCGATTCGCACGGTGATGTCATTGCGCCTGGAGCATTTGCGAGATCACTTCGTGAGCGCACCCCGGTCATGCTTTGGTCGCACAACCTCCATCGCCCCATTGGGAAGTGGACGGAAGCCAAGGAAGACTCGCGTGGTCTTTTCCTCAGAGGCGTCCTGAATCTCGAAACCAGCGACGGCCGTGAAATGCACGCCCACGTGAAGGCGGGCGATGTAACCGGCTTGTCGATAGGGTTCGGTACGCCCACTGGCGGGGCCCAGCTCGATCAAAGAAGCGGTATTCGCCGTCTTACGAACCTCGACCTCTTCGAAGTCAGCCCGGTTACGATCCCGTCGAACCAAAACGCTCGCATCACCGCTGTCAAAAACATCGGATCACAGCGCGAGCTACAATCCCTCCTGCATGAAAACGGCCTGCCACGCGCGGCGGCCGCCAAGATCGCCGCCGCCGGGTGGCCGGCGCTTAACGGCGAAGAAGACCACCCCGACTTCAACGAACTGGTGGGGCGCATCAAAGCCGCTACTGCCGAAATCCAGCACATGAAAGGCTGAACATGAAAAAGAACTATCTCTCCGCCCGTGGCGTCATCGGCCACATGACCCCGGCAGAACGGGCCGCCGGTCGCTACCTGCGCTCGCCTGACGGCCACCCCTTCGGGCAGGTCAAGTCGTTCGATGACCTGGCTAAGGCGTTCGGCACGAACCACGACGAAGTGAAGGCCGCCTTTGCCGAACTGAAAAGCCTCGCGAGTGAACACGGTGCGCGGTTGCAGGAAATCGAGCAAAAGACCGCGCGTCACGGGACCTCCGGCGGGTATGACGAAGAGCCTCAGAGCTTGGGCGCCAAATTCATCGCGCAGGAAGGCGTGAAGGACTTTGCCGACCGCAATCAACGCAATGACCGTTTCGGCTTTGAGACCAAGGCCACGCTTACCTCCGCCACCACCGACGCCGCCGGTTCGGTCGGGGCTGGCGTGCAGGCCTATCGTGATCCGTCGATCACGCCCCTGCCCCAGCGACGCCCCGTGGTGCGCGACCTGCTAACCGTCATTCCGATGTCGGGCGGCTCTGTCGAAGTGGTCAAGGTGACCGGGCGTACCAATGGCGCGGCTCCGGTCGCTGAAGGCGCTGCCAAGCCGCAGAGCGACGCGCAGTTGGCGCTGGAAACCGTCAACGCGCGCACCATCGCCCACTGGATGAAAGCCTCACGGCAGGTGCTCGATGATCTACCGCAATTGCAGGGCCTTATCGATAGCGAGTTGCTGGATGGTCTGGCGCTTGTCGAAGAGGCGCAACTGCTCAATGGCGACGGCACCGGGCAAAACCTCAATGGCTTGGTCCCGAATGCCACGGCTTATGCAGCGCCGTTTGTTATGGCGTCGCCGACCCAGCTTGATACGCTCGGCCTGGCCTTGCTGCAAAGCGCCTTGGCAGAGTTTCCGGCAAACGGCATCATCATGCATCCCGCCGATTGGACGCGGATCACCCTGCTGAAAAACGCAGACGGCGATTACATCATGGGCACGCCCGGCTCCAATATCCAGCAGAAGCTTTGGGGTCTGCCTGTGATCACCACACAGGCCATGTCTATCGATAAGTTCCTCGTCGGTGACTTCACGCGCGCATCGACGCTGTACGACCGCTGGGCGGCCCGCGTGGAGATTGGCACAGTCAATGACGACTTCACCAAAAACCTTGTCACGGTGCTGGCAGAAGAGCGTCTGGCGCAGGCCATCAAGCAACCCAAGGCCCTGACTTACGGTGATTTCGGCCTCGTTGCCTAAATTCGGATAGCTGGGTGGGTTTTTCCTTCACATCCAGAGCGGGCGGCCTTGGGAGGGGCGTGGTCCGCAACTGGCTTGGTTCGGTTGCCTTTCCGGTCAAGAGCGAGCGGCCGTCAACGGACGGCGCGGCTCGCAATTCATTAATTTTATCTAGGAGTCTGACATGGCGAACGCCATCATAGGAGCACTTCGCGTCGTTTTGGGGATGGATACCATCGCTTTTGAAAAAGGTATGAACGGCGCACAAAAAACCCTCAATAAAGCGGCGCGCGAATGGAAGGCTTCCGGCGAGGACCTCAAGAATCTGGGGCAGACGCTCACCCTCGCGTTCACCGCGCCGTTCGCAGCGCTGGCGGTCACGGCCTCCAAGGCTTCCACTGAAAGCGCGCAGGCCATCGGACAGGTACAAGCTGCCCTAAAAGGCATGAATGGTGCGTCGGGTAAAACGGTCGAGCAGCTTCAGAACATAGCCGCAGGCCTTCAGAACATGAGCGTCTATGACGACGATGATATCCTGAAATCAGTGACGGCAAACCTGCTGACCTTCGGCAATATTAGCGGAGGTGTGTTCGATCGCGCGGAACAGTCGATTGTCGATATCTCCGCACGCCTTGGGCAGGATCTGCAATCGTCGACTATTCAGCTCGGCAAAGCCCTAAATGATCCGATTCGGGGACTGACCGCGCTGTCACGTATCGGGATCATTTTCACCGCTGATCAGGAAAACCAGATCAAGGCCATGATGAAGCATGGTGAGGTCGCTAAGGCACAAGGCATGATTCTTGACGAAGTGGCGCGGGAATTCGGTGGCTCAGCTAAGGCAATGCGCGAAGCCGACCCGTGGTCGGCCCTGCGCCAGGCTGGCAACGATTTTCAGGAAGCCTTCGGCGGAATTATCAAAAAGGCGATAGTGCCGATGGTCGATGGTATTACGAAGGCCGTTAAAGCCTTCAACGGAATGTCTCCGGCCATGCAATCTGTGATCGTCGGTTTCGCCGCTGTGGCCGCCGCCGTAGGGCCGCTTGTGGTCATTCTCGGCACAGTCATAACGTCGACCGGCACGGTTTTCAGCACTATGGCCAGCCTGGCGCCGATGATTGCGGCCGTCCGAACTGCTTGGATCGGTTACACCGCCTCGGTCGCTGCACTGGGGCCTGTGCAGGCTACCGCCGCCGCCGGCGCTACTGCGCTTGGCGCGGCAATTGATTTCGCTCTGGGTCCGCTCGGTCTGGCGATCGGTCTTATCGCTGCCGCAACGGCTGGCACGATTGCGCTTTACAAGGCGACATACTCGGCCACGCCGGCTACAAAAGACCTTGCCGCCGCGACTGACAGCGTGACCAAGGCCACCGACGCTTACACACAAATGGTGACACTCGCGGCCGGCCAGACCGGCAAGCAGCGCGAGGAGACGTTGAAAAACGCTGCCGCGCTTAAGGTCGAGCAGCAGCAGACCATTCGCAACGCCAAAGCGCAAATGGCACTGAACGAAACCAAGCTGGCTGCTTTAAAGGTTGAGGAAGCTCGCCTTAACGCGTCATGGGGTGCAAACCCCACTGTCGGGCCGATGGGGGCATCTATCGGCGCATCTGGCGGCCAGATTGCGAATATGGGGCAGCAACGGGTAATCCGGGCACAGGTCGAGGTGTCAGAAAAGGCCATTGCGGACGCAAATCAGAAACTCAAAGATGCCGAGGCAATTTTGACCGCTGGCGCGGGCGTCACACTGCCCCCGGTGTTGGCCGGGGTATCGGAGGGGGCCAAAGGCGCGAAGCAGGCCATTGATGAACTGCGCACCGCCCTGACTGGTGTGATGGCCACGCTGATGACGCCGGATGAGACGGCGGATAAGGCTTTCAAGGAACAGGTTGAAGCGCTCCGAAAAGCCCGCCAAGCTAAACTGATCGATGTAAAGGCATATCAGGAGCAGCTGCGCCGCGCACAACAGGCGCGCGACGATGCCTACGGCATCGGCAAGTATAGTCCTGCTGATGTGCTCGGGGACGCAAGCGACAAGGAAATTGGTGTCGGCTCGTTTGAGAAGGCCAGGATGGAATCGGCCGCGCGCATCCGAGATGCCTATAAGGCGGCGTGGGGGGAAGTCGGTCAGGCGTTCAAAGGCGCAGCGCAGGAATGGGTTTATACCGGACAGTTGAACTGGAAACGGCTGACCGTCGATCTGCTGGATAATTGGAAATCCGTCATGTCGGTGCTGACCGATCTATGGAAGAACGCCCAGGCCGGTATGCAGGCCCCGAAGGCGGCGGGCGGATCGGGCGGATCGGGCGGCATATTTGATGCCATTTCCGGCATACTCAAGGGCTTGCCCGGCCACGTCAACGGCACCCTGTCCTCACCGGGTGGCTGGCACTGGGTGGGCGAGCGCGGCCCTGAATTGCTGAATATGCGATCAGGTGCGCAAGTGCTCAATCAATCGCAACTGGCGGCTGCCTTGGGTGGCGGCGGCTCTGGCGGCGGCTTCCTTAAGGTGGAAGTTGACAAGTCCGACCTGTTCGACGTGCATGTCAGTCGTGTCGCCGAGCCAGTGGCGCAGACTTATAGTCAGCGGGCGGCCGTCGCCGGGGCGCAAGGCGGGGCATCGCTGGCCGGGGTCAATCAGGCAGACCGCGAGCGGTGGAGGCTGAAATGAGGCTCGCCGCCAACGAAGCTACATGGAGTGACGTTCATAGCGCGCTGAAGCCACAAAAAAATCCAGCACGGGTCGGATGCCGCATTGCGTCGGTGCTTCATTTGCGGCACAAATAATAACGCGCCGCCGTGAAAATCACGGCGGCGCGCTGCTCTTATCGCCGTTACCTCAACCAGGCTATGGCGAGATCAAGCGTCTGACTTATGGTGGCGGACGGGATCGTCCAAATAACGACCGTCACCATAAGCATCCCCATTGCGGCCCTCGGCCCCGCTCTGATCCTGATATCAAACCATTTGCACTTAAAATGCAGACTGTATTTCAGCCTTTTCATGTTGCACCTACCTTTCCGTAATTTACCCGAATCAAAATGACACCAGGCAACACCACAGTCTGACTTAAGGCGCGAAACTCAACGGCTGTCCCGGCGGATTTTCCGCTAACCCACAGGTATCCACTTGTGGCCATTTCACAGCCTGTGAACTATGGGGATAGATTTGGACAATTTTAGCTAAACTACGACCAGCGCGGGATAATTTGTTTTCAACGGCTGTTGATAATTTATCCGTTTCGGAGCTCAATCGGCAGGCTTGGTTTTATCGCTCGACTCATTTGTCGCTTCAACGCTTGATGCTAAAGCGATGCCTTCGACCTGCTTGCTAGGAACAGGCACAAGAACAAGAACCGAAGGAGCGACGGTGCTCGATATGACAGGGTTAGGTAAGCCAGGAGCTTGGGAAGCTTTCACAGCCTTTGTAGCGACAGTGACGTAGTGGGAAAAACTAACGGAACCAGCTATGGAAAAACCGAGAGAGATGATGACCACACCGACCGGCAAAAACGAAAGGATGAAAATTCGCTTCATCGTAGAACCGGTGTCTTCTGAATAGCTCATACCGCTGGTTTCAGTATCTATTTGTCCCCTTGATAAGCAATAGATGAGCGCTATAAGGCAAAAATATCCAATAATTGTAGCAATGATGGCCAACAGGAATGCTACCCAAAATAGACTTAGCGGTTCTAAGCTTATTGGCAGTTCATTGTTGCCAAGCTTAAGCCCCATAAATGACAATATCGCAACTATGGCCCCGCCATTGAGTGTGAAAAGCGCTTTCACAATAGTTAAGGCGGTATCCTGACAACTCTTTGCCAGATCATCCATTTTTTTGAAATGCAAGTCTCTAGTAAAATCTATCAGTTTATTTAGACGGTCATCGTCCATGCAGCCCCCAATCGCACGTCATTTATCGTCAAAATGCGCTGCCAAAATTTGCCTGATCGCTTCGGGGCGGGATGGCGCGGGGCTTTGCTTCGCGCACCAGGCGTCAAGTGTCGCAAGGTGATCAGGTTGAAGGCGAACCATGATGGGTGTCCCCTGCCCGGTCGGGGCCGGTCCACGCCGCTTCTTTGATATCAGAGTTTCTTGACCGCTCATAACATCCGTGATACCAGAATAACGGACCGGTGAAAAGCTGGAACTTTTCAGCCGGTCCTAACCTCAACCGATCGAATGGAGATCAGGTCATGGCTGAACACGCCCATAGCACCACTGTGCCCGTTATGTCCAACCCGGACAAATCCACGCTCAACCGCCGCACCGCCCTTCTCGCCATGCCGGCACTTTCCGGCTTGGCCCTGCTGGCCGCGACGGCGCGCGCTTCGCCGGTGTTTGACATCGACCAGGCCATAGAGCGCCTAAACACCGCCATGTCGGCGCTTGAGGCCTGTGAGGCGGAATCTTGGCGTTTAGACGACGCACTCGCCTCGTTTGCCAGTGTGGTGATAGGTAAAAGTCACCTGGGCGAGGAAATACACGCCTACTCAGAACACGAAATACAGAACTTTATGGGAAAGGCCGCCGAATTCTGGGGGCCGGGCAGCGCGCCGCAACAACGTTTGGATGCAAAGATCGCGGAGTTTAGGGAGGCCCGCGAAGCGCGCCTCAAGGCGGAAAGGGATAGCGGGCTGACCGAGTGCCTGGATCGCTTAGGCGCCATTTGCATTGAGTATGACGCGGCATTTGATGCCCTTATAGGCCTGACGCCGACAACCCTAAACGAAGCTCGACGGAAAATGGCGGCGCTGGCCGAGCCGCTTGGTCGGCGCATGTTAGATTGCGACTCAGACGAAGCCGCCGAAATTCTGCGCTCGCTGGTGTGAATTCCCAAAATCGCCGATACCCCTTGGGGTCGCCGACGCCGCAGGGTCCGTTTATCGGCATATCGGGTCTCTTGACCCTAATTATAAACCGTGGCATAAGATACGGAAGTGAGAAAACCGGCGCACGATGACAAAACTTCCAATATACAAATTAAACACGTTCACGCCGGGAGATGCCGAAGCCATCTCTGGAATTAACGTAGACCTCCAACGCCTTTGGCGACGCCGCGACCTGTTGCCGAAGACTGAAGGTCACGCTCGGTTCAATGTGGTGGAGTTGGCGCAAATGAAGGTCCTGAAGGCCTTAGCTGACTTCGGCGTTGCATTGGAGGTGCGCTCGCAAGTTTCGAAGCTGTCGACGCGGGCAATTGTCGAGGCGGTGCTTTCACGTCACAACCTTTCGGAGTTCAAACCTGTGTATGACGGCAACTGGCCGGCGTGGGTCGACTATGCTGTAACGCCTGCGGGACACGTTGAGTATCCGGAACCCGGTTGGCGCGCTGAGATTTTCGAAAAGGCGCTGACTGGAAAGAATCCGTCCGACTACCAGTATTATGTTCAGGGTGATCTCGCGCGGTTCGTGTTTCGCGACATGGCCGATCGAGGCGCCTTCGGGTTTCAGGGCAGTCGCGGTCTTTCACTGTCAAAGCTGGTAATTGTCACGGCGGACGGTGCTGTCCATTGGACAAACACGATTGATGACCTGTGGCACAGCGATGAACATACCGCTGCTCGCACCGCACTGCGAAGAGGCGCGGCCGTCATTATCGACCATGAACTATTTGCCGAGGATATGGTTGAGGCGTCGCAACGGCCTTTCGTAACTATCAAAATTCCGGAGGCCACCAATGCGTAGCCCGTCGAAAATCAATCAGGCGGCCGTCGAGCGAGCTCTGAAAGGAGCGCGCAAAAGCGGTCTTTCTTTCTCTAAAATCAGCGTCGATGTAACCACTGGTGTTATTGACTTCTTTCCTGGACAGACTTCGGAAATCGCGGCGACGTCGGCCTATGACGACTGGGCGAAAAAGCAAAATGCGCGTTAAGCTTAAGGGTATCCACAAGGTCAAAAAGACCCTCGCAGATGGCACTGTGGTCCGATACCATTACGCCTGGCGCGGCGGGCCTAGGCTTGATGGAAAACCCGGCTCGCCTGAATTCATGGCCAGCTACAACGAGGCACTGAAAGAAGTTAGAAGGCCGGTGCAGGGCATTTTAGCTACCTTGGTAGCGGAGTGGCGCGCCAGTACCGAATACACGTCTCTGTCGGCCAGTTCGCGCCGCAACTATGATATGACGGCGACCAAGGTGCTTGATCAGTTCGGTGACATGCCTATTCGCGTCCTTGATGATCCTCGCGTCCGTGGAGATTTCAAAAAATGGCGTGATTCTATGGCGGACAAACCTCGCGCCGCTGATTATGCCGTGAGCACCCTCGCCCGCATCTTGTCCGTCGCCCTTGATAACGGTCGCATCCACTACAACCACGCCGCTCGCCTTGGTCGCCTTTACAGCAGCGAACGGGCAGAAAAGTTATGGTCTGAGGATCAAATCGCAAAATTTATCTCTCACGCGCCGGCGGCCTTATCGCTTGCTTTGGTTTTGGCGCTCGCCACTGGCCAGCGTGAAGGTGACCTTCTTAAGCTGACCTGGGCTGACTACGATGGGAAGCGGATCAGGGTCTCAGTCAGTAAAAAGAAGCCGGGTGCGCCGCGCGTCAAGTTGACAATCCCGCTCCTACGGCACGCCGCCGACGCCCTAAATGCGCTTGAGCGAACCAGCACGCACATTCTAACCAACTCTCGCGGCGTCCCTTGGACCGAATCGGGGTTCAGGGCTAGTTGGCGCAAAGCCTTCACGAAAATATTCGGGGATACTGATCTGCATTTTCACGACCTGCGCGGAACGGCAATCACCCGAATAAAGATCGCGGGCAGTAGCACTAGCGAGATCGCGTCAATCACCGGTCACTCTGAAAAGACCGTCGAGGCAGTATTAAATGCTCACTATTTGGGTGATCAAACACCGCTCGCCGAACGGGCAATTGCCCGCCTCAACGAGAACGTAACAGGACTAAAATCTGTAAACTGACTGTAAACTACAAACCTGACTTAGCATATACATGGGGCTAAGTGTTTGAATAGAGCGAAGAAAAATGGTGGGTGGGTGGGGACTCGAACCCCAGACCCGCTGATTAAGAGTCAGCTGCTCTACCAACTGAGCTACACACCCGAACCAATTCTTCGGAACCAACCAGGCTTGGTGACCCTAGCGGTGAGCGGCGGAACATAGTCAATTATTCTGTCATGACAAGCGCTAAATTCGCTTTTCCAAAAGTTTTTAAACTTGCAGTTTCAAAGCCCTCATCCAGCTTTCCCGCGCCTTGACACCGGCATCGGCGAAATCGGTGAAAATCCCGTCCACGCCCAGATCGAACAGATCGAAATACTCTTTCTGATCATCACCCTTGTAATAGGGATCAAGCTGGTCGCTGCGCATCGTCCAGGTATGGACTTGCAGGCCGCAGGCATGGGCATTGTCGATAATATCGCGGCGATATACCGGCTTGCCTTGGGCGAAGCTGATCAGGTGACGCTTCCAGGGCGCGACAATATCGGCATAGGTGGCGATTTCCTTCAGGCCCACCGGCGATAACTGGTCATGGTTATCCCCTGCCCGACCGGCCATTACCCAATCATAGGGCTTGTCAGATGGTGCTTTCAGGATCATGGCACCGGTTACAGGATCGGTATCCGACCCATCGATCAGTTGCATCAGACGGATTGCGGTTTTCTGGCGCAGGTATTTCAGATTGGCCGTCTCAAACGACTGGATGATGACCGATGATGACGCACGATCCAAGCCGGCGCGTTTCAGGGTATCGAGCAGCTTGTCTTCGATCGCCAACCCCAGCGCCTGGTGAAAGCTCGAATGCTTGATTTCGGGATAGAGGCCGATGATGCGGCCGGTCTCGCGTGATTTTCTCTGCGCCAGGTCGATGACCTCTTGAAGCGTCTGGATTTGATAGAGGCCGTCATGACTGTGATCGCGGTTCGCAAAAGCCTGCCTGGCGCGCAGGCTCTTGATCTCGGCAAGGGTGAAATCGCAGGTGAAAAAGTCGGTCGTGTAGATGCCATCCAGCTTGCGGGTGCGCTTGCGGTCAGCGAATTCGGGATGGTCGATGACATTGGTGGTGACGGAGAGCAAGGGCTCATGACGCACGATCAGATGGCCATCAGAGGTCGAAACCACATCGGGTTCGATAAAGTCAGCGCCCATTTTGATGGCCAGCTCATAGCCAGGGATGGTGTGTTCGGGCAGATAGCCCGGTGCGCCGCGATGGCCGACAATAAGCGGTTTCTTCGGTGTGGCGGCATAGGCGACGGTAGCGGCGGCCATGGTGGCAAGTCCTGCGCCGAGACACCGGCGGCGATTGATATGCATCAGGATAACTCCGCATAAAAAGAAAGGCCAGCCGTTGTGGTGAAACGGCTGGCCAAGGCTGGGAAAGCAAAAATCAGAACGTCTTGCGGACGTTCAGGAACACCTGGCGGGGGGCGCCCGGCAGGATGGTCTGGTTCGAATTGGAGGCGTCGGAGTTGACGAAGCCGTTGGAACCAATGGTCGAGATGTACTGCTCGTCGGTCAGGTTGGTGACATTGAGCTGCACCGTCGTGCCTATGTTTTCAAAGCGGTATCCGACCGTCAGATCGGAGATCGTGCTAGACGGCACTTCACCGCCGATATTGGTGTAGGTATAGTAGCGCTTGTCGGTATAGTTGACCCCCAGCGTACCGAAGAACGCGCCATTATCGTAACCCAGTTCGGTCTTGAACAGGTTCTTCGGCGTGTTGACGACCATCTTGTCCTTGGTCGGCGTGATAACCGGATTGCCGGCGCCGTCAAACGACTGAACATCATCTTCGTACTTAGAGTCGTTGTAGCTGTACGAGGCGTAGAGCTTCCATTGCGGCGTGAAGCGGTAGGTGCCGGCCAGTTCGACGCCCTGGCTGGTGACGCCGCCGACGTTCGACAGCACCGGGGCATTGCCCTGGATGCCGGCGCCCTGGGTAACGGCCAGGATGCGGTTGTCGAACTTGACGTTATACAGGGCCGCGACGCCGGAAAACTGCGGGAAGCGGAAGCGCAGGCCACCTTCCATGGTTTTCGACGATTCCGGCTTCAGGTTGTCCTTGACGTAATCGACATTGGCCTGGCTGAGCGAGCTGAAAGGCCCTGCCGTGGCGGCGGAGACATAGGCATCCATGTTTTCGGCGTAGGAACCGAAGACTTCGTAGTTGCCGCTGATCTTATAGACGGCACCGATCTGCGGCAGGAAGGTGTCTTCCGACTTCAGCTTGGCACTGAGAGCGGCCGCAGACGTGACCAGGGCGCCGACGCCCGGAATGACGCCATATTGCTGACCAGGGGTGTGGGTGTTGTGGACCGAGTTCTCGACCGACAGCGACTTGAAGCCGAAGTTGATCTTCAGGGCTTCGGTTACCGACCAGATGTCCTGAAGGTAGAATTGCGTGGTCTTGGTATTGAAGGCGTAAGACCATTGGGTAAAGAACGGATCGCTCTGGAAGCCCAGGCTGTCGCGGTGCGGGGCCGCCAGGGATTCGCCATAGAAGCGACGGGCCTGGGTGAAGTCGTTGTTTTCCAGCCAGAAGCCGGCCGAAACCTGATGGGCGCCGAGATCGAGCGTGCCGCCGCCGATGACACCTGTACGGTTTATGTCATATTCGGTGGTACGGATCGAGACATTGGCCGTGTCGGTGCTGGTCGGATCGTAAGATGCCGAACCGGCGGCGGCCAGGATCAGGCTGCCGGGCGAAGGCGTATAGGGCGTGACCCACAGGCCCTGGCCTTCATTGGTATGGTTGTAGACCTGGAGGTTGAACTTGAATGTATCCGACACCGGCATGGCGAGATTGATGCCGGACAGGGTATCGTCACGGACACCGCCGCCGTAATAGTAAGCGTCGTCAACCGTGGCGATCTTGCCGGGATAAACGGCCGCGGTGCCGGTCAGCGCGCTGGTCCAGTAGTCCATGGAAACGTCGTTTGCCAGCTTCCAGTTCGGCTGGAAATTATCCCAGTCATAACCCAGGCGGTCGATCATTTCGAACGACATATCCTGGTAATCCTGCTCGCGGCGCTCTGAATGGTTGACGAAAGCCGACAGTGTGCCCTCGCCGATCGGCAGAACCGCCTTGGCGTCGACCTGCTGTTGCTTTTGTTCACCGCCGCCCTTCCACTTGTCGGTCTTCATGTCGACGGCGGAGACATAGGCGCGCAGGCCGCCGAGGGCCGTTATAGCGCCGGTTTCGAAGCGGCCATAGAGGCGGTGCATCGAATCCGAACCGACCGTGCCGGCCACTTCACCACCGAGCGCTTGTGATGGATCGCGCGACACGAACTTCAGCGTGCCGCCCATATTCGACGAGGTGGCGGAATCGAGCGAACCGGCGCCTTGAGAAAGATCGGCGCGCGCGATGTCTTCGTTGATGATGGCGCGCGAAATATGCAGGCCGTTATAGTTGCCGTAGCTCATGTCGCCGAGAGTGACGCCGTCAAGCGTAAACCCGAGCTGATTCTGATTGAAGCCGCGCACCGAAATACGGGCCGACCATTCGTAAGCGCCGAACGGATCGGCCGACTGGAACGAGACGCCCGGCAACTTGTCGAGCACTTTCAGCGGGCTTGTGCCCGGCGCCACCTTGGTAATGTCGTCGGCCTTGACCGACTGGGTCTGACGGCTCTGGCCCTGACCGTAAACGATGACTTCAGTGACTGCCTCGGAAGCGGCCGGCGTGCTGGCAGCAGCGACGACCGGTGCGGCGTCTTGCGCGTGGACCAGACCGGCGCTGAGCAGCGCGAACGCGGCCACGGAAGTGAAGAGTGCGATTTTCATAATTATCCCCTATAAAAACCCAACTGGGCTTTATGGGAAAATCGCCGTAACCGGCCTTAGTGACAGTTCGCCGACGGATTTTGGAAGCTATGGTGTCGAACCTCAAACTATTTTATGACACGAAATAAGGCTTTGATTTTATGTGATATATAATTGTGCTTTTTCGGTTACATATAAAGTAATCCTAAAATTCAGCGGCAATTAAATGTCATTCCTTCTTATGAATCAGAAACCAGGCGTACAGGGCCGGATTGGTGTAGGCAGCGTCCCAGGCATTATGATCACCTCCCGGATAGATGGTATATGTGACGTCAATGCCGCAGGCCTTCGCGGCACTGACCAGTATGTCCTCTTCGCGGATCGGCACCACGTCATCCAGTTCGCCATGGAAAGCCCAGATATGGTTGCCGGTCAGCTTGCAGGGCGTTTTCACATTAGAATAGCCTGATACCGGCGCGATGGCGGCGAAGCGCTTTGGCTGGAACATGCCCCAGTCCCATGAGCCACCACCGCCAAGCGACAGACCAGTCAGATAGATACGTTTGCGATCCGCCGGTATGCGTGCTTCGGCGACATCAAGCCATTCTTTCAGCTTTTTGGGCTCCCATTCCTCATCGTGCCATTGCTGTGGCGCCAGGATGATGAAGGGAAAATCGGCATGATCGCGGGCATAGGCCCAGGGCCCAGGGCCCATGACGCGGGTGACATCGCTGCCCGCCTCACCGGATCCATGCAGGAAAATCAGAACCGGCGCTTTGCCGCCGTGATAGCTGGGCGGCACATATTGCATGTATTGTACGATCGAGCCGTCTTTCAGCACGACCTTCTCAGCCACCGCGCCTTTGGCCAGCATATCTGGCCGTATGGTCGCACAGCCGCCCAAGGTAATGCAGGTCAGGACTAAAATGAAAAATTTCATCTTTTGATACTGCCCATGCGCCGTTCCCTTGCCTGACTTAGCCCCCGCGCGATTTTCCGATTGCCCTTATGAAGCCAAGCGGCATACCTATTAATCGATAAGATCACGCCATGTAAACGATGTAAATCAAACTGTTACCGGAAGCGGCCCAAGCGACCGCAAACCGCCTTGCCAAATTTGCCTTGTGGACGCTACCCTTTTGCGTAATGGCCAAGACTGTCAACGTCCTTATTATCGACCCCGACGAAGGCCGCGCCGAACAGGTAGCGGAAGGCGTCCGCGCGGATAATGGCGACCAGGAGACCGTCATCCGCCAGGCGCGGCATTTTGAACTGCGGATGCTGCGCGATTTCGACCCCGACATGGTGATCATTGCCTGCGAAAGCCCTGACCGCGACATGCTGGAGGCCTTGCAGGTGGCCAATGAGCAAGTGCCGCGCCCGGTCGTTATGTTCGTTGACCGCTCGGATGCCAATGCCACGGCGAAAGCACTGGAGGCCGGTGTCGCCGGCTATATTGTTGACGGTTATAATCCGAAGCGTGTTTCTTCTATCCTGACCGTGGCTGCCCAGCGCTTCGCCCTGACGCAAGGCCTGCGCAAGGATCTCGACAAGGCCAAGGCCGACCTCGCCGCCCGCAAGACCATTGATCGCGCCAAGGGCGTACTGATGGCGTCACGCCATCTCTCCGAAGACGACGCTTACAAGGCGTTACGCAAACACGCCATGGATACCGGCCGCCCCATTCACGCCGTAGCCGCCGACATCCTGGCCGTCAGCGACCTGTTGAAATCTGGTGATACCTAATGACCGACATCAAAATCGCCTACAGCCCGCTGAATGACGCCGCGCTGATACTGGTGGCCGAGGCGCTGGGCTTCTATGACAGTGAAGGACTGAACGTCACCCTGACGCGCGAGGCCAACTGGTCGAATATCCGCGACAAGCTGGCCTATGGCCTGATCGACGCGGCCCACATCCTGGCGCCCATGCCGTTCGCGGCCGCGCTGGGACTGGGACCTTCGATGGGCCGGATCATCGCGCCCATGGCCCTGGGCGCCAACGGCAATTCGGTGCTGGTCTCGGCCAAACTCAAGGCGCGGCTGGAAGATGGCGGCCAGCTCGATACGTCTCTGATGGGCAGTGCGCGGTTATTGGCGCGCGAAGTTGAACGGCGCCGCCGCGAAGGCCTGGGACGACTGGTGTTCGCCGTACCTTTCACCTGGTCGCCGCATCACTTTGTCCTGCGCCACTGGGCGGCCTCTGCCGGTCTCGACCCCGAACGGCAACTGCAATGGCTGGTGGTGCCGCCGTCGCGCATGGCTGATATGGTCAAGGACGGCGTGATCGATGGTTTCTGCTCCGGCTCGCCCTGGCCGCAGGCGGCGCAACTGAATGGCCACGGCGAAATTCTCTTCTCCGATCCCGATTACTGGACGCTCAAACCGGAAAAAGTGCTGGGCGTACGCGCCGCCTGGGCCGAGGCCAATCCGCAAGCGACAATCGCCCTCATCCGCGCCCTGCTGCGCGCCGGACAGTGGGCCAGTGATCCCGCGCACCGCGAAGACCTGATCCGTATCCTGGCGCGTAAGGCCTCGGTCAATGCACCGTGGAAAGCTATCGAAATGGCGCTCGATTCCAGCGGACTGACCTTTGACCCGCAAATCGCCACCTTCCCGTGGATCAGCCATGCCAAGTGGTTCATGGGCCAGATGGTACGCTGGGGGCTGCTGACGCCGGAGCATGATTTCGACCAGTTGGCGCGCCGTGTCTACCGCCCGGACCTTTGGCGCGAAGCCGCTATACCACTCGGTATCAATTGTCCGCTGGACGATGAAAAGACCGAGGGAGGCCAGACCAATAACTGGGAAATTCCCGCCGCGCCGCATAATATCACCATGCCGCCAAACCGGCTGTTCGATGGTGGCGTGTTCCGCTGTGGTTAAGACTGGTGATGTGTCCGCTGTGAATCGTCGTCATCAGTGATAATGCCGTGACCACCGCCGCCGCCGCCCATACCGCCCCCGCCTGAACCCCCACCTGAACCACCGCCCGAACGGCTTGTTTCCTTTCCGCCATCCTTTCCGCGTCCGCCGGAAGCCGATGGTCGCGCCGGTCCCTGCATCGGAATCTCCAGACCAGATGGGATCGGATCGAGATCGAGCGCCTGACGGATAAAATCGCGTAACGACACAACGAGTTCATGCGTATGAACCGGACGCCCCGCCACCAGCTCGCGCGCCGCGCGTTCGGCCAGACGCACTTGCGGCTCGGTGCCGAGCAGGATGATGTCCGATAAGGCCGCTTCGACCGCATCACGGATACGCCGTGTGCGGTCAGACCCGATGTCACTCAGGTCTGTTACGCTGTCATCTGACGGACGCAAATCCCGCTTGTGCGTCGGATCGACAGCCAGATTGCCGGTAAACGAGCCGCCCACTGTCTTGTAAGCAGCGATCAGGGTGCGCAGGCGTTCGTTGATCTGACGGTTCATGCGCTCGCGGCGCTGCTGGATCGTCACCATCATCAACAGACGTATACCGACGCCGATCAGCGTCACCATCGCCAAGCCGATCAGCGTGGTCAGCAAGCTTTGCCACGAACTGAAGTCTATATTGCGCATAGCGTCTCCTGAGGGTTCGCCCGCAGATAAGCATAAAGCAAACCCCCGCACCCGCAAGTCTGCCTATGCAGGAAGCATCACGAAATAGTGATTTCAATTGAAACCAAATTCGGCTTTTAAGCCAAAGTCATGCTCAGAGATCAAAATTAGCTGCAATCCGCCTTTTGGTGACATTTCCGTCGCAGGCTTTATGCCGCGGCGCAACATAACCGCTTATATATTGACGGCGTGCCGTTTCTGAATAACGCTCAAATCCAGCGATCAATGGAGATCGCCAGACTTCCGGCCCGGTGCGCTAATGGCGGCGCGCGGGGCCTACATCAGACAATGACGTCTCAGACATGCTCACCACAACGGTGATCACGGCTGGGACGTTTTTTTTGCTTTCAACCGGGGATATGGCGTGAAATTCTCACTCTACCAAACAACGGCCCTCGCGCTTCTGCTGACAAGCCACGCCGGAGCGGCGCAGGCGGAAGACAGCTTCAGCGCCGCACTGGCGGCGTCCAGGCCGATCGTCGAGTCAAACCTGCGGTCAGAGCAGGTCGAGCAGCAGGGTTTCACTGACAAGGCTGACGCCCTCACCTGGCGCAACCGCATCGGCGTCCAGACCGGCGACTTCCACCACGTCAAACTGCTGGTCGAATTCGAGAACGTCACGGCTCTGACCGACGACTACAACTCGACCACCAACGGCAAGACGGCCTATCCGGTCATTTCCGATCCGGAGGTCACCGAACTGAACCGCGCCCAGATCGTCTGGACCCCGACGGCGACCACCACCCTCACCGCCGGCCGGCAGCGCATTATCCTTGATGACGGCCGCTTTATCGGCAATGTCGGCTGGCGTCAGGACGAGCAGACCATGGACGGCCTTCGCCTGGACAGCGGCTTCGGCAAGCTGAAATACAGCCTGGCCTATCTCTGCAAGATCAATCGCGTGTTGGCTGAGAGCAAGGACTGGGATTCGGATAGCTGGGTAGTGAATGCCAGCTATGCCTTCAATGACCGCCTGAAACTGACCGCCTTCGATTATGCGCTCGATTTCGACAATGCCGCCGCCTCCTCCACAAATACCTGGGGCCTGCGCGCCGCCGGCACCGCCAAGGCTGGTGTGCTGAAGCTCACCTATACCGGCCAGTATGCCCGCCAGGCCGATTACGGCAACAACCCCGCTGATTTCGACCTGCAGGAATATATGGTCGAGGCCGGCGCCACTTACGGTTTTGCGACTTTCAAGGTCAATTACGAATCCCTTGGCGGCAATGGCACGATCGGCTTCGTCACCCCGCTCGGCACCAACCATGCCTTTCAGGGCTTCTCCGATGCCTTTTCCGGCACCGGTGGCAACAAGACGACCGTCAACGGCATAGACGATCTGAGCTACAGCCTGAGCCTGGCCCTGCCCGCGAAACTGAAGCCGACTTTAAGCCTCGTCTATCACAACCTGACCACCGCGCGCCTCGATCAAAAACTGGGCCGGGAATGGGATGCGGTCGCCACGATCGCCCTGACGCCGCATCTCTCGGCACTCGTCAAATACGCCGATTTCGACTCCGCCGGCGGTTCCGCACCCGCCTCACGGCGCAAGACATGGATCGCCTTACAGTATAAACTCTAATCCTCGTTGAAAGTAACCGCTATGATTTCCAGGGACTTCCTCAAGTCGGGGCACACCCCCACCCTCTTCTCGTCCTTCCTATACTTCGACATGAGTTTCATGGTCTGGGTACTGCTGGGCGCGCTCGGCGTCCAGATCGCCAAGACACTCGGCCTGACGCCGGCCGAAAAGGGCTTCATGGTCGCCGTGCCGATTCTGTCGGGCGCGCTTCTGCGCGTCGTCAATGGCGTGCTGGTTGATCGCATCGGTCCTAAAAAGACCGGGGCTCTGGCGCAGCTTATCGTCATTGCCGGCTTGCTGGCCGCCTGGCTGATGCACATCAGTAATTATGGCGGCGTGCTGGCGCTCGGCGTGGTACTCGGCATGGCGGGGGCCTCCTTTGCCGTGGCCCTGCCGCTGGCCTCGCGATGGTATCCGCCTAAATATCAAGGGGTTGCGCTCGGCATCGCCGGCGCCGGCAATTCCGGCACGGTGCTGGCCTCTTTGTTCGCCCCGACGCTGGCCAAGATGTACGGCTGGACGAGCGTGTTCGGACTGGTCGCCATTCCGCTGATCATCACCTTCGTTATCTACATGATGCTGGCAAAGGACGCGCCGAACCAACCGCCCGCTAAGACCACTGCGCAATATCTCGGCATCTTCAAGCAGCCCGACGCCTGGTGGTTCATGTTCTTCTACGGTGTCACCTTCGGCGGCTTTGTCGGCCTGTCGTCCTCACTCAACATCTATTTCAACAGCGAATACGGCATTGATCCGATCCACGCCGGCTTCTTCACCGCCGCCTGCGTCTTCGTAGGTTCGCTCGTCCGCCCGGTCGGCGGCGCTCTGGCCGATCGCATCGGCGGTATCCGGACCCTCAGCATCATGTACACGGCCGCGGCGGTGGGCCTTGTTGTCCTCAGTTTCGGCATGCCGACCATCTGGACCGCCGTGGCCGTGCTGATCGTCGGCATGGGGGCGCTTGGCATGGGCAATGGCGCGGTCTTCCAGCTTGTGCCGCAGCGGTTTCGTAACGAAATGGGCGTCATGACGGGTCTTGTCGGCATGTTCGGCGGCGTCGGTGGTTTCTATCTCGCCGCCACGCTCGGCCTGGCCAAACAGGCGACCGGCTCCTACCAGATCGGCTTGTTGGGCTTTGCTGCCCTGGCCCTGGTGGCGCTTGGCGGACTGACCTACGTTAAGAAGCGCTGGCGCACAACTTGGCACGTTTTTGGTGCGGCCGACGCGAAGATTTGACTCTTTCTCCTCCTCCCCCGCTTCGCAGGGGAGGAGGAGTACTTTGCATCGCACAAAATCGGATAACCGCATTTTTCCATGTTGACAATCTCCGCTTTTGCCTTAGCCTCATAGATCTGATCACTGTCGATCAACCACATTCGCGCTTCTGAAATCAATGGCGATTTCTGCGGCGCACCATCAGGACAATGGAGTCCCGAACCCCGCTACTCAGCAATGAGCAGCGCGGTTCGGGGCTCTTTTTTTTGCTCAAAGGGTTCAAGTATGACCACACAGAAAGAGCGTATCGTCATCATAGGCGCCGGCATGGCCGGGGGCCGTATCGTCGAGGAAATCCTCAAGCGGGATGACACGAGGTTCGAGATTTCGATCATCGGCGCGGAGCCTTGCGCCACCTATGACCGCATCCAGCTCTCGCCGGTTCTGGCGGGCGAAAAGACCTTCGACCAGATCGTCACCCACTCTCAGGAATGGTATGACGGCAATGGCGT